>CAYMOU010000024.1:6307-29717 GCA_964392115.1 uncultured Defluviitaleaceae bacterium | reverse complement strand
GAAGATATTCGTGTAGACTGAGGAAAACCAAATTTTGCTAAAATATTCCAATTACATTTAAAAATAAAAAAACCACCTGTTTGGTGGTTTTGGGTTATCTGTAAAAATAATATACTAAATCAAAACATTGTTTGAATTTACAGCTGCGGGAACAACAAAACTGTCTAAAAATTTTTGATAACAGTCCGGGCAAATTTCAAAGGAATGGTTTTCGCCGTCGTACGGGGATAAATAGCCCCAGTTTTTGTTTACGGAAAGGAAGTCATGCACCTTACCGCCGGATGATTGGGGTATAGGATTACCGCAGGCGTTACAGACCACATTAATAACTTGTTTGGCATTAACTTGAACAGATTCAAACTGTAACATAGAAACCTCCCCCGTAGTTTCGAAAGTAAAAATAATAAAACTAAATTTATTACGATAAAAAGATTATACAATAAGCTATAAAAAATGTATACAGGTAATATTTGATGAGGCATGAAACAAAAAAATAAAAAGAGTTCCCGGGTTGTACCATGCATTTAAGCTTACAGCCCCGGGAACTTTTTATTATTTACTGTGTTGATGACATACTTGCTTGCTGATAATCATTTTTCAGATTTATTGTTACGGATTTGTTATTTTCGTTTACGTCAATATTTAATACAGAATTGTTAAATAAATCAAAAACATAAAATTTTTGGTTGTTTATAGTTGCACTATCATTAAAAACGTTACTATCGAAGTAATTTAAGTTAAATAAAACCGCATTTTCCGGGATATAAAGTTTGTTATCCTTGAAATACGCCGGAAAAGGAGAAAGGTGGTATTTAATGATATTGTCGCCTGTTGAAAACATATCTGTTTCAGACAAGTAACCCGATTGAGAAATTCCCGAGGAATAAGAAGAAAGCAGACTTTCCTCATCTGTTACCGTATAGTTTTCAGTGCCGGAAAACAGTATACTGTTGTAATCCATGTAGCATAGGGCCTTAATTTCCGGATAAGAGGTTATGACTTTATTAAAGACGGTATCAAGTAGTTCGGCTGTTTTGTCTGTACGGTAAGTATAATTTTGGGAACTTAAATGACTGATACCCAATTTTGTCAGCATAAGCGGTTTTTTATTTTGAAAGCTGTAGTAGAAACAATTTAAAGCATTAATCAAATCCTGCTGGTTAGCTTCGGCATTAAGCAGCAAGTCCATTCCTATCCAATCTACAAATTCATCGCCGGGGTAGTAGGCTTCATAGTCCAAAGAATCACTGCCCGTTACCGACCATACAAAGGCACAATTGCCGGCATAAGCGGAGAAGGCTTCCCGAACCGCTTTATAAAATTTTTGGAAATTTTCAGCACCGTAGTTTCTGTCCACAGTAATCTGTATAAATACAGGAATATAAAAATCGCCGAATTGCTTCGCTAAGTTTTCTATATACAAAGGGTCAAAATCCGGCTCTTGAGGAAGTTGCAGCTCTATGAGCGGTGTTTTTAAATGGGATATACAGCTCAATAGCCAGTTTAAGGGAAATTCCTCATTATACTGCAAGGGATAATAATACATAGCGTGGCTTTTCCCCGTAAGCTTTTCAAAAGTTTCTATATCACGGTCTACAATTTTGTTAAACAAAATGCCTGCACCAATATAACAACCGGCCTTTGGCTCGTATAGGGACAGGGTATTTCCTCGTTTCTCCACATACAGGGAATATTCCGGCAAATTATCAAACTTCGAAACGGTCACGCTGACAGGGGTTATTTCCGCAAGTTTTGCTTGTTGTTGAACGGGAATATCATAGCTGCACCCGGACAATAAACAAAGGGCAGAACAAATCAGTAAGAATCTGCTTAATTTCACGGTTCATTTCCTTTCTCCCCCGCTGTTTTAATAATTTTAGATTTATTAGAATCGTAAATCTCATAAACGTCAGTACGTGGTTATCTGCTACCGAGTAGTTATATGCAATTATGATTTATTCAAGTATGTATTTATACAAACCAAATAGTGAACCAAAAATCCGTTTTCGGCAGGAACCGAATATTCGCAGTCAAAGGCTGTGTAAGGTATGGATTTTCTGCCGCCTTTTTCTGATTGTTCCATGTATGAATTTAAGTCGTTAACCGGAAGGAAAAAAATCCGGTTATAATCGGAAAATGAAACCAACAGAAAGGCTATTCCCTTTTGGGATTGAAAATCCAACATAAATTCCAGCTGATGCTTATGAATATTTTTAAGCGGCAGTCTGTTTCCGCTTACCTCTTTGGCATCAAAACAAATAGGTATACCCTGTGCTACCCCTATGTAGTCTACGGTGCTTTTTTGGGAAAAATATGCTAATGATATGGTTCGGTTTTCCGGGTTCAACTTTACCGGTGTTATGGCCGTAGGAATTTTTTGTACCAAGGCCAAATTGTGATGTCTGTATAAATCATTTGTAAGATTAATTAATTCCTCAAAGGTGCTGCCTCGGAGCCCTTGGCTTTGTCTGTAAGCCATCTGTGAGTATTCCCCTTTTTTGTTATAATATACAAAAAAGACCCTATACCGAAAATAAAAGTGCATTAATTCAATGCACAGTAATGCACCTAATCAACACACTTTACGTAAGGGATTAAGAGTCCTCGGTAATTAAAATTTTTGTTTTCTTGGTCTTAATCATAACAGCGCTTGCACCTAAAATCAAGGGCAAAACAAAGGTAATTATTCGCCAAATCAAGACGGCAAACGAAATAAGATGATTTTGAAAAAATATGTTAAACAGTAAGAAGAAACTACCTTCCGATACACCCACCGTACCCGGTATGGGAATAAAAGCCGAAATCAGCATAACGAACGCAGCACCGGAAATTATGGAAAGAATGTCGTCGGAGTATAACCCCAAGCTGCGGTATATTGCATATGGTATAAGGAAAAAGAAAATTAATTGAATCAGGGACAGTACCCCGGAATATAATCCCAGAGCCACATTTTTTCGTACATATTGAAATTGGGCGTGGAAATCGTTGATTTTTACAATTAGGTCGTCCACGTTATCCAAGTCTCGTTTTATGAATTTTGTCAGCTTAAATCTTTTGATGCATTTAATACAAAAAAACATTAATTTCTTTGTAAACGACGGGAATATTCCCACGGAAATCAACAGGAAAAGCACAAAAAAGTTGACTGCGAAGCCGATAATTGCAGTCATAACAAATGAGCTTATTTCCGTTACAAAAAAGTTGAATTTTACTATTAAGCAAAACAGGGTCAACACAACCAGGGCCGCTTGAAAAATTATAAATTTTGATAATAAAGCGGTGCTGGCAATACTCAAGGGTATACCGTCAGAGCAAAGAGCATAGGCTTGCATGGGTTGCCCGCCGCTGGCAAATGGAGTGATACAATTAAAATACTGACCTATCAAAGAAACCCTTGCAGAATTAACGAAAGGTTGTTGCCGGTGCATCTTTTTGATAAATATATGTAGTATAAAACTGTCCAACCATAAATATGCCAACAAACTGCCTACGCCGAACAATATCCAGCCGAAGTGTAAGTTTTGTAAAAGCCAGGCAAATTTCTCCTCTGAAGCGTCTATCATTAAAATATAAACTACCAGAAAAAGTATTGAAACCAAACAAAAAATAATGTTAAACCTATATTTTTTCACTTTACTGCCCTTTCTCATTCTGCATATAAAATCGAAACTGATTGCAAGAACCTTGGGGACTGTTAGGCCCCCAAAACACACCACTATTGAAAAAGCAGAATATTTTGAGTGAAACAATAATTGTGGTGAAGAAATTTAATAATTATCTACATTTGGAAGGAACTTTTCTTTCAGACACATCTTTTAAGTGATTATAATACTGTACCCAGAGATTGGCAACATTTTCCTCGGAATAAAATTCACGTCCTCTGCGACTTCCGTCGCAACATTGGGTATAATAATCTTCATCATCTATCATTTGATCAATTACGTCTTTAAATTCCTGAATATTTTTTCCTTTTGCATAGAAATCAAAAAGAATAGCGGGGTAGATGTCCAAATCACGCAAAAGTATGGGTACGTTGCAGCTCATAGCCTCTAAAATAGCCATGGGAAACAACTCGTCAAAAGATGGCAGGAGCATTACATTAGCCGTATTATATACTATATTCATACGCTCCCTTGGTACGTTACCCAAAAGCAACACATTCGGCGGCAGATTATTCAGGGCTTCTTTAATTTCGGTATAGCCGTCGCTGATAAATTTAAAGCTGAAATCACCGGCCCACATAAATTGTACGTGAGGCATGGTTCTTGCAAGCTCTATAAAGTCGAATATACCTTTACGGGTCTGCATTTGTCCTACGGATAAAACCACGAAAGCATCTTTGTCTATGCCCATGGCTTCACGTTCTTTAAGTTTTTCCTCTTCGGACAAAGGAAAGAAATTTTTAAACGAAACAAAGTTGGGGATATACTTAACCTTATAGGGATCCACGCCGTACATTTCCAATTTGTCAATAAAAACGGGGTTTACAACCACAAGGTTGTCCATGGATTTGTAAAAATGTATTAAATATTTGTACAGCACTTTTTTAAATAACCAAGGAAGCTGTATGCTTTTTTCCAAAGTCTCGGGCAAAAAATGCACTGATGCCACAGAAACGGTTTTTTTACGCTCCATCATCACTTTAAGATAATGAGCAGGGTCTATGGTGTGGTAGTGGACAATGTCGAACCGCTTTTTCTTTTTATGGTTATATAAAACCTCGAAACTCTTGTCTAGTTTTTTCATCAAAGCAAAATGTTCCATAAAAGCAGAACCCACGCCCTGACTTTTTACCTTGGTTGCAGAAGACATCATATTTATCGTTATCACACGTAATACCACCTTGTCAAATGAAATTAGAGTAATTGGTTAACACAATTGAAAGCCGGTTCCAACATGTTAAAGATTGCCCGGTAAAACCATTTTAAGATATAAATAATTGTTACAGAGAAATCAAAATTACTCCGAGTTTCATACCATTACATATTTTTGCCTAATATGCACAATATAAAACATTATGTCCGGTTGATTTTGCCTAAACATGGTTTTAAACCCAAATGATGGGCTTTTATGATTAATTCATTAATGCATGAGCAGTTATTGTTTATTCAGAGTCAAAGTAAGTACAACAGTGCTTGAAATCAGCCCATTGGTTAGATTCATTCTCACTTTGATTTATATTATAACACAAAGGCTTGCCTCTAGGCAAGTCATAGCAGGGCGCAGTCTGTTAAGATTCATTAAATATACTGTTAATTTTATTTTATTTTTATGGGATAATAATATTCCGCAGCGTATTTATAGAATATTTTACCGGAAATTATGCAGACGTCAATATTTTAATTTAGACAGAAAACACTGAAAATACCGCAAAAACAGAATATTATTTTCATATAATACGCCTGTTATGATGTTATGACATTTTTTTGAACCGGAAACAATAATTAACGAAATTGCTAAATACTTAGTCATAAGTAGGTATGTTTAAAAAGCTTGATTTTCTGCCTTTTCAGAAAATTTTATTTCAAAATTTTTATAGACTGACAAATTCTTTTGACAAAACTTTGTAAGAATTATATAATTATTTAATGATGTTTTATGACATACGGTTTGGTATACTCGGAAAAAATGTGTTTAACAGGAGTTTCCTCTGTAATATTTTTATTTCGAGATTTACATAAGTGACAGTTTTGAGGTGGTATTTGTGAAAATGCATAGGTATGCGTTGTTCACGATAATGTTTGCATTATTATTTAATCATATGTCTTTTGCTTCCAATATAGATTTAAGTTCAGTTAACCGGTTGGATTTAAAAAAAGGTAAAATTGTGGGGCGTAAAGCACCCTATACTTTGATTCTTCCGTCGTTGTGGTCAGGCTATTTAATAGGTGAATATGAGCAAAATAACGACAGCAAGGGCTTGGTGGAAAAGATTAATTTTTACTATGAGCCTTTGGATAAGCTTACAAAGCCTGTTTATTTTTTAAGTTTTCACGTGTATGACAACAAATATTGGCGAGAAAGCGGAAAAATGCGTAAGCTGAAAGAAACAGAGGATCATGTTTTTGCCGTTTCCTGTGCAGAAGATAATCCGCTAAAAGGTGTTACGGATATGCGTCTGTTTGATACTCTGCTTACCAATGCAAAGAATGACGATTTGCTTAAAAGAATGATTTCTTTGCCGGACGGAGTTAAGGTCATTACCAGAAACACAGTTTCCGTAAACGACAAAGCCATTGCACCCAAGACAGTTTTGGGCAGTGACGGCGTTCTTTATCTGCCGCTTAGAGCCACCTGTGAATCTTTGGGCTATTTGGTAGGTTGGGAAGCTAAGGACAACTTGGTTTTGTTGATAAAGGGAGATTTTTCTTATTACCTGTCAACAAAGAAGCTTAATAAGAATTACAAAATTCTTGTGGCTGACGGCAGCACATATGTATCCTCTTACTTTTTTATAAAAGTATTGGGTTTAAACGTGGAAATAGACAAAAACAACAATGCATTTATTACAACTTAGCAAGTTTTGAAAACATTGCTTGAATTTTAGACGCAAGGAGAAAATTGCAAATGATTAAGACAAGTTGGCTTTCAGCTAAAGACGATTTAAAAGACCCGTTTTACATTCGTGAAAAGGTGTTTGTGGAAGAGCAAAACATATGCCGTGAAGAGGAATTTGACGATTTAGATGCGGTAGCCATGCATTTGATAGTGTATGACGGAAAAGTCCCTATGGCTACGGGCAGAGTGCTTTTGGAGGAAAACAAAAGGGCGGTTCTGGGAAGAATCGCTGTTTTAAAGGAATTCAGAGGTGACGGAATAGGCGATTTGGTTATTCGTATGTTGATAAGAAAGGCTTTTGACGCCGGTGCCGAAACCCAATCCATCCATGCCCAATTATATTGCAAGGAATTTTACGAAAGAGTGGGCTTTAAGCAAATTTCCGATGTATATGACGAAGTTGGGATACCTCACATAACCATGGAACGTCAGGGTGACATTTCAGGTTGCTGCGGACACTAATCCCAATAACGGATTATTTGTAGGCTCCCAACTTCTTTTTAACTCTTATATCGTCGCCGAAAAATCTCAGCAATTTGTAATTACCGAAAAGCCGGGACACTATACGGTCTGAATATTGGCTTTGAAAATCGGTAAGGTTTAGATTGGTGGAAATAACCGTAGGGCGTTTTTCCAATAACCGGGAGTTTATAATATTAAACAACTCGGTGTTGGTAACTACCGTGGAAAACTCCGAGCCTAAGTCATCAATAATAAGCAAATCAACTTGGAAAATCAATTCTGTCTGTTGGTTTGCGTCCGGCATTTCATCACGGTTAAAACGATAATCTTCTATTTTTTTGAACATTCTCGGTGCTGTTACGTACAGTACCGTTTTTTCTTTGTCCAACATATCCTTGGCAATGCAGTTGCATAGGAAGGTTTTGCCCAGACCGGTTTCTCCGTAAAACAACAGATTACCCTCGCCGCCGGTTACAAAATCCATGCAGCTTGCGTAGATAAGTTGCATATTTGCCCTGGGAGAAAGCCCGTTTTTCGGGTCGGTTTCTTCGGAATAATACCTGAAATCAAAGGTATCGAAGTTTTCCGATTTCATTACTTCTTTTATATTGGACAATTCATAGTAGTTATCGATTAGCCTTTGCTTTAAGCAGAGGCATTTTTTGTCTGCTATATAGCCGGTATCCTTGCAGTTTTCGCATTCCCACAAACCTGCGGAAAGCTGCGTAAGGCGGTTTTCCTTGAGCAAATCCCGTTTCATGGCATTTAGGTTCTCTATTTTGGACTTTAAGTCCAAAACCAGCTCTTGAGTGTCTTTGGATTGGGACAAAATTTGCTTGGAAATACCTATGGCAAGTTCCGTAAGCCGACGGTCTATTTCTTGGATTTCCGGGACTTTTTTGTAAATTTCGGCGTTGTGTTTGGCTATTTTGCGGTTGGCGGCTACACGTTTTTGTTCGTATTCACGCATAACCTTTTTGTATACAGCTTCGTACATAAATTCTCCCTGTGACTATTTGGATACTGAGTCACCTATACTGTCCTGTAAATATTTTCGTTCCAGTTCTTCTATCTTGTTGTAATCCCATTCCCTTTGCTTAAAATTAACAAAGCGATTGGGTTTGGCAACGGCTTTCTTTGCCGGAGCGGGATTATCACGGTCTTTTTTACGTGACTTAATAAATTCCTCTTGGTCCAGTTTCACCTGTTCCAAGGTTTTTATGCCTTTTTCATGCCATTCGGTTAAAATTTTGTCCGTATAAGAAAGTTTTGCCTGTCCCGTTTGAAGTATGGTGCGGTCGCAGGCCTCAAGTACGATTTCCAAAGGCGTTTCAAAGGTTTTCAGCCATTTTTTCATGTATTTGATTTCTGCCGGTGTGGCGGTTCTGCCGCTTTGACCGTAAGCTTTCAGAATGGATTGGTATTCTACATTGAACATTTTTATGTATTCTTGGGCTTTTTCTACGGTATCTATTCCGTTTTCTGCCCAATCTATGCCGACTTTTTCTATGTAACGAATATTTCTGTGACCGTTTTCCGCAGAATATTCCAAAAGCAGTTCGATTACTTTCAAAGGCAATCTTAACCAATCATACAGCCCAAAAAGAACAGACAAATCATTGGAGGTTAAATATTTGCCCATGGCTTGCTCCGCTACGGAGAAAAGCCGGCTTATTTCAGTGCTTTCGGATTTGTAAATCTCCAGTTCCATTACGGAATATTGGGGTCTGGACTGCATTATTATTCGGGTAGGCTCGTTTTCGGGTTCTTTTGGTTCTATGGGTAAAAACTCAACTTCAATACCGCCGGTTTCATTTAAGCGAATTATTCCTTCCTTATGCCAAAACCGCAAGCTGTTAACTATGTCGGATTCCAGTAGGTTTAAATCTCGGCTGACCTGTTGCATTTCAGGCATACCGCTAAGGCTGTGCCTGTAAAGATACAAATACACCATAATGTACGTAGGGTTAACCGAACCGAAATAATTGTCTATAAAGACGTTTGATATGGCAGTTAATCCGTCAAAGGGATTAAAGCTTGCGTTGAGTTTCATATTGCACCTCGTGTATGTAGTACTAATCCCGGATAAGGCTTAACAGATAAAAAGAATAAAACCTTGAAGGAAATTTTATCTGAAGAAAAAATTTCCCTCAAACTCCCTTAAAAAAGACTTTAATATTAAAATCTTTAGTTTTATTCTATAAATCATATATAATTAAGGATTAGCGTTAGTTAATTTCTGCTTTCATAAAACCACGAGCGATAGAAAGGTTTAAAGCAGTCGGATAGTAAGGGGATAACTCAAAAAGTTATCCCCACATTATGTGAAATGATTATGAATAAGATTGTTCGTTGGGTATTACGTCTATTTTTCTGTAAGTTTGCATACCGGTTCCGGCAGGGATTAACTTACCGATGATTACGTTTTCTTTCAAGCCGATAAGCGGGTCGATTTTGCCTTTGATGGCTGCTTCCGTAAGAACACGGGTGGTTTCTTGGAAGGAAGCGGCGGAAAGGAAGGAATCGGTGGCAAGAGAAGCCTTGGTGATACCCAAAAGCACTCTGGAGCCTACCGCAGGTTGCTTGCCTTCAAGTTCCATTTCTTTATTGATTTCTTCGAATTCCAACCAGTCTATAAGGCTACCGGGTAATAGGTCGGCGTCGCCGTTTTCCTCAATGCGAACACGTTTAAGCATTTGGCGAACGATAACTTCGATATGCTTGTCGTTAATATCAACACCCTGCAAGCGGTAAACTCGTTGTACCTCTTGGAGCATATAGTCTTGAACGCCACGCAAGCCTTTGATTTTCAGTATATCGTGTGGGTAAACGGAACCTTCGGTTAATTCGTCACCGGCTTCAACAATGTCGTTGTTGTAAACCTTGATTCTGGAGCCGTAGGGAATTAAGTATTCCTTGGATTCGCCTGTTTCGGAGTTGGTTATGATAACTTCACGTTTCTTTTTGGTATCGTTAACGGTAACGGTTCCGCCGAATTCAGCGATTATTGCAAGACCCTTGGGTTTACGTGCTTCAAATAATTCCTCAACACGAGGCAAACCTTGGGTAATATCTTCGTTACTGGCGATACCGCCGGTATGGAAGGTACGCATTGTAAGCTGAGTACCGGGTTCACCAATGGATTGAGCCGCAATGATACCTACGGATTCGCCGATTCTTACTATGCGGCTGGAAGCCATGTTTGCGCCGTAACATTTAGAGCAAAGACCAACTCTGCAACGGCAGGTAAGAATTGTACGAATAAGAACCTTTTCTATACCGGCTTTTTCAACTTTGTCAGCCTGGTCGGAAGTAACCAAACTGTCGGCAGGTACGATGATTTCGTTGGTGTTGGGGTCGATTATATCGAGAATAGACCAACGTCCTCTGATACGGTCGGAAAGAGGCTCTATGATTTCGTTGCCGTCTTTAAAGGCGGATACCCACATACCGGGTTTTTCGTCTTCTTCTCCAACACAATCCCATTCTCTGATGATAATGTCTTGGGAAACGTCAACCAAACGGCGTGTAAGGTAACCGGAGTCGGCTGTACGCAAGGCTGTATCCGCAAGACCTTTACGAGCGCCGTGAGCGGAGGTAAAGTAGTCAAGCACGGAGAGACCTTCACGGAAGTTGGACTTAATGGGAATTTCCGAAATACGACCGGAGGGTGACGCCATAAGTCCACGCATACCTGCCAGCTGTTTAATCTGGTTGTTAGAACCACGGGCGCCGGAGTTAGCCATCATAAAGATGTTGTTGTATTTGTCAAGACCGTTAATCAAGGCTGTGGTGATTTTTTCTGTAGCCAAGTTCCAAGCTTCTATTACTTTTTCGTGACGTTCCTCGTCAGTCATAAGACCACGGCGGAACATTTTTGAAATATTGTCAACGGTAGATTCCGCTTCTTCCAAGAAGCTTTGTTTTTCCGAAGGAATTTCCATGTCGGAAACGGAAACGGTGATTGCACCTCTGGTAGAGTATTTAAAGCCCAGCTTTTTAATATTGTCCAAAGCTTGAGCGGTATAAGTTGAGCCGTGTTTATTAATACAACGAGTGATGATTTTACCCAAAGCTTTTTTATCGCAGAGGAAGTCGATTTCGTAGGCAAGCATATCTTCGTCTGTTTCTCTTGAGGCGAAGCCTATGTCTTGAGGAATAGCTTCGTTGAAGATTACACGTCCTACGGTTGAGTCAACCAGTCCGGTTACGGTTTTGCCGTTAATTACTTTGGTTCGACGAACCTTGATTCTTGCGTGCAAAGAAATTATGCCGTTTTCGTATGCAAGAATAGCTTCACGTTCATCTTTGAAGATTTTACCTTCGCCCATTTCACCGTCTTTTTGTATGGTGAGGTAGTAAATACCCAAAACCATATCCTGTGAAGGAACGGTAACGGGAGCGCCGTCGGAAGGTTTCAAAAGGTTGTTGGGAGCCAAAAGCAAGAAACGACATTCTGCTTGAGCTTCTACCGACAAGGGAACGTGAACCGCCATTTGGTCACCGTCAAAGTCGGCATTGTAAGCTGTACAAACCAGGGGATGAAGTTTAAGCGCACGACCTTCAACCAAAACAGGTTCGAAAGCCTGGATACCCAATCTATGGAGCGTAGGCGCACGGTTCAGCATAACCGGATGTTCCTTAATAACGTCCTCGAGAACGTCCCAAACCTCGGGCTGCAAGCGTTCAACCATACGTTTTGCTGATTTTATGTTATGAGCCAGACCGGCATGAACCAGTTTTTTCATAACAAAAGGCTTAAACAATTCTATAGCCATTTCCTTGGGCAGACCGCATTGGAAGATTTTCAAATCCGGGCCTACTACGATAACCGAACGGCCGGAGTAGTCAACACGTTTACCCAAAAGGTTTTGCCTGAAACGGCCTTGTTTACCCTTTAATAAGTCGGACAAGGATTTTAAAGCACGGTTACCCGGGCCGGTTACCGCACGACCACGGCGGCCGTTGTCTATCAGGGCGTCTACGGCTTCTTGGAGCATACGTTTTTCGTTACGAACGATAATGTCAGGAGCGCCTAAGTCCAGAAGGCGTTTCAAACGGTTGTTACGGTTGATAACACGTCTGTACAAGTCGTTCAAGTCGGAGGTTGCGAAACGTCCGCCGTCCAATTGAACCATAGGACGCAAATCCGGAGGAATAACCGGGATGGTATCCAAAATCATCCATTCGGGGTGATTGCCGGATACTCTGAAAGATTCGATAACTTCCAATTTCTTTATATAACGTACACGTTTTTGACCGGTAGTGTCTTTTAAAGCGGCTTTTAACTCTCTGCTTTCGGTTTCAAGGTCTATATTTTGAAGAACTTCTTTTATGGATTCGGCACCCATACCTACACGGAAGGTGTTGCCGTATTTTTCAAGAGCTTCTCTGTATTCTTTTTCGGTTAAAAGTTGTTTGTATTGAAGCAGGGTGTCGCCCGGGTCAAGTACAATATAAGAAGCAAAATACAGCACTTTTTCCAAAGAACGTGGCGACATGGCAAGGATAAGGCCCATACGGCTGGGTATACCCCTAAAGTACCAAATATGAGAAACAGGAGCCGCAAGCTCGATGTGGCCCATACGCTCACGGCGAACTTTGGATTTTGTAACTTCAACGCCGCAACGGTCGCAAACTACGCCTTTGTAACGGATTCTTTTGTATTTTCCACAATGACATTCCCAGTCTTTGTTGGGTCCGAAGATTCGCTCACAAAAAAGACCGTCACGTTCCGGTTTGAGAGTTCTGTAATTTATGGTTTCCGGTTTTTTAACTTCGCCTCGTGACCATTCCCGGATTTTTTCCGGTGATGCCAAGCCTATTTTTATAGAGTCGAATATTATTGATTCTGTTCCATGGGTTGCCATTACAACACTCCCTATTAAAATTTAAAATAAACGTTATCTTCCGGGAAAGATTAAGACCTTGGGGAAAACTTTTTCTGAAGAAAAAGTTTTCCCCAAACCCCTTTCAAAAAGACTTTAACATTGAAAAGGGTATATTGTGGTTAAACCCAATCTTAATCTGCCGGTTAGTTTATATGGACATGATTTCCTTGTTTTTAGCGTCAACTGTCTTATCTATTTCGGCTATATATTTGTCGGTTATTTTTTGCATTTTTTCTTCCAAATCTTTAAGTTCGTCCTCGGTTATTTCGCTTTTCTTTTTAAGTTTTTTATACTCATCCAAAGCATCTCTGCGAACATTTCTGAGAGCAACTTTTGTATCTTCACCTTTTTTCTTGGTTTCTTTGGTTAAGGCTTTACGGCGTTCTTCTGTGAGTTCCGGGAAAACCAATCTTATAACCTTGCCGTCGTTGGTGGGGTTAATGCCTATGTCCGAGGCGGAAATGGCTTTTTCTATGGCTTTTAAAAGGTTAGAATCCCAGGGTTGGATTTGAAGTAAGCGAGCTTCGGGGACGGTAATGTTGCCTACTTGGGCTACCGGGGTAGGTGTGCCGTAGTAGTCCACCATAAGTTTGTCAAGAACGTGTGGGTTTGCTCTGCCCGCACGAATGGTGTTAAGTTCTGTTTCCAGGCTGGCTAAGGATTTTTTCATTTTGCTTTCATATGCATTGGTTCGATCAGACATAATATTCCTCCTCAATTCCATGTTCAACTTTTGTACCGCCAATTGCATATATCTCATCATTGTTTTTACAGGCTGTAACAATGCACTTGGGTTTCGCTAGATTAAAAACAACACAGGGAATGCTCTTACCGGATTGATTAATTAGGCTGATAGCCGAAATATCCGCAAATTCAAGGGAATTTTGGATTATGGTTTTGTATGTAACACTTTTGTATTTTTTTGCTTCCGGATTCTTTTTGGGGTCGCATTGGAAAATACCGTCTATATTTTTGGCGAACAAAATAGCGTCTACGTCCAACTCTACCGCACGTAATCCAACGATAGTGTCTGTGGAGAAGAAAGGATGACCGGTACCGCCGGCAAAAATCAAAACCGTGCCGGATTTCATAAGTTGCAGGGCTTTGTCTCTGTTAAAACGTTGGGTAAATTCGTTAACGTCAAAGGGAGTCATAACCAGAGCCGGCACATTATTCAATCTGAAGGCTTCACTTAAGTAAATGCCGTTCATAATTGTTGCCAACATACCGATTTGATGAGTTTTAACGCTGTCCAACTCGGGATTTTCTCTGCCGCGCCAAAAATTACCGCCGCCTACTACAAGAGAGACTTCCACGCCGTTATCCAGCAGTTCTTTTACTTCTCCTACCAATTTATCCGATACTGCTTTGTCAAAGGGTTGCTTGAAGCCGTCTCCAAGCATTTCACCGCTAATTTTTATAACAACTCGTTTGAACAAGTTACCACACCTTAGAAATTAATTGAGTTTTTTCGAATCAGAAGATTAGGAAAAACAAAAGAGGTCACTAAAGTGTCATTTGAAAGCAAATATTTTCAAATGACACTTGTTCAACTGCAAAGCAAAAAACGGAAATACCTTCCTATTATAATATTTCCGGTTTTTGTTAGTTTCATACTAATGATGATTAAAGACTGATATATTTGCCGGGGCAGAAAGAGTTTCGCTCCGGCAAAAAAGTATTACTGTCAGTCGGTATTATGAGAAAAACACATATATTTAATATAACATACATATATCAAAAATACCAGAGTTTTTTATCGACCGGTTGGGGTAAATCCGCAAAGAAAAAAGCCGTAAAAACGTCCTATTAATACAGAAATTTATTATCTGTCGAACAAAATCGAGCATATATTTCAAATAATGAAAGCGATTGCAGAAATTATTTGAAATATGATACAAAAAAGCTCTGTTTTAAAAGGGAACTACTGATAAAAAAGACTCCATTAAAGGAGTCTGTATGTTTATTATTATTTATTCATAACTTTGCTAACTTCTTCTGCAAAGTTTTCTTCTTTCTTTTCAAGACCTTCGCCGGTTTCGAAACGAACGAATTGTTTAATGGTGATATCGCCTACGGATTTAAGGTAGCTTGCGATGGTGTGTTCTGAATCTTTAACGTATTCTTGTTCCAGTAAGCAGAAATCTTTCAACTCTTTGTTAAGTCTGCCGATAATCATTTTTTCAACGATGTTGGCGGGCTTGCCTTCGTTTAATGCTTGTTGAGTAAGGATTTCTTTTTCTTTATCGATAAATTCTTGAGGAACGTCGGATTTGTCGATAAATTTAGGGCTCATAGCCGCAATTTGCATACAAACGTTTTTGCCGGCTTCTTCAAGTTGATCTAAAGCAGCTCCGGAAGCAAGTTTCAACATAACAGCAACTTTGCCGCCGCCGTGGATGTAGGAAACGATGGCACCGTCTTCGGTTTTTTCGAAGCGTTCAAAACGACGGATGCTGAGGTTTTCGCCGATAACAGCGATTTTTTGAGAAAGAGCTTCTTTAACGGTGATGTTTTCGTCTTCAATCCATTTTTCTTCAAGAAGTTCTTCCATAGTTGCTGCTTTGGATTTGGAAACTTGCAAAGCAACTGCATGAACGTAGTTTTTGAATTCTTGATTTTTTGCAACGAAGTCAGTTTCGGAGTTAATTTCAACCAAAACGCCTGTTTTGTTGTCATCGGTGATGTATGCGTAGCAGAGACCTTCGGAAGCAATACGACCGGCTTTTTTAGCCGCTGCCGCAAGACCTTTTTCTCTTAATACTTCAATAGCTTTTTCCAAGTCGCCGTTGGTTTCTGTGAGTGCATTTTTGCAATCAACCATACCTGCGCCTGAAATTTCGCGTAATTCTTTAACTAACGCTGCTGTTACAGCCATTATTATTCCTCCCAATAAATTCCGATTAACGGATAATAGAACAATTGAATAATTCCCAAAAAACAAAGCAAATAGACCTTGGGGAGAAAACTTTTAAGGAGTTTTCTCCCCGAAGCGCTATTTTAAGTTTCGGGAAAGCCGTTCGGTTTTATATTAAACACCCAAGTCTTCTTTAACGGAAGCTTCTGCTTCGTTGTTTTCGGAAGATGTTTCTTGTTGTGCGCCTTGTCTTACTTCTACAACGGCATCAGCGATTTTGCCTGCAATTAATTTAACTGCACGGATAGCGTCGTCGTTGCCGGGGATTACGAAGTCTACTTCATCGGGGTCACAGTTCGTGTCAACGATGGCAACTATCGGAATACCCAAGTTGTGAGCTTCAAGGATAGCGATGTGTTCTTTGCGAGGGTCAACGATAAAGAGTACGTCGGGTAACTCTTTCATATTTTTGATACCGCCGATGTTGCGGTCAAGTTTTTCTTTTTCATGAAGAAGTTTAGCAACTTCTTTTTTGGGACGGCGATCAAGGTCTCCGCTTTCTTGCATTTCTTCCAATTGGAGTAATCTTTGGATACGAGTTTGGATGGTTTTGAAGTTGGTAAGCATACCGCCCAACCAGCGTTCGTTTACGTAGTACATACCGCAACGTTCTGCTTCTTCACGGATGGATTCTTGAGCTTGTTTTTTTGTACCGACGAAAAGAACGGTACCGCCGTTTTTAACGATGTCAGCTACTGCATAGTAAGCTTCTTCTACTTTTTTAACTGTTTTTTGCAGGTCGATAATATAGATACCGTTACGTTCTGCAAAAATGTACTCAGCCATTTTAGGGTTCCAACGTCTGGTTTGATGACCAAAGTGTACCCCGGCTTCTAAAAGTTGTTTCATTGATATTACGCCCATTGCGCACCTCCAAGGTTTTTTCCTCCACAGCCCGGTGTTGAATCGAAAGTATAGGTAGCAATTTAAAGCACCTTGTAGTCAGGCTGTGTGTGATATACGGCATAGATTTTAGCACATAGTGTATATAAATGCAAGAAAAAAATTAAAAAGACATTAAAACCTTGGGGAAAACTTTTTCTGAAGAAAAAGTTTTCCCCAAACCCCTTTCAAAAAGACTTTTTTAAAAAGTCTAAAATAATGAGGAAATGTTTTATGTTTATTTCACATTGTATAAAAGAAAGGTGTCGGTTGAATGTTACAACCGACACCGATTGTGATTATGGTTTTAAATAAGGAATATATAATGAATATTTTTGCATACTTATGGGTTAAAAATCAGTTATGAATATTATTCGCTGATTTTTGTGGGGTTGACTTTGATTCCGGGGCCCATGGTTGCGGAAAGAACAACGGATTTAAGGTATTGTCCTTTTGCTGCTGAGGGTTTTGCTTTGATAACAGCGCTCATAAGGGTTTGGAAGTTGTCAGACAATTTTTCGGTACCGAATGAAACTTTACCGATGGGAACGTGAATAATGTTGGTTTTATCGAGACGATATTCGATTTTACCGGCTTTGATTTCGGCGATAGCTTTGGCTACGTCCATGGTAACTGTGCCGGCTTTGGGGTTGGGCATTAAGCCTTTGGGACCCAGAACACGACCGAGACGACCGACAACGCCCATCATGTCGGGAGTTGCAACTACTACATCATAATCGAACCAGTTATCGTTTTGGATTCTGGTAACCAATTCATCAGCACCTACAAAGTCTGCACCGGCAGCTTCAGCTTCCGTTGCTTTTTCGCCTTTGGCGAATACCAAAACGCGAACGGTTTTACCTGTACCGTGGGGTAAAACAACAGCACCGCGGACTTGCTGGTCTGCGTGTCTGGAGTCTACACCGAGACGGATGTGGGCTTCGACGGTTTCGTCAAATTTTGCTGTTGAAGTTTTTTGTACCAAATCTATAGCGGTAGCCGCATCGTATAAAGTTGTATTGTCAACGAGCTTTGCTTTTTCTAAGTAACGTTTTCCTCGTTTCATTAATTAATCCTCCTTGTGTGGTATTATCGGGAGATTTGAAATTTTAGGCGGTTTTAATAAATCCGGCTAAAATTATTCCCTCCCACAGACTTGCGAAAAATACCTTTTCCAAAATAATATTTATAATATTAAACTATCAGTCAACAACAACGATACCCATAGAACGAGCGGTACCGGCTATCATGCTTGTAGCGGATTCTATGCTGGCTGCGTTAAGGTCGGGCATTTTTTGTTCGGCGATTTTGCGAACTTCGTCTCTGGTGATGGTTCCGATTTTGTTTTTATTGGGAACGCCTGAGCCTTTTTCCAATTTGCAAGCTTTAAGGAGCAAAATTGCGGCCGGCGGAGTTTTCGTAATAAATGTGAAGCTCTTGTCTTGGTAAATAGTGATAACTACGGGGATTACCAAGCCAACTTGGGATTGAGTACGTTCATTGAACTCTTTGCAAAAGCCCATGATGTTAACACCGTGCTGACCGAGAGCAGGGCCTACCGGCGGAGCGGGTGTTGCTTTACCGGCATCGATTTGTAATTTTACGTAACCTGAAACTTTTTTTGCCATAACGGCACCTCCTAAAATGTGGTTATATCTGCAAGCAGATATTTATGGCACCCTCCCACGTTAAATCAAATTCGGGTGATATTGTCAAAATCCACCTCTACGGGTGTTTCACGTCCGAAAACGCTTAAACGCACTATGACACTGCGTTTGTTGTTGTTTATTTCTTTTACGGTTCCCACCGAGCCTTCGAAAGGACCGGAAGAAATACGAACCGTTTCGTCGATATTAATATCGATGACTTCACGGTTTACTTCTATACCCATGGCGGCAACTTCGTCATCGGTCAGAGCAACGGGCTTGGAGCCGGGGCCGACAAAACTTGTTACTCCTCGGGTATTTCGAACTACATACCATGTGTCGTCGTTCATAATCATGTTAAGCAAAACATAACCGGGAAAAACCTTGCGAGACACGGTTTTCTTTTGACCGTTCTTAACCTCAAGATGGTCTTGGATAGGCACGGCCACTTCGTAAATCTGGTCTTGCATACCGCGGTTTTCGATAATTTTTTCGATATTTGCCTTAACCTTGTTTTCATAACCCGAATAGGTATGAACAACATACCACTTGGCTTCTTCAGACATAAAATCAACCTCAATATTACAAAAATATGCTTCCCTCAAAATAACCGGAAGTCATACCTTTATAATGGCTTAATTTCCGAAAATTTGGGTAAAGAATGCAAGCCCGTAAGCAAACATAGCATCCAAGCCCATAATTACTATTCCTACAATAATTGAAGTAACAATTACCGTGAAGGTTTTGTTGCTAATTTCTTTTTTGGAAGGCCAAATAATTTTTCTGAATTCGCCTCTAAAATCCTTAAGAAGTGATTTCAAAGAGCGTTTGCTTTTTTTGGAAGAATCCGATTTGTTTTGGTTTTCCTTCACTAATTCACTTCCTTAAATGGCAACAACAAAGCCTAAAGCTTGTGTTACAATTATTTTGTTTCTCTGTGAGTGGTGTGTTTGTTACAGAATTTGCAATATTTGCTGGTTTCCATTCTGTCGGGGTGGTTTTTCTTTTCTTTGGTGGTGTTGTAATTGCGTTGCTTGCATTCGGTACAAGCGAGGGTAATTTTGGTTCTCAATTTTTTCACCTCTTTAAATATTGTCGGTAATATGCAAAAATATTCCTTATGACATAAAAAAAAGACTCCCATAAGTCTATCTAAATTAGAATATCACCGGATATGTCCCATGTCAACAATTTTTTTGCTTGTTATAAAAAATAACAACCCCGTAGAGTTGTTATTTTTCTAATATGTAATACAGAGAAGGGGGGTGTTGATTATGGGTATAAATGAAACATTAATTTTATTGCAACACCATTGTAACAGAGAGGGTGGTGTTTGTCAATAAAAAATTAAAATAATAGGTAAGGTTGCTTAATTAACATAAGTTGCGGTGGGTTTTGTTTATTGAAATATTACAAGGAACCGGTGTTTGCCGTTAAACGTATGCGGTAAAGCGTGCAAAATGTAATAAAAAAGGAATCGGCAGCTCAATTTGACGCTACAGTACCCACTAAAACGGATACCCATAAAGCAAACTGACTGCCGACGGTGATTGTCCCCATATTAAAATACCGGTAAAATTAAGCAGAGCCTTTAAGCTTGCATAACCCAACTTTAGGTTATTCGGCCATGAACGCATTAATTTCCTCAACAAGCTTATCAACTTGCATATTATGGACGTAGCAAGCCTCTTCGAGAGTTTCGCCTTGAGCAGAGGGACAACCTACGCAGTGCATGCCGGCGTTGATAAGAATAGGAATAACGCCTTCGTTCAACGCAATAATATCAGAAATTACCATGTCTTTGGTTATATTCGGCATATAAAATCTCCTTTCTTATTTAAACATATTCTTACCTGAGTTATTTTGCAAGGAATTCAAATGATGGGAAGTATTTGAAAATTACTTTGCCTAAGATTTTGTCTCGTCTCAAAAAAGTGTTTTTCCACTCACGTGAGTCTTTGGAACTGTTACGATTGTCGCCCATCATAAAATAGTGGTTTTGCGGAACAAGATAAGGGCCAAAACTGCCTCTGGGCTGTTCTTTTACAAAGGAGTCATCCAAAGGCTCCGGGGAGTCGTTAATGTAAACTTTGCCGTCTTTAATGTCCACCTTATCGCCGGGCATACCGATAATACGCTTTACGAAAAGTGTGTTTTCATCGTCCGGGTAACGAAACACAATAATATCGAGTCGTTCCGGGTCTGAAAAAGTATATGCTAGTCTGAAAGCCATTATCCTGTCATCGGGCATGATAGTGTTTTCCATTGATCCGGTGGGAACGGACGCATTAACCATAATAAAGTTATTAATGCATAAAGCAAAGATTATGGCAAAAAGTATGGTTTTCGTCCAACTGATAACTTCATTGACAACCGGACTGCCAATCTTGTTTTTATAGCCAAAAATTCTCATAAACACTCTCCATTGCCGTCTCGTCTCTTTAATAATATTTGATATACACCATTATTATAACATGAATTATTTTCCGTGTTAAGACTTTTTTTGTGAATGTATATACCGGGCGTCAGACATTATTCGGGATAACAAAGGCAATGACGTGTCCTTAATGAAAAGGTTGACTAAAGTGTAGCGTTTTTGCTTGCTTTGCTGTCCAACCGATAATTGTTTATTGATGAGAGCAGAGCCCCAATCCTACAGATTTTTGGGATTTTTTAACATATTAGGGACTATTGTAATTTATCATTATTTTACTAGGTTCCGGTGCTCTGATTGCTCTGAAAATATTATGGTACAAAAGGCTGCTGTTTATTGTCAAATACACTGCACTATGTTAAAATAAATATAGTAAATTCGACATGGGAGGCGGAATCTTGAAAAAGTATTTAAAAACCATTATGTTGGCGTCAGCCTTTACCGTTGTTTCAAACAGCCTTGTCTTTGGTGCAGAAAAGCTACAAGGGTTTTCGGGCAGTGAGCTGCTTAACTCTGTTATCAGTGAGGTAAACCAGGAACATAAAAGCATTAAAAAGCCTGTAATAGATTTTAACAAGTACATACAGAATTATGCAGGGGCTTCATCCGATCATGACAAATATTCATATGATGGAAGTGTTAATTTTAATTCCAACACTGTTTTAACCCAGGCGCAGATGAAGGAAGACTTGGACGTACTGTTTAAAATATTAAGCAGTACTTACGGTGGATATTATTATTTTGGCGGTGATGCGACCTTTAACCCGGCAAAGGCCGCAATACTTAAAGAATGCAGCAACAATAAACAAATTACCGCAAAGGATTTTTATGCTTCTGTCTTTAAAAATCTTTCCTTTATAAAGGACAGGCATTTCACAATAAATGACAGAGCCTTTTATGAAGTTTATTTACCCCATATGTATACATCGGCGGAATTCGAAAAAACCGATGAAGGCTACAAAAATAAGCAATCCGGAAAGACAGTGGCCGAAATACCCGGCAAAGCGGATTGGCAGAGGTTGTTTAAGAGATTTATTTCAAAATCGGGAGATTTGGTCTACCACCCGGTAACAATGGCAGAAAAAAGCCCGGGTAACTTAACCGTAAAATATACCGACGGCAGTTCCGAAACCCTGAAGCATTCGTCGTATAACGGTGGGAGAGAAGAAGTTACTCTGTCCGGTTTCGGAAATATTCCCACAATTCGCATAGGAAGTATGGGTTTTGATAAATCCAAAAACGGAGCAGGGGCCAGGCTGTTCTTGGAATATGCCGCAAAGTATAAAAACGAGCCTGTGCTTATAGTAGACCTTAGAGATAATTACGGCGGAAACGGCGTTTTACCCTTTAAATGGTTTATGGCATACGCCGGGGCTTTGGTCCCCACAAATTTTTCTACATTAAAATATCTTAACGATTCTTATCTAAAGGAAATGTGCAAAGATACGGCAAATATGTATTACATACCCTATGAGGAACTTAGAGACATAGCCGGCTTTGAGCCTATTTCCGAGCAATACATGAAGTCAAACGCTCAACCGGATAAATTTGTTGAAAATGATAGGCTTCTGATAGTTTTGGTTAATAAAAATGCGGCTTCTTCGGCAGAAATGTTTGTGGACATGGCTCACAATTTAGAAAATACTCTTATTGTGGGAACAAACACAGCCGGGGTTTTGCTTGGAGACGCTTATAAGCAAGTCTGCCTACCCAATTCTGCTTTAAAAATTCAGTTGGGAGCCGGTATCAGCTTCTTTCCGGATAATTATTTCCAAGAATACGTAGGGTTTGAACCGGACCTTTGGGTAGACGGAAATGCGGAAGAAGCGGTTAATAAATTCTTGAATAAAAACAAGCTCTAAGCAACCGGAATACATAAATTTCCTTGCAAAAATTACCGGAAATTCGGCAGTAATTTACAGGCAAAATACTTTACAAAACCTAATATATATGATAGAGTAATGTTAATTAAATATTTCAAACCGTTGAAGCGGAGATAAAAATGTAATATGCACTTACAGAGAGCGAGGGTGGCTGAGAGCCTTGCAGTACGCAGTACATTAAATGGACCGCTGAGGGCACAGTCAAAGGGATTTTTTCCCGAGTATTCTGTGACGTGAGGGCATACGTAAGTTGTCGGGGATATGTTTGTATCCTGTTAAGAGTACGGGCTTTTTTTGCGCCTGTAAATCAAGGTGGCACCGCGGATATTTTTGAATTATTCGTCCTTGGTAGAGTATTTTTACTTTACCGAGGACTTTTTTATTGCCAAAAAGGAGGCATCTTTGTGTATAAACCCACAGCCCAAGAGATTAAGAATTTAACCGATAAGTACAATGTTATCCCCATCAGTAAAGAGATTTTTTCCGATATGATTACACCTATAGGTGTGTTGCAAATTTTACAAAACGTAAGCGCCCACTGTTTTTTGCTTGAAAGTGTAGAGGATATGCAAAAATGGGGTAGATATACCTTTTTAGGTTATGACCCGACAATGGAAATAACCTGTACGGACGGAATAATGACCGTTAAAAGTCAAACAACCGAAACATTCCGCACAGGCAACCCAAGCCAATATATACAAAAAATAATGAACGAGCATAAAAGCCCGGTATTTGAC
>CAYMOU010000024.1:0-6297 GCA_964392115.1 uncultured Defluviitaleaceae bacterium | reverse complement strand
TCTGAAGAATCCTTCCTTACTTATAACAACAGCCTATATATACAAGATATTATGAACATTAAAAAAAGTCCATTGTTGGATTATTTACAGACTTTTACAGGTGGACTTGTAGGATATTTTTCTTATGATTACATTAAATACAGCGAACCGAAGCTGGTTTTGGATGCAAAAGACGAGGAAAAATTTAATGATGTGGATTTAATGCTGTTTAATAAGGTTATTGCCTTTGATAACTTAAAACAAAAAATAATACTCATAGTAAATGTAAAAACAGAAAATTTTGAAAGTGAATACGAAAAAGGTATAGCAGAACTTGAAAATATGGCGGATTTGATTGGAAACGGTATTCCCAAGGAGCATAAAAAAGGTAGGCTGAAAGGAGACTTAAAAGCACTGTTTGACCGTGACGAGTATTGCCAAATGGTTGAAAAGGCCAAGGGCTACATCAGAGAAGGAGATATTTTTCAGGCGGTGCTTTCCAACAGATTGGAGGCGGAATTTGAGGGCAGTTTGTTGGATACCTACAGAATTTTGCGAACAACCAATCCGTCGCCCTATATGTTCTATTTCTCCAGCGATGAAATAGAAATAGCCGGGGCTTCGCCGGAAACTTTGGTTAAATTGGAAAATTCAAAGTTGTATACCTTTCCTTTGGCAGGCACAAGACCCAGAGGCAAAACTCCCGAAGAAGATATAAATTTGGAGAAAGAACTGCTTGCAGACGAAAAGGAATTGGCAGAGCATAATATGCTTGTGGATTTGGGACGAAACGATTTGGGTAAGGTAAGTAACTTCGGCACGGTTAAAGTTGAGGATTATATGTCTGTTTTGCGGTTTTCTCACGTTATGCACATAGGCTCTACCGTTAGCGGAGAAATTGCGGATAACAGAACCGCATTGGATGCCATAAACGCCGTGTTACCGGCCGGAACCTTATCCGGTGCGCCGAAAATCAGGGCTTGCGAAATTATAAACGAACTGGAAAACAATAAACGAGGAATCTACGGCGGTGCCTTGGGTTATCTGGATTTTAAAGGAAATATGGATACATGTATAGCCATACGCTTGGCTTTTAAGAAAAACGGCAAGGTATTCGTCCGTTCCGGAGCCGGAATAGTGGCGGACAGTGTACCGGAATCGGAATACACAGAATGTATTAACAAGGCTATGGCAGTGGTCAATGCCTTAAAACAGGCGGAAGGCGGTCTTGAATCATGATATTGCTTATAGACAATTACGACAGTTTTTCTTACAACCTTTACCAGCTTATCGGGAGCATAAATCCTGATATAAAAGTAATTCGCAACGACGAACTTACCGTGGAAGAAATAGGAGAATTACAGCCTTCTCACATAATACTTTCACCGGGACCGGGCAAGCCGGAAAACGCCGGGGTTTGCATAGATGTTGTTAAAGCATTGGGGCATAAAATACCCATTTTGGGAGTTTGTCTGGGGCATCAAGCGATTTTTAACGCTTACGGCGGAACGGTGTCCTATGCCAAGGAGTTAATGCACGGGAAAACTTCCGTGGCGACAATTGATAACAATTCCGTTCTGTTTGAAGGTTTGCCGGAAAATATCCGGGTTGCCAGGTATCATTCTTTGATTGGTATTAGAGAAACCTTACCGGCTGAATTGACCGTTACAGCAAGCACGGAAAACGGCGAAATTATGGCTGTTCAACATAAAAAACACAGGGTGTACGGATTACAATTTCATCCGGAAAGCATACTTACACCGCAAGGAAACAAGATAATAGGAAATTTTTTGGAGATGATTTAATTGATTAAGGAAGCTATTGTTAAACTTACAAACGGCACCGGTTTATCATATAAAGAAGCCGAAGCCGTAATGGACGAAATAATGAGCGGAAAAGTAAGCGAAGTACAGCTTTGTGCGTATTTGGTGGCTTTAAGCATGAAAGGCGAAACCATAGACGAAATAACAGCCTCGGCCGCAAGCATGAGAAAGCACTGTGTTAAGCTGCTTCATGAACAAAATGTTTTGGAAATCGTAGGCACCGGCGGCGACCGCTCCGGAACCTTTAATATATCCACAACCGCCGCAATAATAGTGTCGGCGGCAGGTGTACCGGTGGCAAAACACGGCAACAGAGCTGCTTCAAGCAAATGCGGTGCGGCTGACGTGTTGGAGGCCTTGGGTGTAAACATTACCATAGCCCCGGAACTTTCCGCAAAGTTGTTGGAGAAAATCGGCATTTGCTTTTTGTTCGCACAGAATTACCACATTGCCATGAAATACGTTGCCCCGGTAAGGCGTGAATTAAGCGTGAGAACCATTTTTAATATTTTAGGCCCTCTCTCCAACCCGGCCGGTGCAAAAATGCAGCTTTTGGGAGTGTATGAAGAAGCCTTGTTAGAGCCTATAGCAAAGGTTTTGGCTAATTTGGGCGTTAAAAATGCCATGGTGGTTTACGGCCAAGACGGATTGGACGAAATATCATTAAGCGCACCTACAAGTGTTTGCGAGGTTAAAAACGGTTGGGTTAAATCCTACGAGATCAATCCGAAGGACTTTGGCTTTGATTTATGCAATAAAGATGACTTACTGGGCGGCAATGCCCAAGAAAATGCCCAAATAATTCGGGAAATTTTAAGCGGCAAACCCAGTCCCAAACGAAATGCGGCTGTATTGAATTCGGCGGCAGCGTTGTATGTGTCCAAGGAGATTTCCTTTGAACAGGCAATCCGTGAAGCGGAAGATACCATAGACAGCGGTAGAGCAATGAAACAATTGGAGCAATTTATTAAGCTTTCCAACGAATACAGCCGGGAGGTGAGTTAAGTGTTTTTGGATAAGATAGTAAAATCAACGAAAAACAGGCTGGAAAACAAAAAAGACATGGTTTCCTTTAAAGAAATAAAGGCACAGGCGGAAAATTTGGAAAGCAACACGGGTTTTCCCTTTGAAAAGGCGTTAATAAAAGATGAAATTGCCTTTGTTTGCGAGGTGAAAAAAGCTTCTCCGTCCAAGGGAATAATCGCAGAGGATTTTCCTTATTTGGAGATAGCCAAAGAATACGAAGCCGCCGGAGCTGCGGCAATTTCGGTCCTTACAGAACCCGAATATTTCTTGGGCAGAGACAAATACCTCATGGAAATTTCCCAAGCCGTAAGCATACCAACATTGCGAAAAGACTTTATTATCGACAGTTATCAAATTTACGAAGCCAAGATTTTGGGTGCCTCTGCATTTTTGTTAATTTGTGAAATATTAAATGAAGAAACTCTGCGTGAATATATAAAAACAGGCGAAAGTCTGGGGCTTTCCGCCTTGGTGGAAAGTCATACTTTGCCCGAAACCGAAAAAGCCTTGAAAGCCGGTGCAAAAATAATCGGCGTAAACAACAGGAACCTAAAAACTTTCGAGGTGGACTTAAACACTACAGTTAATATTCGCAAACACGTTCCGGACGATGTTATTTTTGTATCGGAAAGCGGAATTTCTACTGCCCGGGATATGGAAGTATTAAAGGAAAACAAGGTGAATGCTGTCTTAATCGGCGAAACCTTAATGCGTAGCCGGGATAAACGCAGACAACTGGATATACTCAGGGGTATAGTATGAAAATAAAAATTTGCGGACTTACTAGGGAATGTGACATTGATTATGTTAATGAAGCTTGCCCGGATTATATGGGGTTTGTATTCGCCGAAAGCAGGAGACAAATTTCGCCGGAGTGTGCCGGATTTTTGAAAAGCAGGCTGATACCAAGCATTTTGGCTGTAGGAGTATTTGTAAATGCTGACATAGACTTTATCTTAAAACTTGCAGAGGATAAAGTTATAGACTTAATTCAACTACACGGTAACGAGGATTGCGACTATATAGGCAAATTGAAAAAACTAATGGATTTGCCTATAATTAAGGCTGTCAAAGTTGAAAAAGAGGTAGATATAGTTCGGGCAAACCGAATTGACGCAGATTTTCTTTTGTTTGACAACGGAAACGGCGGTACCGGGAAAAGTTTTGACTGGAATTTACTTAAAACGCAGATTGCAAAGCCTTTTTTCCTGGCCGGTGGGCTTCATACCGGTAATATAGAGGATGCTATAAAAGCTACAAATCCCTTTGCCGTTGATGTAAGCAGCGGAGTGGAAAGCAACGGCTTTAAGGACAGGAACAAAATCATTGAGATGATAGGGAGAATCAGAAATGAGTAACGGACGCTACGGCATACACGGAGGGCAATACATTCCGGAAACCCTGATGAACGAAATTATAAATCTGGAAAAAAGCTATGAGTTCTATAAGAATGATGAAGAATTTAATCGTGAACTTACAGACCTATTAAATAAATACGCCGGCAGACCTTCTCTTTTGTACTATGCGGAAAATATGACAAAGGATTTGGGCGGTGCAAAGATATATTTAAAACGTGAGGATTTAAACCATACCGGCTCCCATAAAATCAACAACGTGTTGGGTCAAGTTTTGCTGGCTAAAAAGATGGGCAAAACCAGGGTTATTGCCGAAACCGGTGCAGGGCAACACGGTGTGGCAACAGCAACGGCGGCGGCACTTTTGGGCTTGGAATGTGAAATTTTCATGGGAAAAGAGGATACCGAGCGCCAGGCTCTGAACGTTTTTCGAATGGAGCTTTTGGGAGCAATAGTTCATCCCGTTACAAGCGGCACTATGACCTTAAAAGACGCCGTAAACGAAACCATGCGGGAATGGACCTCTCGGGTGCATGATACCCATTATGTTTTGGGTTCGGTAATGGGGCCTCATCCTTTTCCCATGATAGTACGGGATTTTCAAAGCGTAATCAGCCGAGAAGCCTTGGCGCAAATCCAAGAAGCCGAAGGAAAATTGCCGGATGCGGTGGTTGCTTGTGTAGGCGGCGGCAGTAACGCCATGGGTATGTTTTATCACTTTATACCCCATAAGGAAGTAAGGCTTATAGGCTGTGAAGCGGCCGGACTGGGCTTGGATACGGAACAACACGCCGCTACAATCTCCAAAGGCCGGCCGGGTATATTCCACGGAATGAAATCCTATTTCTGTCAAGACGAATTCGGGCAGATTGCGCCGGTTTATTCTATTTCGGCAGGTTTGGATTACCCCGGCATAGGACCGGAACACGCCGATTTGTACGATACAAAAAGGGCGGAATATGTGGCTGTGACCGACCGTGAAGCCGTGGAGGCCTTTCAATATCTGTCCAAAACAGAAGGGATAATTCCGGCCATTGAAAGTGCCCATGCGGTGGCACAGGTAAGAAAACTTGCGCCTACCATGCCTAAAGACAGCGTAATACTCGTTTGTCTTTCCGGCAGAGGCGATAAGGACGTAGCAGCAATAGCAAAATACATGGGGGTTAACATAGATGAGCAGAATTAATAAGGCTTTCCAATCGGGCAAGGCATTTATCGGCTTTTTAACGGCCGGCGACCCGAACTTGCAAAAGACGGAGGAATATATACTTGAAATGGCAAGGGCCGGTGCGGATTTAATCGAAATCGGCATACCTTTTTCAGACCCCATAGCCGAAGGAAAGGTTATAGAAAGTGCAAACATGCGTGCTTTGTCTGCCGGAACCAATATTCATGGGGTTTTTGAAATGGTAGAGAATGTTCGCAAGAAAACCGACATTCCCTTGGTTTTTTTGACCTATCTGAACCCGGTGCATAATTACGGCTATGAAAAGTTTTTCGGCCATTGCAACCAAGCCGGCATAGACGGCATAATCATTCCCGATTTACCCTTTGAAGAAAAGGCCGAACTTTCGGGGTTTGCAAAGTCCAAAGATGTGGACGTTATCTCTCTGGTTGCACCTACCTCGGAACAACGCATAATGCAAATTGCCAAGGATGCAGCAGGCTTTGTTTATGTGGTTTCTTCTATGGGTGTAACCGGGGTCAGAAGCAGTATTACCACCGATTTAAATTCAATTATAGCAGCCCTTCGTTCTGCAACGGATACACCGGTTGCGGTGGGCTTTGGTATAAATACACCCCAACAAGCTAGGGAAATTGCGAAAATTGCAGACGGTGTAATAGTGGGCAGTGCCATAGTGAAAATAATCGAAAAACACGGCGAAAATGCCGGGGAGTATATTTATTCGTATGTAAAAGAAATGAAAGAAGCTGTAATGCAGGATTTGATCTGTAAGTAGTTTTGGGTCAAGTTAGGACTAAGACATTTTTCGACAAAAAAACAAGCCACCGGGTTATATAAGGTGGCTGCTGTACTTCAGGATTACTTTATTTTTTTATATGAAGAATTACTGTTTAATTGTAACGATTATGCTCATAATACAAAATCCGTT
>CAYMOU010000023.1:0-29837 GCA_964392115.1 uncultured Defluviitaleaceae bacterium | reverse complement strand
GGACTTAAAATCCTTCGGGGGCAACCTCGTGCCGGTTCGAGTCCGGCCTCGGGCACATAACGAAAATCGTCTTGTTTAAGGCGATTTTTTTTGTTGTTAAATATTAAAATTTCCAAATTAACATCCGCACAGCAAATACACCCAACGTATAATACCGGTTATGGGCTTATTTTGGCAGGTCTGTTTATCCGTAAAAACCCCGGAATTATTAAAAAAACCCTTGACAACACGTCGTTGTTGTTATAATCTATATAAGGATTAAAGTAAAAATACTTTATAGACCATTAACCCTTTAAATATCACATTTCGGTTAGGATTGAGCTATGGATAAATTGAGGCTGACCCTGTTGTTCGATTTTTATTCGGCGTTATTAACCGAGAAACAAAGCTTATTTTTCGAACTTTACTTTTTTAATGACCTATCCCTAAACGAAATCGCCGAACAATACGGTATTTCGCCTCAGGCGGTAAGCGACTTGCTTAAAAGAACCGCTAAGTTGCTTGAGGATTATGAGACTAAGCTGAATCTACTGGAAAAGCACAATTTTAGGCTGGAAAAAGTCAAAGAATTGACGGCTTTCCTCGACAATCGGCCTACGGATACGTCATCCCAAAATCATATAAAAGAATTATTGGCTGAAATAACGGAATAAACAAACAGGAAGTGTTAAAATGGCATTTGAAGCTTTAACCTCAAAGCTATCCGAAGTCTTTAAAAACCTAAAGAGCAAAGGCAGGTTAACCGAAAAGGACGTAACAGTTGCAATGCGAGAGGTTAAGCTTGCCTTATTGGAAGCAGACGTTAACTTTAAAATAGTTAAAGATTTTATCAAACGTGTCAGCGACAAGGCCGTGGGAGAATCGGTGCTGCAAGGCCTAAACCCTGCCCAACAGGTAATCAAGGTAGTTAACGACGAATTGATAGACCTGCTGGGAACAGCCCAAAGCAAGTTGACTTTCTCTCCAAAACCGCCTACCGTTTATATTATGGTAGGTCTGCAAGGTGCAGGTAAAACCACCACCACCGGAAAGCTGGCGGCAATGCTGAAAAAACAGGGCAAAAACCCCTTGTTGGTAGCCTGTGACGTTTACAGACCGGCGGCAATTAAACAGTTGCAAGTTGTAGGTGCAAGTTGCTCCGTGCCTGTTTTTGAAATGAGCGACACCAACAAACCGGTGGACATAGCCAAGGCAGCCCTAGCCAACGCCCAACGAAACCAAAACGACATCGTTATCATAGACACCGCCGGCCGTCTGCATATAGATTCGGATTTAATGCAGGAATTACAGGACATTAAAAACGCCGTTCGTCCACAGGAAATCCTTCTGGTGGCTGACGCAATGACCGGCCAAGATGCTGTAAACGTGGCGGAATCCTTTAACGAGCAACTGGGCATAGACGGCATTATTCTTACCAAACTGGACGGCGATGCCAGAGGCGGTTGTGCCTTGAGCATCAGAGCCATTACCCAAAAACCTATTAAATTTGTAGGTATGGGCGAAAAACAGTCCGAATTGGAACCCTTCTTCCCGGACAGAATGGCCTCTCGTATTTTAGGCATGGGTGACGTGCTTTCCCTTATCGAAAAAGCACAGGACATCTACGACGAAAAAGAAGCCCGTGAACTGGAAGCCAAAATTCGCAAAAACGACTTCACCCTTAACGATTTCCTCACTCAAATGCAGCAGGTTAAAAAAATGGGACCCCTTAAAAATATGCTGGGTATGCTCCCGGGCGCCGGTAAGCTGAATTTAGACGACGTTGAAGTAGACGACAAACTGCTGGCTCATGTGGAAGCCATTATTCTCTCCATGACTCCCTCTGAAAGAGAAAACCCCGATATACTCAACGGTTCCCGCAAAAAGCGCATAGCCCTCGGCTCCGGCAGGAATATTCAAGAGGTAAACCGCCTGCTGAAACAGTTCGAGGAAATGAAAAAAGTCATGAAACAATTCTCCGACATGACCAAAGGCAAAAAAGGCAAGCTTAATCTGCCTTTCTTAAAATAAGTCATGCGTATATTAATATCTTTTATATTAAAGTCTTTTTGAAGGGAGTTTCCCTCAAGGTCTTACTCTTTCAAGTATATAAACTTCCCGGCCATTCCGCCGGTGAAGTAATATAAATTTACATCATAATAAAGGAAGTGTATCTATCATGATAAAAATCAGATTAAAACGTATGGGTATGAAAAAAGCACCTTTCTATAGAATAGTAGTTGCTGACGCAAGAGCACCCCGTGACGGTAAATTTATTGAAGAAATCGGATTCTACGATCCGTTGAAAGAACCTTCAGTTCTTCAATTGGACGAAGAAGCTGCCAAAAAGTGGCTTAAAAACGGAGCCCAACCTTCCGACACCGTAAGATCTTTACTTAAAAGAGCAGGTGTCTTGAGCTAATTAAATTTAGTTTCCTTACTAACAAAAGAGGCTTTAGGGCGTATTTTTAAACCTACTTTAATTTTTGGAGGATAAAATGAAAGATTTATTGAAATTAATTGCCGGAAATTTAGTAGACAAGCCTGAAGAAGTAAAAGTTACAGAAACCATAGACGAATCCAACCGTTCCGTGCTGCTGGTTCTTAGCGTTGCACCGGAAGATATGGGTAAAGTCATAGGCAAACAAGGCCGTATAGCCAAGGCTATCCGCACCGTTATGAAAGCAGCAGCCATCCACGAAAACAAACACGTTACCATAGAAATATCATAGGTAACGCCGGTTGCTGAAATAATTAAAAATATGGAGGGAGCAGAGTCTAAAAACCTTTTTAAAAGCGTTTTTGCTCTCTCCCTCTTTTTTTAAAAATTGATAGATTCCATATAATTAACATTAAAGTCTTTTTGAAAGGGGCTTGGTGAAGACTTTTTTCAGAAAAAGTTTTCCCAAGGTTTTCGCTCTTTTCACACACAGGAGGTCTTCTTGAAATATTTAGAAGTGGGAAAAATAGTAAATACTCAAGGGCTTAAAGGCGAGGTCAGAATAATTTCGTTTTCGGATAACCCCAAACGTTTTGAGACCGTGGATAAGGTAGAAGCCGTTATGGGCAACAAAACTATGGAGCTGACGGTGGAAAAAGTTTGGTACAACAAAAACTTCGTTATCGTGAAGTTTGCGGAAATCCCGGACATTAACGCCGCCGAAAAATACAAAAATGCCATGCTGCGTATACCTTACGACCAAGCAACGCCTTTAAACGAAGATGAATATTATATAGGCGATTTGTACGATATAAAGGTGCAGACCGAAGAAGGCGAATTTTTGGGCGAAATCACCGATATAATCTTCACCGGCGCAAACGACGTTTACGTTGTAACCCTAACCGGCCGGAAAGATATTCTGTTGCCTGCCATTAAATCCTGCATAATCAAGGTGGATGTACCCAACAAAAGCATGACCGTTCGCCTGCCGGAGGGCTTGATATAATGGATTTTCATATACTTACCCTCTTTCCGGAAATGATAGATACCGGCCTGGACCACAGCATTATAAAACGAGGAAGAGACAGCGGTATTATCAATATAAACTGCGTAAATATACGGGATTTTTCCGGCAATAAACACGGTCAGGTGGACGACTACCCCTACGGCGGCGGCGTGGGTATGGTTATGAAACCTCAACCCATTTACGACGCCTATATGTCCGTAAAAGCCGGTTTGAAAACCGACGCACCGGTTATCTACATGAGCCCTCAAGGCAAAACTTTCGACCAGCAATGCGCAAGAGAACTGGCGGAACTGCCGGAAGCGGTTATACTTTGCGGCCATTACGAGGGCGTAGACCAGCGTGTTCTGGATGAAATAGTCACCCATGAAATTTCCATAGGCGATTACGTACTAACCGGCGGTGAATTGGCGGCTATGGTGGTTATAGATGCGGTTGCTCGGCTGATACCCGGTGTTTTAAGCAAATCCGAAGCCACCCAAGAGGAAAGCTTTACCGAAAACTTATTGGAATACCCCCAATACACCCGACCGCCGGTTTTTCTGGACAGACCTGTTCCGGAAATACTGCTGTCCGGTCACCATGAAAACATAAAAAAATGGCGAGACCGACAGTCCTATATTACAACAAAACAAAAACGCCCGGACTTACTCGGATAAAAGATGTATTATATAAGAAAAGTCTGATATAATTTTAACTGTCAGAATTTTAATATAAAGGAGAAAAAATATGTCTAATCCTATCGTTACAATTGATGTTGAAAACTTTGGAGAAATTAAAGTAGAGCTTTACCCCGAAATCGCTCCCAATACCGTCAACAATTTCATTACACTGGTGAACAAGGGCTACTATAACGGCTTAACCTTTCACCGAGTAATTAACGGGTTTATGATTCAAGGCGGCTGTCCTATGGGCACAGGAACAGGCAACCCCGGCTACAGCATCCGTGGCGAATTCGCCTTAAATAGCTTTAGCAACGACTTGAAACATACCGAAGGAGTTATTTCCATGGCAAGAGCCCAAAACCCTAACTCTGCCGGTTCACAATTCTTCTTAATGCACGCAAAATCACCTCACTTAGACGGACAATACGCCGGCTTCGGCAAAACCATTGAGGGCTTGGAAGTAATCAACAAAATTGCAGACACCCAAGTAGACTACAACGACAAACCCCAAACCCCTGTTGTTATCAAAAGCATGACCGTTGAAACCTTCGGTGTTGAATATCCCGAACCTGAAAAGATGTAAGGCAACCAAAAAAAGAGGTTATCCCAACCGGGGATAACCTCTTTGCGTTAACGCCTAAAACAAAAATATAAACAACTTCCCTGAACCTTTCAGATTATTTATCATTACCGTAATGTTAATATTAATGTACTTGTCGGAATTCTTTAACCGATACCGCCATTCTCCTCTGGTTGCGGTAGAGGCGGCGTCCTGTATGCATTTTTTCAGCTCTTCTTCCCTGTCAAAAAAGGAATACAGCGGAAGTCCCGTAATATTCTCGCTGTTTAGAATATTGCAGGCGTTACCGTTGGCAAGCTCTATAATGCCGTGTTCATCGGCAAAAATCAACGCCCGGGAACTGCTGTCCAGCACCTTTGAGGAAAATTCCTTTTCAAACCAAAGTGCGGTCTCTACGTTTTTAAGTGTGGTAATGTCCTTGGTGACGTTGGTCATGCCTATAACTTCGCCGTTTAGGTCGTATCTGGCGAATAATATCATTTCAGCAAAATAGGGTGTGCCGTCTTTTTTGAAACGCCAACCGCTTTCCGTAAATTTGCCTTCCTTCAGCGCAGTATCCATACGCTTGCGTAACTTGCCGGACCTTATTTCCTCATCGGAATTGACCACTTCTATATTTTTGCCCAGCACCTCGTCCGCCGTATAACCCAGCAGCAATTCGGCACCTTTGTTCCATGTAACTACTGTGCCGTCCTTATCCAAGGCGTAAATAGCGTAATCCTTGATGCTGTCTATAATGTCGTTCAGGAAGCGAGTACGCTCCTGCACCTTTTTTTCAAGGTCGTCGTTAAGGTTCTGGATAAGCCTGTTTTGGAACTTCAACTCGTTGGTAAGTCGCTTGGTTTTTTCGTAGGTTATGCCGTTGCCCACAGCTACGCCAACGTAGTATTTAATTAGGTCTATCATTTCCGTTTGTTCGGTGGAATAGTGGTAAATACTGGCAAAAACCAAGGTGCCTATTATTTGTTCCCTATTCAAAATGGGAACTATCATTATGCTTCGGGGCTTTATTTTGCCTAAAAAAGTACGTATTACATATACCGTGTCGTCCGGTATATCGTTTAGGATTTGCACCTGTTTTTTAACCAGTGCCGTGCCCACAAGACCTTCACCCAGCACCAAGTCAAACTCCGAATACAGGTTTTTGGAGAATCCCAAGGAATGCTTGATTTCAAGCTTTCCGCTTAATTGATTAACCAAATAAAAGGCACCGCAGTTGCTTTTTGTAACGTCTATAAGCTTGGGCATTAAGTCTTCCAGCAGCTTATCCAACTCCATATTAACCGCTACGGAGTTTACTATATTAAGTATTTCGGTGCGGTTTGTTTCTCGTTGGTTAAGCACGTCCTTAATGTCTGCTATTTTTTTGTACAGCACCTCGAACCGCTCGTTGGCATCGTGGTGCGGTAGGCATTCGGCTTGGTCGTTTGTCAGGCAATCCAAAAAGCGTGATAGGGTTTCTATATGCTGTTGGGTTCTCAAATTGCAGAAATATTGGCAGACGAAGTATACAAAGACCGAAACAGAGGCAATGCAAAAGGCAAATGAGATAAGTTTTTCTTCGAAGGAGACGAACAAAACTACACCCAAAACAGACAGCACCAGCAGCACCAGCACCAAAGCAAAGCGAATGATAATTTCCTTAGTGTGATTTGTCATATTAAAACCCTTTCAGGTTAAAAATCAAAAGATGTTGGAAAAAAAGTTAAGACCTTGAGGGAAACTTCCTTCAAAAAGACTTTAACATATAACTATAATACAACTGATTATCTTTAAAGTTGTCGTTTTATTTTTATTGTGATTTATAAAACTTGCCGTTGCAAGATAGCTTTCAAGTGCGATAGTTTATGATTTCGGTAACAGTTTTCAGTACGTGATTTTGCGTTGGAGCATAAATATAAGCGATGTTGCGTTTTTTGCAAAATTCCGAGATATTGTTTCTGAAATTATCCAGTTCTTTTTTATATGATTCAAGTATGCTAGGGTTTAAATCCAGGTCTAAAAAGTCCCGGTTTTCCGAGTCCAGAAGGCGGACTTTTTGGGAATATGAGGGTTCTGTTTCTTCCGGGGACAGTATGTGTATCAAGAAAACTGATTGTCGTTTGTTTTGGAGCAGTTTAAGGCTGTCTTTGTAGTCTTCCATAAAAAAATCCGAAATAATAAAGGAAATTCCGTTGCCTAGGTTTTTGTCGGCTATCATGGAAGGTGTAAATTGGGATTGTTCTGCGGATTCTAAGGAATCCAAAAATTTCACGGTCTGCGGGAACAGACCTTTTGAAGATAGGCCGGTTTTCAGCCGGTCGATTTTATTGTCAAAGGCAAAAATATTCACCCTGTCGGAGTTTTTCAAGGCTATAAAAGCCAAAGAAGCGGCAATAAGCCTAGCGTGTAGGAATTTCTCTCCGAAACCTATGGATTTGCTTTTGTCTAAGAAAATGTTAAAGGTTGCCTGTTTTTCTTCGGAATACAGCTTTAAAAACAAGCGGTTTAAGCGGCCGTAGCTGTTCCAGTCTATGCGGCGTATGTCGTCACCCGGGGCATAGTTCCGATAGTCGGAAAATTCTTGTGAGTTGCCCTTGGATTTGGCTGTTCTTATGCCGGAATAGCCGGTGTTTACAGGGCTGTTCAAGGAAAGGTTCAGTATTTCCAACTTTGACAGAAATTCGTGGGTTAGGGCTTCCGAAACCGTGTTCATAAAATCAACTCGTTTATAATGGTATCCGGAGAAATATCGTCCGCAAGGGCTTCAAAGTTTAAAAACAGTCTGTGCCTCAAGGTGGGCAGGGCTGCTTTTTTTATGTCGTCAAAGGCTACGTTAAAGCGGCCGTCCAACAGGGCGTAAATCCTGGCCACGGTAATTATGGCTTGTGCGGCCCTGGGGCTTGCGCCGTAACGCACGTATTTTTTGGTGATTTCCGGGCTTTCGGCGGTCTTCGGATGGGTTTTCAGTATGAGTTCCATGGCATATTCGCCAACCGGCCGTGAAATGGGTACACCTTTAGCGATTTCACCCATTTTCAGCAGGTCTTGGGCAGTGGCAACTTGGGTAACCGGGACTTTTCCCAAGCCGGTGGTTTGTTCCACAATGGTGTAAAGCTGTTCTTTGTCGGGAAATTCAATGTGTAATTTCATTAAAAAACGGTCAAGTTGGGCCTCCGGCAGAGGATATGTACCCTCCAGTTCCAAGGGATTTTGGGTGGCTATTACAAAAAACGGGTTGGGCAAAACATGGGAAGTGCCGCCTACGGTGACGGTTTTTTCCTGCATGGCTTCCAGCAAGGCGGATTGGGTTTTGGGCGTTGCCCTGTTAATTTCATCCGCAAGGACTATATTGGCAAAGACCGGGCCGGGGCGAAATTCGAATTGGGCGCTGTTGTTGTCCTTGGTTAAAATGTCCGTGCCGGTAATATCGGCCGGCATAAGATCCGGGGTGAACTGTATTCTGGAGAATTCCATGTCCAGAACCTTGCTTAAAGTTTTAACCAATTCCGTTTTGCCAAGGCCGGGCAGGCCTTCCAACAGAATATTGCCGGAGGCTGTAATGGCGGTCAACACATTGTCCACAATATCCGCTTGGCCAACGATAACCTTTTTGATTTCGCTGCTTATTTTATTGAAATTATCCGCAAAGCTTTCTATATCTTGCCGGTTAAAGTCCATGATATTCACCCGTTTGGTTAGATTAAAAAGAAATTAAAACCTTGGGGAAAACTTTTTCTGTAGAAATAATTTTCCCCAAGCCCCTTTCAAAAAGACTATGCATTTGGAAGGGATGTTTTATGCAGTATTGAATTATTCCTTATTTTCTTGTGTTTGAATTATTTTAAGACCAAGTTCAGCAAGTTGTTTTTCGTCCACTGTGCCCGGAGCGTCGGTCATTGGGCAGGAGGCGTCTTTTACTTTGGGGAAGGCGATAACGTCTCTGATGGAGTCTGCGCCGGTCATAAGCATAACTATGCGGTCAAGGCCGTAAGCCAAGCCACCGTGTGGCGGTGCGCCGTATTGGAAGGCGTCCATCATGAAGCCGAAGCGGATTTCCGCATCTTCCGGGGTAAAGCCCAGAACTTGAAACATTTGTTTTTGCAGGTCACGTTGATAGATTCTTATGCTGCCGCCGCCGATTTCCACGCCGTTAAGCACCACGTCGTAGGCCTTGGCACGAACAGCGCCGGGGTCGGAATCCAACAAATGAATATCCTCGTCCATGGGAGCGGTAAAGGGGTGGTGTTTTGCGTAGAAGCGGTTGTCGTCCTCGGACCATTCCAAAAGCGGGAATTCGGTAACCCAGAGAAAGTTGAATTTTCCTGTTAAGTCAAGCTTTTTGGCAAGTTCCAGACGCAAAGCACCCAGAGCGTCAAATACTATGCTGTCTTTATCCGCACAAATCAGAACTAAATCTCCGGCTTGGGCGTTAAAAGCCGCTACGATTTCGGCTAATTTTTCCGGGCTAAAGAATTTGGTCAGGCTGGTTTTAAGTTCGCCGCCTTCAAGCACGCTAATCCAAGCCAAGCCCTTAGCCTTGTAAGTTTTTGCGCATTCAACCAGAGCATCGATTTGTTTACGGGGCATGGTTGCGTTGCCTTGAGAGCAAATGCCTCGAACGCTGCCGCCGTTGTCTATAGCGTCTTGGAACATTTTGAATTCGGAGTTGTTAACCACGTTTGTAATGTTAACAAGTTCCATGCCGAAACGGGTGTCCGGCTTGTCGGAGCCGTAACGTTCCATGGCTTCTTTGTAGGGTATACGTTTGAAGGGCAGTTCAAGGTCCATGTCCATAACTTCCTTGAACACCTTTTGCAGCATACGCTCGTTAATGTCCAAAACGTCGTCTACGTCCACAAAGGAAAGTTCCATATCTATTTGTGTAAATTCCGGCTGACGGTCGGCACGAAGGTCCTCATCACGGAAGCATTTAACTATTTGGAAGTACCTGTCAAACCCTGCCACCATTAAAAGTTGCTTGAAAATTTGGGGTGATTGGGGTAAGGCGTAGAAGTTGCCCGGGTAAACACGGCTGGGAACAAGGTAGTCTCTGGCGCCTTCCGGGGTGCTTTTGGTCAGTACAGGGGTTTCCACGTCTATAAAGCCTTCGTCTGCCAAGAAACGGCGAACGGAATTGGTTAATGAGTGGCGTAAAATCAGGTTTGAAAGCAATTCCGGGCGTCTTAGGTCAAGGTAGCGGTATTTCAAGCGTAGGTCGTTGGCAACACCGGTATCCATAACTTGGAAAGGAGGTACTTGCGCCTGTGAAAATAGACGTAATTCCTGCACTTCAAGTTCCACTTTGCCGGTTTTCATGTTAGGGTTTATGTCTTTTTCCGTACGAGGGATAACCACGCCGGTTACGCCGATTACGTATTCGCCCCGGAGGGATTCGGCTTTTTGGAAGATTTCCGGGCTTACTTTGTTGCCGTCTATAATGATTTGCAAAAGGCCGGTGCGGTCACGGAGGGCGATGAAGATAAGTTTGCCCAGGTCACGGCGTTTGTTTATCCAACCCATGACTGTTACAGTTTTGCCTATAAGCGTTTCGGTTACGTCGGCGCAGTAGTGGCTGCGTTTCATTCCGGATAATAATTCTTGCATATTCTCAATCCTTCTTATGCAGATAGTGGCCGGCCGGAAAAGATAAGACCTTGAGGGAAACTTTTTCTGAAGAAAAAGTTTTCCTTATACCAATTCGCTTTCAAAGCACTGATTATTGAATACTATAGTGCGAATTGGTATGCTATGGCGTTGCAATTTTAGATTGCAACTTGGTCTAAAACTCCCTTCAAAAAGACTTTAACAGGGACGCTTGAAACTTTGTGCCTTTATGTTAAAGTTCTTTGCTTCTTTCTTTCAAGAAGGAAGTCGGGTTTGGGCTGAAAGCCCAAGGTTTTTTCTTTTATATTTTGCCGGTAACACTGTCTTCTTTGGTAATATTTTATTTTACAATATTTTAGTTATATTAGCAAATAAATTAGCTTGCGGATTGTTACGGTTTGGTTAAATTCATATGTTATTTGTATGATTATAAAGGGCGTCGGGTGTTAGGGAGACTTGGGTCTGTTCGCCGGTTTTCATGTTTTTGGCGTTAACAGTGGCTGTTTTAAGCTCTTGGTCGCCTATAATCATGGCGTAGGTTGCGCCGATTTTGTCGGCATATTTAAACTGGGCTTTAACGGAGCGTTGGAGGGTATCGCCTTCTGCGTTTAGGCCTTTTTGGCGTAGGCGGTAGATAAGTTCCTGTGCTTTTAGGAAGCCTTCGTCGCCGCTTGCACCTATAAAGATTAGGTTTTTCTCGGCCGGTTGGGGTTGGTTGTTTTGGTTGGCAAGAGCCTTTAACAGACGTTCCATGCCCAAGCCAAAGCCTATGCCGCCTGTTTTGGGCCCGCCGTAGCCTTCTATAAGGTTGTCGTAACGGCCGCCGCCGCATATTGTAGATTGTGCCCCTAAATCGGTGCAAACAAACTCAAAAACGGTACGAGTGTAATAATCCAAGCCACGAACTATGCGAGGGTCTACGGTGAAGGGTATATCCATGGCGGTGAGGATTTTTTTAAGGGTGTTAAAATGCTCGGTACATTCTTCGCCAAGGCAGTCCAAAACTGAGGGTGCATCTTCTATAATTTTTTTGCAGGCGTCTACCTTGCAGTCCAAAACACGAAGGGTATTGCGTTCGAATCGGTCCTTGCAAAGAGGACAAAGCCCGTCCAAATTGTGGGACAAAAATTCCTTGACTTTGGCGTTATAAACCTTGCGGCATTGTTCACCGCCAAGGCTGTTTATGTGTAATTCCGTGTTTTTCAGACCCAGTCGGCGGAACAGTTCGTAGGCAAGGGATATAACCTCTGCATCGGCGGCAGAGCTGTAAGAGCCGAAACATTCTATGCCGAACTGGTGGAACTGGCGTTGGCGGCCGTCTTGGGGTTGTTCGTAGCGGAAGCAAGGCGAAATATAGTATAATTTCGTGGGTTGCACCCCGGCGTAGAGTTTGTTCACAAGAAAGGCTCTTGCAACGCCCGGTGTTACCTCCGGTTTAAGGGTGATGCTGCGGTTGCCTTTGTCCGTAAAGGTATACATTTCTTTTTGGACTACATCTGTGGCGTCCCCGGAGCCTTTAATAAAAATTTCCGTATGCTCGAAAACAGGCGTGCGGACTTCGCCTATATGGAATTGGGTACACAGGTTTCTGATTTCGGTTTCTAACAGCTGCCACGTTTCGACTTCCGTGCCGAATATGTCTTTGGTGCCCTTGGGTGTTGATATATTCATAATGACCTCCGTAGGTGGAAAGGATAAAACCTTGGGTAAAACTTTTTCTGAAGAAAGAGTTTTACCCAAGCCCCTTTCAAAAAGACTTTATACTAATTCCATATTTAATGAAGGATAATAATTTGCAAATTATCCTTGAATCTTTGTCTAAATTCAAATTTTTATCTACTGTTTTAAATGGAATTAGTATTAACAGGGTAATTTAATTCTTTATTCAATAAAGCTATATGTTTAGTTTTTTTCGCTCCGTCATTTCATCTATACGCTTAATGTATTCCTCAACATTCTTGACATTCTCGGTGCGTTCGATACGGTTTGTATCTAGGTTAACTATTTTTGTGACAGCACCGGCACCCAGGGCCAAAATGGATTGTTTTTCCTCCATAATTTGCACATTATAAATACCTTCGAAGCCGGGTTTGCAATAGCCCACGTTTTCGAAGTTGCCAAGGCTGTTTTTTTGGCGGTACATATAATAGGGCTTGTAGCCGGCGGCGGTTACGTAACGGGCGGCTAGGGCAAGCATTTCTTCCGTATTGCGGAGCAAATCCCCGAGGGAGTATTGTTCCTTCATGAGAGATGCTCGTTTTACAGCAAGTGTATGAACGGTTATGGATTCGGGGTTTAGGGCTATTATGCCTTCCATGGTTTTTTTTACGTGGCCGCAATCTTCGCCCGGTAGGCCTATAATCAGGTCGGCGTTTATGTTATTGTGACCGCATTCCCTTGCGGTTTGAAAGGCCCTGAAAAAATCCTCAACGCTGTGCTTGCGTCCTATGGTAACAAGGGTTTCGTCGTTTAAGGTTTGAGGGTTTACAGATATTCGGGATACGGAGTATTCCTTTAATATCTGTAATTTTTCCTTGGTAACGGTGTCTGCCCGGCCGGCTTCTACGGTGTATTCCACGGCTTGTTCGGTTGGGAAGTGCTTTTTTATGAGGGATAACAGGGTTGCAAGTTGGCTTTCGTTTAATGAGGTAGGCGTGCCGCCGCCGATGTAAACGGTTTTAAGGTTATGGGACTTTATATAATCGCCGCATTTTTCCACCTCTAAAGCCAAACATTCCAAATACCGGTCTACTAACCCGGCGAATTTGCTTATGGGGTAGGAGGTAAAGGAGCAATAATGGCATTGTGACGGGCAAAAAGGTATGCCCACGTAAAGGCTGTAGTCTTGAGGACTGTTATCTTTGATTATTGCCACTTCTTCCTTGGCAACATCAAGGCAAAGCTTGGTCTTGTCCGGAGTTATGAAATAAATATCCCTGAGCAAATCCGAAACTTCTTTGTCACTATGGCCTTGTTCCCAAAGCTGATGGGCTATTTTCGTGGGACGTATGCCCGTTAAAGCACCCCAAGGCGGATTAATACCGGTGGCTTCTTTCAAAGCAAGATACAGCACCTGTTTCACCGTAACCTTTTGGTTTTTGGTTGTGTCGGGAAAAAAGTCTATAACGGTGAGTTCCTTGCGGACTTGCAAAATGCCGTCTTTATAAACCTCGCCTATGCAAACATTTCCTGCCAGCTCCGAAAGCACCGTGTAGCCGGTTTGGCTGATTTCATCGGTTTTCACAAAGCCTTGGTGTTGGAAAAAAACCTGGGTGGCTGTTTGCACCTCGTTGATAAAATTATGACCCTTTAATAAGCAGTTCATCTTAAACCGTTGCGACCCACAAAGGGATTTCTTGCAATTTCGTGGCCTATGGTGGTTTTTGGGCCATGACCCGGGAAGGCTATAACGTCCTCGGGAAGTTTGTAAATTACGTTTACTATGGAAGCCAATTCGTCCTCGGGTTCGGAATATTCAAAGTCTGTTCTGCCCACGGATTCGTAAAATAAGGTGTCGCCGGTAAAGAGGATTTTTTCAGCCTCGTCGTAAAAGCAGACTCCGCCGGGAGTATGGCCGGGTGTGTGGAGGACTTTTAATTTTGTGCCGGCAACCGGTATAATATCGCCGTTTTTCAGCACCGTATCCACCTTAATATCAGAGCGAATTTCAGCGGCGAACATTTTCAGTAATTCCAATTCGGCTTCGTGTACGGCAACCTTTGCACCGGTTTTTTCCACCAGTTTTTCCACGGCGCCTATATGGTCCCAATGGCCGTGGGTTAGGAGTATATGGGTGATTTTTAAGGCGTTGTTTTTGACAGCGGTGTATATTTTATCCGGCTCTGCGCCGGGGTCTATGATTACGCCTATGGAGCTTGTTTCATCAAAATAGATGTAGGTGTTTTCTTGCAGGTATGATACTGCCAAGGTAATGAGTTTCATTATAAAACCCCCTGTGTGGATTTTTTGTTGTGGATAATGTTGATAATGTGGATTAATGCAGGTGAGATTCAGCGTTTGCTGCATTGCATAACCGCTTTTTACTTCATTACTACAGTATAAAACAAAAGGGAAACTTTTGTAAAGCTTCCCCATGCAATGAAATATGCCTTAACTTACCCAAACCTACGGGCCGGACATTAAGGCGGATAGTTGCCAAGATTTTTTTATAACTATATGCTGCGTTTCCGGGTTATTTGGTTACCCGTTCCACGTTTTTTACTCCTTTAAGGTTGGAGAGCTTATTTGTTATTTTTTCAAGCTGGTCTTTGGTGTCTATAATTATGATGGCGGTGAAAAGTGCCACACCGTCCACAACCTGGGCGGTAAAGTCCATAACGGGTATTTTTTCTTCCGAGAACATTTTGGAAACGTCAAAGAGCAAGCCAACCCTGTCTGTGCCGGTAATACGTATATGGGCGTTGTAGCGGTTGGAACGGTCTTTGAGGGATTCCTGGTGCCATTCGGTTTCAACCAGTCGATGGCGGCTTATGTCGTCCAGCATGAGGATGTTAATACAGTCGGTGCGGTGGATTGAAACCCCACGGCCTTTGGTTACAAAGCCTATAATTTCGTCACCGGGCACCGGACAGCAGCACTTTGAGAATCTAACGCTTACATCGTCTACCCCGTTAACCACTATGCCGGATTTGCCCGGGCTTTGCTTGTGTTGGTGGCATTCGTGGGCGATTTTGATTTCGGGCGGATTAATACGTTCCTGTTCCTTAACAAAGTCCTCTTTCAGGCGATTAATAACTTGGGCTTCCTTTATACCGCCGTGACCTACCGCCGCACAAAGAGAACTCCAATCCGCAAAGCCGAATTTATCCAATACAAGGTTTTTGCGTTGGGTTGTAAGCAGTTCGCTAATGTTAAGCCCTTTTTTCTTGGCCTCTTTTTCCAGAATTTCTTTGCCTCGGGCTACGTTTTCGTCCTTGTTTTCCTTTTTGAACCACTGATTGATTTTGGTTCTCGCTTGGTTTGTCTTGACTATATTAAGCCAATCACGGCTGGGGCCTTTGCAGTTTTGGCTGGTCATAATGGTGATACGGTCACCGGAAAGCAGGGTATAGTCAAAGGGAACAATAATGCCGTTTACCCGGCAACCCACCATGCGATTACCTACAGCGGTGTGGATGGCATAGGCAAAGTCTATGGGAGTTGCACCACGTAACAGAGGTATAATTTCGCCCTTGGGAGTAAAGCAGTAAACCTGGTCGGAATATACGTCAAGGTCGGTTTTCAAGGCGGTCAGGAACTCTTTGTTATCGGAAAGGTCACGTTGCCATTCCAAAATTTGGCGTAACCAAGCCAACTTTGCTTCTTCGGAGGTAGGGTCTACGGAACCGCCCTTGCCTTCCTTGTATTTCCAATGGGCTGCTATGCCGTATTCTGCTGTACGGTGCATATCCCAAGTACGTATTTGTATTTCTATAGGCTCGCCTTCAGAATCTATAACCACCGTGTGCAGGGATTGATACATATTGGGTTTGGGCATACCTATATAGTCTTTAAAGCGGCCGGGCATGGGCTTATACATATCGTGAACCAGACCCAAAACCTCGTAGCAGTCTATGGGAACGTCTACCATAACCCTTACGGCAAAAATATCCAAAATTTGGTCAAGGGTTTTGTCTTGGTTGACCATTTTTTTGTAGATACTGAAAAGGTGCTTGGAGCGGCCTTCCACGTGGGCGTTCATGCCTCGTTCGGTGATTTTTGCTTTCAGTTCCGATACCAAGGAGTTTATATAGGCTTGGCGGTCGGCGCTTTTCAGCTCAATTTTGTTTGCAAGGTCAAAGTAGGCGTCTTCGTGTAGGTATCTGAACGAAAGGTCTTCGAGTTCGTAACGCAGTTTGGATATACCCAAGCGGTGAGCAAGAGGTGCGTAAATATCCAAGGTTTCTTGGGCTTTTTCCTTTTGCTTTTCCGGGCGCATAAATTGCAGGGTACGCATATTATGCAGTCTGTCCGCAATTTTTATTAGGATAACACGGATGTCCTTAGCCATGGCAATAAACATTTTGCGATAGTTTTCTGCCTGTAGTTCTTGCTTGTCTTTTATATGGTGGACATGGTGGCCGGAGTTGGGGTCTTTGGATTTGTCCTCTTTCAAGCTGTCCTCAATATTGTCCAGCTTGGTTACGCCTACTACGATTTCGGTAATTTCTTTGCCGAAGTCTCGTATCATTTCTTCTTCGCCGTAGGGTGTGTCTTCCAGTACGTCATGGAGGATGCCGGATACAACGGATTCCATGTCCAATTCCAAATCGGCAAGAATATAGGCCACCCACATAGGATGGATAATGTAAGGTTCGCCGGATTTGCGTATTTGTGGGCCGTGGAATTCTTCGGCTAGCTTGTAAGCCTTGTCTATAAGCGAAAAATCCTTAGAAGGGTGATATTCCTTCATGCGGTTTATTAGGTTTTCATATATTTCTTGATGAGTCATAAATATCATCCTTTTGATACAATCGGCCGGTTCCGGAAAACCTTTAGGGAACCGGCAAATATTATGGCGGTATGTGTAGTGAACAACTTAAAAAGATTAAAACCTCGAGGGAAACTTTTTCTGAAGAAAAAGTTTCCCTCATACCAATTCGCTTTAAAAATCCTTATTTATCTGAAACTGACAATGCGAATCGGTATGTTGTGGTGTTGCAACTAAAAATGAATAAATTCATTTTTGATTGCAACCGGGTTTCAAACTCCCTTCAAAAAGACTTTAAATAAAAGATCTTATTGTAAGATTTTTTGCCGGATTTAAGATTTTAAGTTGTTACTGTAACGTTGCTGTTATTATATGTCAGTCGCCATAAAAGCCTTTTAAATCGGCAACCGGCTGTTGTAACCGGTTAATTTTAAGTGCCGAATTATGAAAACTTTATATCGGTTTGTCTTAAAATATATGCCGGAAAGTGTATTATTGAGATAATTTTATATAATTTTGTTATATTAAACAAAGTGTAAATTTTGGAATAGGTCCATCAAGGGTGTCAGAAGGTGTTGGTTGCGTTTTCTTTTTCTTCTGCTTCAAGTTTTTTCAGGCGTTCCATACGGCGTGCGTAGTAACGGGTAAGGAAAAGCTTGATAATGGCACAGGTAGGAACGGCAATAACCATACCCACTATACCGAATAAGCTGCCGCCTACGGTCAGGGAGATTAAAACCAGAGCCGGGCCAAGTTCTACGGATTTGCCCACAACACGGGGTGCAATAAACATACCGTCGATTTGTTGCAGAACCAGTATACCTATACCTGCGTAAACAGCCTGCATGGGGTCACCGCTTAAAAGGGCGGCGATAATGGTTAAGAAGAAGGCTATAATTGCGCCAAAGTAGGGTATAAGGTTGGCTATGCCCGAAAGTATACCGATAAATACCGAAAACTGAACCCCTACCAAGGTAAGCCACAGGCTGATTAAGCAAGCCATAATGGAGGCATCCGCAAGTTGGCCTCTGATATAGCCGGAGAAAACGGCGTTAATGTCACCTATAATATTGCGGAAGGTGTTGTAAAGCTTGGTGGGCAAATAAGAATGTGCCACCGAAGACGAAGTTTTAAGTATAACGTCTTTGTCCAGCAAAATATAGGCTGAAAGGATAATACCCAGCAAGAAATTTAAAATGCCGGTGCCGGCTGAGGAAATAGTCTCGGACAGACCGCTTACAAAGCCGGAGGCGGTAACACTGACAGATTGCAAAAACTCGGTAATAAAACCGCTGAAATATTCGGAAACGCCCCAGTCCAGCAGGTTTATTTGTATGGTGTTAACGGCCTCGGAGAAGCTGTTGAAAACGCCCATGATGTTGTTGACCACGTTACGGAGGAAGTCATCATTGGTGCTGTTAATAAGCTTGCCGAAGAAGGACCAAAACAGGATAAAGAAAAACAAAAAAACGGACACATAGGCAAGCGTAACCCCTGCCACACGTTTTTTGGGTTTCTCGATCTTCTTTTTGTGTTTCTTTATCCAATTTGGGCGGCGGAAGGTGTCTTTTAAGTATCTGTCATAGAATACATGATACATACGCTCCAGAAAGTCCACAAAGGGGTCTAGCAAATAGGCAAGGATTAAAGCAATAATCAAGGGTGCAAACACGCTTGATAACTTTGAGAAAAAATTATCAAAGAACGCACCCGTTTCATTTACGTTAACCAAAACGTAAGCAACGGAATCAACGGCCAGTTTTAATACATAAATCAAGCCGAAGGCAACCACTACATATAAACAAATTTTAAAGTATTTCTCATCCCACCATTTTTTCATAAGTTAACCTCATTCTTAGGTATCTGAATTGGGTGATAGGTTGCGACGGTAGTAAGGGTGTAGAGTATTAGCTGTCGTTTAAACAGCATTATCAGTAAAAAAAGCTATAAATTCAAAAATTATTAACAAGTTATCAATCAGTATTTTTAGAATAATAACCGAGAGTATTACGATTATTATTCTAAAGATAATTTTTTTTGTGGATGCAGACACTTTTGTACCTCCACTCATAGGCACAGGGTTACAACCGGTTGGTTTTTTCCAGAAGGCCGGTAAGTACGGAATAAACTCTGCCTACGGATTCTATGCTGACTCGTTCTTCAGGGGAATGTATGTCGTATAAATTAGGACCAAAGGATACTATGTCCAAATCCTGCAATTTATCCGCAAATACACAACATTCCAAACCGGCGTGTATGGCGGTAACTTTGGGGATAATGTTGACTTCCTTGTAAGATTCCACCAGTAAATCCCTTAATTTTGAGTTTTGGCGGAATTTCCAAGAGGGATATTCAGCCATTTGGTTGTATTTTCCACCGGCAAGCTTTGCCAGCCTTTTAATTATATTTGCGTAATATTGCTTTTTACTGCCGTAGTTGGAGCGTATATCGCATTTTATTAGGATGTTGTCTTGTTCTGTCCGTAAAACCCCTACGTTATTTGAGGTATCCGGCATCCCGGGTATATCTGTACTCATGGCCAAAACGCCGTTGGGAATAAGCAGCAACAAGTCCAAGATTTTTTCTTTCAGTTCATGGGTAAAGGCTTTTAAGGGCTTTTCCGGGTTGCCCGTTAGTTTAAGGCTGATATTAGGCTCGATACAGCCGTATTCGTCTTTTAGGACTTCCAAAAGTACGGCTAAGTCTTTTTCTATTGCTTCTTTTAAAGAAGGCTCAAAGGCTAGGGTAGCAAATGCTTCTCTGGGAATGGCATTGGCTTTTTCGCCACCGCTTACATGGCAGAGATAGTAATTGTATTTTTCCGACAAGGTAGCAAGTACACGGGCTAGGGTACGTATAGCGTTGGCTCTGCCTTTATCTATGTCTTCGCCGGAATGGCCGCCTTTTAGGCCTGATATATATAAATTGTACAGTGCTGTATTTTCGGGCAATTGGGTTATTTCCGCCGGTAACTCCACATAGCTTTTAAGGCCGCCGCAACAGCCGGCTATTATTTCGTCCTCGGAGCCTGTGTCTAGGTTTATTAAAACCGTGCCTTGGAGTAATTGCATATCAAGGGCTATGGCGCCTTCCATACCGGTTTCTTCGGAGGCGGTAAACAGGGCTTCCAATGACGGATGTTGCAGGTCTGTGCTGTCCAAAACCGTCATTATCATTGCCAGACCTATGCCGTTGTCTGCACCCAGGGTGGTGCCGGCGGCTTTGATGAAGTCACCGTCAAAGACCAATTTTATAGGGTCTATAAGGAAGTCGTGGTTAACGTCTGAATTTTTTTCGCAGACCATATCAAGGTGAGCCTGTAAAATTAGGGTAGGTGCGGTTTCATAACCCGGGGTTGCCGGTTTTTTTATAATTACGTTATAGGATGAATCTTGAAAGACCCAAAGGTTACGAGCCTTGGCGAACTCAACCAAATAATCGCTTATAGCTTTTTCGTTGCCGGAGCCTCTGGGAAAGGCGCTGATGTTTTCAAAAAAAGAGATAACTTGTTCTTTCATTCTGCTAAGCCTCCGTGGCACTGTGGGACTTTTTTCTAAATATAACATTATAGCACAATAAATTTTGTGTAGCAAACAAAAACTAATGAATTTTGTCGAAATCCGCCGTAGGGAAAAAACCTTCAAGGGAACTTTTTCTGAAGCTCTAAATCTCTCCAAAAAGACTTTAATATACCTTATTGCAATTATTTATAAACAAAAAAACTCCGAATATGGTTAGACTTTCGTCTTGGTGGGACGAAAGTCTAAAACAAAGGGCTAATTCAATTTTTAATACAGATAGCGGTTTATATCATCAATATCTATACCCGGGTGCAAGGATATGTTCAGGGCGTTGCCTATAATGTTTGAGAGACGTTCTATTACAGCGTCTACTTCTTTTGGGGTAACAAACATATTTTGGTAGGGGTTTAGAATGTCTGCAATAAGGTTGTATTTTTCTTCGTCCTGTAGGTTTTTCAGGGTGTTGTAGAACTCGCCGCCGTGTTGGGTTTGTTGGAGCATTTCGTCCAGTATGCGGTTAATGGTGTCGTTGGTTAGGGTTGCGGCGTCTACCACGGTGGGTACGCCTATGGCTATAACCGGGATGCCTAAGTTTTCTTCATTTAGAGCCTTGCGTTTGTTGCCTATGCCGCCGCCGGGTGTAACGCCGGTGTTAGCTATTTGTATGGTGGTGTTAATACGGCTTGTTTTACGTGCGGCAAGGGCATCTATAGCGATAACCAGTTTCGGTTGGATTTTATCCACTATGCCTTTTACTATTTCGCTGGTTTCTATGCCGGTAAGCCCCAGAACACCGGGAGATATGGCGGCTACGCCCCGTACCTTATCTTCGATTTCGTCCGGAAGTATGTCCTTTTTGGCTATATGGCGTGTTACCAGCAGTTTGGATACGGTTTTGGGGCCTAAGGCGTCCGGGGTTACCTGCCAGTTTCCCAGGCCTACAATCAGCACAGAGTCATCTTTGTTTAAGTTATGCAGCTTGCCAATTGTTTGGGACAGTATTTCTATAATCTTTTCGTGTATTGACACGTCGTTTTCCTTGAGAGATTGGGACTCTATGGTGATATAAGTACCTATGGGTTTGCCTATGCGTTCGGCGCCTTTTTCGTCCTTAACCTCCACCGTGGTGACTAAAATATTGTCTGTTTCATCAGTGCTGACTTCCACACCTTCAAAGTCTTGAGAAACGCCGGGGCTTGTTTGCAAGGCAACGTCTGTTCTTGTTTCGTGGGCTTCTATTGCCAAATCGGTGTAGATTTGTAGTTTCTGCATAATTACCTCCATGATGGCACAGTTTTTTGAAAGAGAGGATTAGGTTAGAAATACTTAAAAAAGCTTTCTCTCTTGGGGTATTAAAATAGCTGTATACCCTATTTTTGCCACATATCGTATAATTATACATTAAGCACTTTAAGGATTTATGGTACGTATTTTTATGCGGTTGTATACTATCATTACTATGCCCAAAATCGCTAATGCCAAGGATAAAACCAGCGAAACCGGAATATTTGTACCCCAGAGCAGCAGTTGGTCTTGGCGTAGGGCTTCTATCCAAGAACGGCCTATGCCGTAGCCCACAAAATAAATCCAGAATATTTCACCGTCGAATTTTTTATGGCGTTTGTAGAATACCATAAACAGGAAGATGCCCAAATTCCAGAGTGATTCGTAAAGGAAGGTGGGGTGAACCTGAATATATTCGCCGATTTTATTGTTCATAATTTCGACCGGGATAAATTCCACCTGTGATATTTTGTACTGCATGGCCAATAAGTTGTCTGAGGAGGCGAAACCGCCGAAGGCTTCTCGGTTGAAAAAGTTACCCCAGCGGCCTATAGCTTGGCCCAGAATCAAAGCAGGAGCGGCAGTATCCGCAAAGGAATAAAAGCTAAGTTTGTTTTTCTTGGTGAAGATTACACCGGTAATAACAGCGGCTATAACCGCTCCGTAAATTGCCAGTCCGCCGTTTCTTAGGTTAAAAATCTCCAAGAGGTTGTCCTTGTAATTGTCCCAAGAAAAAATTACAAAATACAGCCTAGCGCCAATAATGCAGGTAACAATGGCAATAAGTAAAAAGTTAGAATAAGTGGCCGGGTCTTGACCGGTTCTTTTGGCTTCTAAGTGGGTGTATAACAAGCCGGCTAAAACACCCGTTGCAATAATAATGCCGTACCAATAGATAGGCAGGCCGAAAGCTGTAAATGCCACCCGTGACATTTCGTTTATTTCTATTCCCAGATTGGGAAAGGCTACATCCGGCATAAAATTCTCCCTTCAAGTGTGAGGATAAAAAACAATAAGACCTTTGGGAAATCTTTATATGAAGATAAAGTTTTCCCCAAACCCTTTTCAAAAAGACCTAATATTAAAAGCACTTCCAAAAAAACCAACTCATATCAACCGACAGGCCGGGTCGGTATATGAGTTGGTTTTTTTACAATCGGAATTATTTAATTATACATAGAAAATGCGGTATTTGTAAAGTTTTTATTGGTTTTTATAAATTATCGTAATTTAAAGTTGTTTATAAGTTCTTTCAAGATTTGAGCTTGAGAAGAGAGTTCTTGGCTTGAAGCGGCAGATTCTTCTGCTGTGGCGGAGTTTGATTGTATAACTTCGGAAATTTGGGTGATTCCGATGTTGATTTGCTCCGTACCTTCGGACTGTTCCTTGGTTGCAGCAGCGATTTTTTCCACCAGAGAGCCGGTATTTTTTGTGCCGTCTACTATATGGCTTAGGGTTTGGGCTGTTTCTGTTGCTATAAGGTTACCGCTTTGAACGGCGGCTATGGCTGTTTCTATAAGGTCTGTGGTGCTTTTGGCGGCCTCGGTGGAGCGTATGGAGAGGCTGCGTACTTCATCGGCAACAACAGAGAAACCTTTGCCCGCCTGACCGGCACGAGCTGCTTCAACTGCGGCGTTAAGAGCCAATAGGTTGGTTTGGAAGGCAATGTCTTCGATGGTTTTAATGATTTTAGCGATTTCCTTGGAGTTGTTGTTGATTTTATCCATAGCTTCAACCATTTCGGCCATTTTTTGATTGCCTGCTTCTACGTCTATAATGGCGGCTTCGCTGATGTTGATTGCCGATTCTGCATTATGTGAATTAGCCTTAACCTGTTCCGCAATTTCGGAGGTGGTAGCGGAAAGTTGCTCAATGGAGCCGGCTTGCTGAATGGCTCCGTGTGAAAGATTCTGTGCCGCCATAGAAATTTGGTTGGCACCCATAGCCACTTGGTTAGCTGTTTCGTTAATATTGCTTAAAGTCATGTTCAGTGAATTCAATATTTGGTTCAGTGAAGTACCCAGAACGCTGTAATCTCCTCTGAAATCAATATTTGTTTGGACTGTTAAATCTCCGTCTGCCATTGCGGAAAGAATACGGGTTATTTCTTCTATATAAGACTTAATAGAAGCCACGGTAGCGGTAATGGAAGTTTTAATAGGCTCATAATCGCCCTTGTATTCCATATCAATCTTGGCGGATAAATCGCCTTTTTCCAGCTTACCCATAACGTTTGAGATGTTTTTGATAAATCTGTTCTGTATGATAACAGTGTCATTAATGGTTTCTTTTAATACGTTAAAGTCGCCGATAAATTCCATATCTATTTTTTCCGAGAGATTTCCTTCGGAAATTAATTGCAGAACCCTTGCAACCTCTTTAATATAGGTCTTTAAGCGGTATAAGGTAGCGTTTACGGACTCTTTAATGGGTGCAAAGTCTCCTCTGTAGTCCATATCTATGGAAACGTCCAGATTACCCATGGACAGTGAATTCATAACGGAAGAAATATTATCTACATAAGCCTTGTTGGAGGCTATCATGCTGTTCATGCTCTTGGAGAACTCATCTTTTTCCGAACGTTCCGTAAGGGTAGCCGAAAAATCGCCCACGGATACTTTTTTCATGGTTTCTACCCATTCGTTCATCATATCCGACAGCTTAACAAAGGATATAAGCACCATGCCGATTTCGTCGTTGGGTATATCGTTTGAGTTTATGTTGGTGGATATATCGCCGGTTTGAACCATGTTGTCCGCTATGGAAACCATGTTCTTAATGGGCTTGGTGGTTTTGGTTATGAGGAAAAGAATAATTACCAGGGCTATGGCCGTTAATATTAATGATACAATTACCCCTATAAGTATGCAAAGGTCGTTTGTAGCGTTTAATTCCTCGTTGGGGATAATGGCACCTATGGCCCAGCGTTCGCCTTGGTCGCCTATAGCAACCGGTACTATGGTTAATTGGGCCGGTTTACCTGTAATTATGGATTTATACTCCATCTGATGAACTTCGCCGGTGCTTAAAGCTTTTTTTAACTCACCTGCTGCATCTTCGGTATAAACTTCGTCTATGGATTTAAGTATATCTTCGGATTTGGGGTGATAAGCCAGTATTCCTTCGTGGGTAATGATATACATATATCCGGATTGGTAAAGCTTGGCTTGGGATACTATATCTTCGATTACTTTATTGGGTATTTCTATGCCTATTACACCCAAAAATTTTCCCGAGGAGTCGGTCATGGGAACCGCAGCAGCCACAACATTAATCTGGGTACCGTTTGAATCGTATTTGTAAGTGCTGGAGACGTAAGCCTCACCGGTCTGCCTTGGTACAGAATAAAAGGCTTGATTATAATAATCATCGGGAATGTCGCTTGCTATTGCCTTACCGTTAACGTTTAGAATATGTTTGGCAAATCTGCCGCTTTGGTTACCTAAGGCTGTATTGCGGTATTTAATATCCATAAGGTCAAAGGCGTTGGGTTCAAACATAATATAACTGCCCACGGAATTATTGTGTTTATCCAGAGTAAGGGTCTCCAGGGTAGCCAGAATTTCCTCTCTGCTTCTTAATTCGGGCTGTTCTTTAAGGGTGTTTTGCAAATTGATAGCAAACCCTCGGGTAAGGCTGATTAAGCCCTCCATAGTGCCCTTAACAAGATTGGCGTATTTGTAACCGCTTTCTTCGGCGTAATTATTGCTAAGGGTAGACAAGGCTCTGCTGAAAATCATTATGGTGCAAAGTAAAACTATGGCTACTCCGATAATAAATGTTCCAATGGTCGGAATGCCGATTTTCCATTTTATACTTTTATTGTTCCTCATATTTCAGCCTCCGCATTATAGTCTGTTTAATAAATATAGTATGGTTTATTTTGAAGCAAAAATGTAAGTACCGGTACCAAAGTTTATGTAAAGTTTCGGGTGAAATTTAAGTTAAAACATGGTGTAATCAATTAAAGAATGTAATTATTATAACAATTTAGAAAAATTTAGTAAAGGTTTTTTTCATAACTTTGCGATTTTTTTTATTATATAACAATAAATATCAAAAAATAGAAATTAAGATGTACAGCAAGCACTTTTAAAATACCGGTGCTTGTTATGAATACATATTAATGATAGAATTAGCAATATACCCTTTTTTCTCTTTTAAAATACCTTGCTTTTACAGGCTTCGCTAAATTTTGCGTTAAAGGTTAGGCGTATCAGTACACAAACCGGCACTATTTAACCGGCGTCTTAATAGTTTAAATTAAGGTAATTTACTGTAGCATTGCTCTACAGGGATAGAGAAAGGGTGTTGAAAATGAAACCGGTTATTGCAATTACACCTAATTTTAACAAGCCGAAAAATACTTTTACGCTTAACAAGGATTATGCCGATGCCATAATAAAAGCAGAAGGTGTGCCCTACATTCCGGCATATTACGACGAAAAGCATATAGAGGAGATTTTATCTCGGTGTCAAGGGCTTATATTGTCCGGCGGTGGAGATATACACGCTAGGTTTTTTGCCCAAGAACTTCACCCAAAGGCAAACTCCGTAAATACGGAAAGGGATATTTTTGAATTAAGGCTTTGCCTTGCGGCATTGGAAAGAAACTTTCCCATGCTTTGTATATGTAGGGGTATGCAGGTGTTAAACGTAGCCTTAGGCGGAGATATACTACAACATATTGAAGGGCATAGTTTTAGAAAGCCCTCTAAAACTCACGCTATCAATGTAAACAAAAATACCCGGTTGCACGAAATATTCCAATGCGATAAAATTCAAGTAAACTCAAGGCATCATCAATCCGTTGGATTGCCCGGGAAAAGCATAAAAATTACGGGCTTTTCAGAGGACGGAATTGTAGAAGCCATAGAATTCGAAAAAGCCGGCTTTTGCATAGGGCTTCAATGGCACCCGGAAACCATGGTAAAAAACCATGACCAACAGCTTTTGCCCTTTAAAGCCTTGGTAGACTATGCGGCAGGTTTATGAGAAAACCCAGGGTTTTTGTCATAAAAGGCAACGCAGCCGAATAAATTTGTCAAACAAAACACAAATTATGAGGAGACTTTCCGTTTCCTCATACCTACATAGTATACTCAAATGAATAAGGAATAGTAGCAAAAGCTATTCTTCGTAAACTGTTCGCTCATGTGTTTTTCAAAGAAAACCACCGGTCGCTCACCACTACGAATATACGCTTTTGTTACTCTTTGATTAGAATTTGACTATATAAATATCGGCAAGATTTAAAAAATTCAATAGTATCCCACTTATTTACCGGGTAATACAGCAAAAAATACCACCATAAAGGTAAGTGAAAACATGAAAGAAATATCGGACTTTCTGGCAAGCCTTGCTTCTCCCGAATACGCATGGTTAACCACCATATACGTTAAGGCTATAGAATGTATCCTTGTAATACTTATCAACTTTATAATCTATAAAATACTTAGGAAAATTATTAAAGTATTTGTTAAAAAGTTCAACAACCGCTCCGAGGATAAAAAGCCCATAAGCCGCAAGGCAACCACGGTAATGACGGTGCTGAACAGCGCCTTGAAATATTTTATGTATTTTGTTGCGCTTTGCCAGCTTTTGGCGGTTTTTCAAGTGCCTATCGGTTCATCTGTATTAGCGGTGGCAGGGGTAGGTTCTGTGGCCATAGGTTTGGGCGCACAGGGCTTGATTAAGGATGTAATCTCGGGCATTTTCATATTGTTGGAGGACCAGTTCGGGGTATCCGATTTTGTAACCATAGAAGGCAAAACCGGCACAGTGGAGGCCGTGGGTATACGCACTACGGTAATACGCAGTTTTAACGGCGATGTTCATATTATACCCAACGGCGAAATTAAAATTGTCACCAATATGAGTAAGGAATTTAAGTGTGCCATTATAGATGTGGGTATATCCTATAACGAGGATGTAGACCGGGTTTTACGTATTATGGAAGCCGAAATGGAAACCTGTTTGGGTAAGGTTGAGGGCTTAATCAGTGTTCCCAAGGTGCTGGGTATTACGGAACTTGGCAACAGTTGCCTGAATATTCGTATTACAGCCAACTGTGAGGTTGGTCAGTCTTGGGCTGTTGAAAGAGAGCTTCGTAGGCTTATAAAATTACGCTTTGACAAGGAAGGCATATCTATACCCTATCCGCAACTTACTATACACAATGCATAAGAAATATAATATAAAAAACCTTGGGACTGTTTGAAAAATCCCAAGGTTTTTTATATGTATTTGACGAAATATATTAAATAATGACCGGTTTTGGCGTATAAACACGTAAAACAGCTGTTTTTGCCCATAATTTTTTCAGAAAACTATTGCAAATCAAGTAATTTTTCTTTAGAATATAATTTCCATATAAAGGCATTATTATAGCCTTTAATCCATCGACCGAATATGAACTTCATATAAATTGTCAATAAGTCGCAAGACGGAAAGAAAGAGGAGGATAACCTTGCAAATTACTTGCAGCAAACTGGGAAGAAACTTAATTATTAATCTACACGGTGAAATTGACCATCATTCATCTCAAGACATTAGAAATACCGTGGACAGGGAATTCAGAAGAAATCGCTCTCAAAACATAGTTTTTGATTTTGGGTCTGTGAGTTTTATGGACAGTTCCGGTATAGGCATGATTATAGGCAGGTATAAAAATATAGGAAAAATCAACGGAAAGGTAGCCATAGCCGGCGCCGGACCGGATCTTTCACGTATTTTTGAAATTTCGGGTCTGCAAAAAATCATTAAGTGTTACGATACTGTTCAATCGGCGGTTAAAGAGCTTGAATAGAGGGGTTGCACCACAGCTTGATTCAACTTTTATATTATTGAGTAAAACCCGAAACTTTATTCATAAATTTTGGAATAAAACAAACCAAATGCAATTCTTAGAATTGCATTTGCCGGAATTAAAAATTGTACAAGCACCGGGGGGATTATTTTGAGTACAGATAACGAAGTATTGATTATTATGGATGCCAAGTCACAAAACGAATCGTTCGCCCGTTTGGCGGCGGCAGGTTTTGCGGCAGGTTTGAATCCCACTTTAACGGAACTTGCCGACATTAAAACGGCAGTATCCGAGGCCGTGACAAACGCCATAATTCACGGCTATGACGAATCCAAAATCAGCGGTAAGGTTTTTTTGAAATTCAAGGCAACAGGCGACGAAATAATTGTGGAAGTACGAGACGAAGGCGTGGGTATAGAGGACATCGCCATGGCTAGGGAGCCGCTGTTTACCTCCAAACCGGAATTGGAGCGTTCGGGAATGGGCTTTACGGTGATGGAGACCTTTATGGACAGCGTGGATGTGCAGTCCCAGAAGGGCCGGGGAACATGGGTCACAATGACTAAGAAAATTTCACGCTCGTAGAGCCGAAGGAGTGGTCATTATGGATAGGGCTCATATGTTGATAAAACGAGTACAAGAAGGTGATGCGGAAGCCAAGGATTCTCTCATAGAAGAAAATATGGGGCTTATATGGTCCGTGGTAAGAAAATTTTCCAACAGAGGTTACGACTCCGAGGATTTGTTTCAAATCGGGGCTATAGGTCTGATAAAATGCATTAACAAGTTCGATTTAAACTATGATGTGAAGTTCTCTACCTATGCCATTCCCATGATTTTGGGAGAGATAAAACGCTTTATCCGAGACGACGGCATGATTAAGATTTCACGTCCCATGAAGGAAATTGCATCAAAAGCCAAGTACCTTTCCGAAGCCCTTACCAAAAAACACGGCAGACAGCCTACAGTGAACGAAATAGCCGAAGAACTGGGCATTTCCGTAGAGGATTTGGTTATGGCGCTTTCCGCCAACAAGGAAGTTGAGTCCCTGTATTCCACCATACACCAAGGGGACGGCTCGCCGGTTTATTTGATAGACAAGCTTGAGCAAACAAATTCCACAGACGAAAACCTTGTGGACGTTATAGCCCTAAAAGACATAATCAGCCGGCTGGAGCCTAAGGAAAGGCAGGTTATAGTCATGAGGTATTTCCAAGACAAAACCCAGGCAGAGGTTGCCAAGGAAATAGGGGTTTCACAGGTTCAGGTTTCCCGCATAGAAAAAAGGGTCTTAAAATCCATCAAAGAAAGCATGACATAAAGGAATGGTGCTGTAATGTGCTTATGCATTCCCAACAGAATATTTAACCCAACGAACTACCTTGTCTACTGAATAGGGTAGTTTATTTATTTTCCGGGATGTTGTATACTTAGAGCCTGTTTAGTATCTTCATTCAGGCGTCTCTTCGGCTAATTTTCCGCTATACTTCGTCAGTTGCTCCTAGCATATATTCTCCGAA
>CAYMOU010000022.1:0-30082 GCA_964392115.1 uncultured Defluviitaleaceae bacterium | reverse complement strand
CCTTATATTTTAGAGGTCAGCTCCGCAGGGATAGAGCGTACTTTCAGAAAAGAAAGCGATTACACAAAATATATAGGCTCGAACGTAGAAATTAAACTTTACGAACCCGTAAACAACAAAAGAAAATATGTAGGCGAACTTTTGGGACTGAAAGACGATATTGTTTCTATCATTGAAGAAGACGGAGTTGAAATCGGCTTTCCAAGACAAAACGTTGCAAAATGCAAGCTGAAATTGTTTTGATAATTTCTCAGCTTACGCTTATCATATTTCGCATTAATAATATACGATTAAACACAAAATTACAACCGTATTTTTTATCTTTATCCGGGAGGCGGTAGGAAAATGAATAAAGGCACTGATTTAATAGAAGCTTTGAATCAGGTTGCAAAAGAAAAGAACATTGATAAAGAAATAATCTTTGACGCAATCGAAACCTCGTTGGTATCAGCTTGTAAGAAAAATTTCGGAACTTCACAAAATATAAAAGTTATTATCGACAGAGAATTGGGCGATGTAAAGGTTTTTGCTCAAAAAGAAGTAACCGAAGACCCAACCGATGTGAATTTACAAATATCACTTGAAAATGCACGCAAAATAAGCCCCAATTATGAAATCGGCGATGTGGTGGATATAGTAGTTACCCCGAAAAATTTCGGACGCATTTCCGCTCAAACAGCAAAACAAGTGGTAGTACAAAAATTCAGAGAAGCCGAACGTGAAATCTTATACAACGAGTTTATTACCAAAGAAAAAGAAATAATGACAGGAATAGTACAACGTAAGGACAGAAAAAACGTAATCATAGCCTTGGGCAAAATAGACGCACTTTTACCCCAGTCCGAGCAAATCCCCGGGGAAGAATACGATTTCCAAAGCAGAATCAAGGTTTACGTTTACGAAGTAAAACAAACCACAAAAGGCCCGGTTATTAACGTATCCCGTACTCATCCGGAACTGGTTAAAAAATTATTCGAGCAAGAAGTGCCGGAAGTTTCCGAAGGTATAGTGGAAATAAAATCCATCTCCAGAGAACCCGGTATACGTTCCAAAATTGCCGTGTATTCCAATAATCCCAATGTTGATGCTGTTGGTGCCTGTGTTGGGCAAAACGGCTGTCGTGTAAATGTTATCGTTTCTGAATTAAGAGGCGAAAAAATCGACATAATTAATTGGAGTGCTGACCCGAGACAATACATTGCTCAGGCTTTAAGCCCCAGTAAAGTATTGGCTGTTGCCTTAAACGACCAAGACCAAAGCGCAAAAATCGTTGTTCCTGACAATCAGCTTTCCCTTGCCATAGGCAGAGAAGGTCAAAATGCCAGATTAACAGCAAAACTCACCGGCTGGAGAATAGACATCAGAAGCCAAACCCAAGCGGAAGCCACAAACTTCATCAACTTTGACGAAAACAACGATTTAAACAGACGAGATGAATACGAGGACGATTTCGACGGTGACTTTGAAGATGATTTCGAAGAAAATTTTGATGATGATTTCGAAATTGCCGACGATGACGAATATTCCGTAGACTATGACTTAACCGATGAAGACAGCCAAGACTCCGGTGAGGATTCTGAATTTGACGATGACCTTGATTACGACGAAGATTACTCCGGTGAATATTCTGATACCCAAGATTTTCCAAACGATGATTTACCCAAAGAAATTGATTAATTTTTTCCGGTTGGTTAAAATTTAGATAAAGGGTGAATCGGATTGAAGACAATTCCTTTGAGAAAATGTGTGGGTTGTATGGAAATGAAGGAAAAAACCTCGCTTATTCGAGTGGTTCGCAGCCCGGAGGGTGAGATTTTTATAGACAAAACAGGCAAGCATAACGGCAGAGGTGCTTATTTATGCGCCGGTAAGGAATGTTTCAAAACAGCCCAAAAGAAAAAGGCTTTGGAACGCTCCTTTAAAGCTCCTGTTTCCAAGGAAGTTTACGAAAGATTGGCTGAGGAGGCTGAAGATGGATAAAAAAATTGCTTCTTTGCTTAGCCTTTGCCAAAGAGCCGGTAAAATACTTACCGGCGAGGACAGTTGCTTAAAGGCCATTCGTTCCGGCGAGGCACAGCTTATTCTGCTTAGCAGCGATGCTTCGGATAACACAAAGAAAAGATTTAACGATAAAACCAAGTTTTACAATATAAAATTATTAACCGTGGGTACCAGACAGGAAATGAGCAAGGCCATAGGCAAAGACAACAGGGTTACCCTGGCTGTTTGTGACGAACGGTTTGCAGCACAGATTATTATGCAACACGAAAGGACGCAAACACATGAAATCGCAAGTATGAAAAATTAGGACACGGAGGTGGGCTAATGCCGAAAGTTCGAGTGCATGAAGTCGCTAAACAATTAAAAATCAACAGTAAAATCTTAATAGATAAGTTGACTGATATGGGGATTGAGGTCAAGAATCATATGAGCGCCATTGATGAAGGTCAGGCAAAAAATATTATAGAATACTATACAACAGGAATGAAACCACGCATGATGACAAACGAACCTAAAAATACCGAGAACACCAAACAAGAATCGGAAGTTAAAAATACTTCCGCACCTGCGCAACAGGTGCAACCGGCCGCACAACAGGCGCAACCCTCACAACAACAGGGTCAACAAGGCCATCACGGTCAACAACACCAACAAAACCGTCAACCGCAACAACGCAACGACGGATACAGAAACCGCCAACAAAGCAGCTCAACTGGCTACCAAGGCCAAAGACCGGACAACAGACAATCGGATAACAGACAGGACAGACCGCCGAGACAATACCAAGGCAATTCCGGCAATTCCGGTCAACAGTCTCAAAGACCTCAATACGATAACAGACAAGACAGGCCACCGAGACAGTACCAAGGCAATTCCGGTCAACAATCTCAAAGACCTCAGTACGATAACAGACAAAACAAACCTTACTCTGACAGACCTCAATCTGACAGACCACATTCCGACAGACCTCAATCCGACAGACCTCAAGGACAAGGCCAAGGTGGTTACCGTGGAGACAACCGCCAAGGTCAACAACGCAGTTACTCCGACAATCGTCAACAACAATCCGGAACCTACCGTGACAATCGCCAAGGCGGCCAACAAAGAGAAGGTTACAGCGGCGGTAACAAACCACCCTACCAACAACGTACCCAACAGGGTAATTCTCCTCAACGCAGCCAAGGGCAACCATACGGTCAAGGCGGAAACCGTCCGCAAGGTCAAGGCCAAGGTCAGAACCGTAGCAACAACAACCGCAACTTTTCAGACCAAAAAGGACCACAAAGAAGCGGTCAAGGCTTCGGCAGGTCCGGGGATTTCGGCGGCAAAAAGTCCTCATTCCCTCTTTCTATACCGGTTGCCAAAGTTGACGGCGAGCCTCCAAAGAAGCGTGTAGACCCCAGAAATAACCAAAAACCCCAAACACCTTCCAAGAAATTACAACAAAATAAATCCTTGAAGGATTTATTCCCAACTACACCCAAAAAGCCCAGAAAACAAGCAAAGGCTGCAAAGAAAGCTTTGAAAGAGGCCGAATTGCAACAAGCTTTGGCAGCGGTAGAAACAGTAGAAGATGTTTCTGTTGTTGTATTGCCGAAATCCATGAAAGTAAAGGATTTCTCTGAAAAAATCAACAAGCCCGCTTCTGAAATTATAAAATTATTAATGAAACGTGGTATTTTGGCTAATATTAATCAAGAGGTGGATTTCCACGCCTTGGCTAAAATAGCAGAAGATTTTGAAATAACCGTTGAACGTGCAACAGAAGTTGACATTCTGGGCGAAGCCTTTGCGGAAGAAACCGATTCAGAAGGTGATTTGAAAGAACGTCCTCCTGTAGTAGTAGTTATGGGTCACGTTGACCACGGTAAAACTTCTCTGCTGGACTCTATCAGAAAAACTGCCGTTACTCAAACCGAAGCCGGCGGTATTACTCAACATATAGGTGCTTATACCGTTTCTATCGACCAAAAGAACATTACTTTCTTGGATACACCCGGCCACGAAGCCTTTACGGCGATGCGTATGCGTGGTGCCCAAGTAACGGATATAGCTGTACTTGTAGTTGCTGCTGATGACGGTGTTATGCCTCAAACCATTGAAGCTATAGACCATGCCAAGGCAGCCGGCGTTGAAATAATAGTAGCCATTAACAAAATCGACAAACCTTCCGCAAACCCTGACCGTGTTAAACAAGAATTGGTAGAATACGGTTTGTTGGTAGAGGACTGGGGCGGTCAAGTAATCTGTTCTCCTGTTTCCGCTACTACCGGCGAAGGTATAGACCATCTTTTGGAAATGATTCTTCTGGTTGCAGAAATGAAAGAATTACAAGCAAACCCCAACAAAAAGGCAAGAGGTACAGTTATCGAAGCCTTGTTGGATAAAGGCAGAGGCCCTGTAGCAACCGTTTTGGTTCAAGACGGTACACTTTCCATAGGTGACCCCATAGTTGCAGGTCAAGCCTTTGGTCGTGTTCGTGCCATGATGGATTACAAGGGCAAAAAAGTAACAAAAGCTCTGCCCTCCATGCCGGTGGAAATTCTGGGTCTTTCCGAAGTTCCTCATGCAGGTGACGCTTTCTATGTAGCTCAAAACGAAAAACACGCTCGTCAAGTGGCCGAGTCTCTCGTTGCACACGGCCGTGAAGAAATGGTTAAGGCTATGCCTCAAAAAGTTTCTCTTGACGATTTATTCTCTCAAATTCAAGCCGGTAACGTTAAGGATTTGAATATAGTTGTAAAAGCGGACGTACAAGGCTCTGTAGAAGCAATCAAAAACAGTCTGGAACGTCTTTCAAACGAAGAAGTTCGTATTCGTACCATTCACGGCGGCGTAGGCGCAATTACCGAAACCGATGTTATGCTTGCCTCCGCATCAAATGCTATTATTATCGGTTTTAACGTTCGTGCGGAAACTTCTGCCCGTTCTGTTGCGGAAACCGAAAAAGTAGACATAAGATTGTACAGAATTATTTACAATGCAATAGAGGACATTAACGCAGCTATGAAGGGTATGCTTGACCCTGTATTCCGTGAAAAAGTAATAGGTCATGCAGAAATCCGTCAAATATTCAAGGCTTCCGGCGTAGGTAATATAGCAGGTGCCCATGTTACCGACGGTAAATTCACCAGAAATTGTCAAGTGCGTATAACTCGTCAAGGTAAAAATATATACGACGGTACTCTTGATGCACTTAAACGCTTTAAAGATGATGCCAAAGAAGTTAACGCAGGGTTTGACTGCGGCTTGCTCTTTAACAAACACAACGACATTATGGAACAAGATATAGTAGAAGCTTATATCATGGAAGAAGTTCCCAGGTAGGTGACTTATGAAAACAGGTAACCGTATGACTCGTATTAACGAGGAAATTATGAAGGAAGTTTCCCAAATAATCCGAGGTGAACTTAAAGACCCTCGTATTTCTACCGTAACTTCCGTCGTAAAAGTCGAAACTACCAACGACTTAAAATTCTGCAAAATTTACGTTTCTGTTCTGGGCGACCAAGAACAAAAAAAATCCGTTATGGACGGCTTAAAGTCCGCCGGAGGTTTTATACGCAAGCAAATTGCGTCTCGCATTAATTTGCGTAACACCCCGGAAGTTACTTTTGTCCACGACGAATCAATAGAATATGTAATGAGAATGAATAAACTTATATCGGATGTAAACAAGAATTCCTAACTGCGAATTCTTGTTTCATCGTATTTAACAAAGGTTTAGGAGGTTGAACATGAACCCGGAGACCAATGATTTAAAAGACATTCGTATGTTGATAACAAATTACAGTAAGGTTGCTATAGCCGGCCACGTCAATCCGGATGGAGATGCAATTTCTTCCTGTCTGGGGCTTGCCCTTTGTTTGAAGAAAATCGGCATAGAACCTGTGGTTATTTTGGAAGAATACAGCCACAAGTTTGACATTATCCCCGGAAAAGAATTTATTTATAACGGGGATTTGGAAAGCTTGGATATAGACGCAATGATTTGCTTGGATTGCGGCTCTTTGGACAGGCTGGGAAATGCCGTTAAATTGTTCGAAAAAACACCTGTAACCTTTAACATAGACCATCACGTCAGCAATACCCGTTACGCAAAACACAATTGTGTTAACGGAAATGCTTCTTCCACGGCTGAGGTTGTGTTCGATATAATGAACAACCTTGTTCCCATTGACGAGGATATTGCTTCGGCACTTTATGCAGGTATAGTTTATGATACCGGCGGATTCCGCCATAAGTCCACTTCTGCCGATACTCATATAGCCGTAAGCAAGTTAATGTGGCTGGATATACCTTTCTCCAAAATCTATAACACCATTATGTTTGACAGAACCATGGCTGTTGCGAAAAGTTTTGGAAAATCTTTAGGCAACTTGCAGTCTGAGGGAAGCGTGTACTACACCTATATTACAGCCGAAGAAACAGCAAGCGTCGGTGCTACCGTAAAGGACTTGGACGGCACAGTAGACTATATTATCAGCATTTCCGATGCTGAGGTTGCCGTTTTCTTTTATGAATTACCGGACAACCAAGTAAAGGCAAGTATGCGTTCCAAAACCGTTGATGTAAGCAAAATAGCCGGTATGTTCGGCGGCGGCGGTCATGTGCAAGCTTCCGGCTGCACCTTAGCCGGAGATGTAAAATCAGCCATTGCCACTGTTTTACCGGAAATAAAACGAGCAGTTGAAGAATATGAAAAAAAATTATAATCACAACGGCGTTCTAAACGTTTATAAGGAAAAAGGCTATACTTCACAGGATGTGGTTTCAGTGGTACGGAGGATATACGGCAGAGTAAAAGCCGGTCATACCGGTACCCTGGACCCGGACGCTTGTGGAGTTTTGCCTATTTGCCTGGGACGAGCCACGAAAATAGCCTCGTATTTTTCCGATTCAGGCAAGGAATACAGGGCTGTGGTCAAACTGGGTGAAACCACCGATACAGAGGATGCCTCCGGCACCGTGCTGGAAACCAAACCGGTTCACTTTAACGAAGTGCGTATTTTGGAAGCGCTAAATTCCTTTCACGGTGAATATCTACAAACGCCGCCCATGTACTCCTCCGTTAAAATAAACGGAGAACGTCTTTACAGCATAGCCCGCAAAGGCGAAACCATAGAACGAACGCCCAGACTTGTTTACATATATTCTGTAAAGGCAAGTCCTTTTGTCGATGATTTAAAACAAAACAATATGTTTGAAATAACCGTTCATTGCTCCAAAGGCACCTACATTCGTACCCTCTGTGCGGATTTAGGCAAAAAACTGGGTTGCGGGGCGCATATGTTTTCACTTTTGCGAACAAAAGTGGGTAAACTTTTACTGGAAACAGCCCAAACCTTGGACCAACTTAAACAATCACCGGCCCTTGAAAATTCGGTAATTCCCATGGATTATTGCCTTAACAATATACTGGAAATTAAAAAAATCAACGTTCAACCTTGGGCAGATAAATATTTGTATAACGGTAACAAAATTAAATCAGAGGCTGTAGTGGGCGAACTTTCCGGCGAAGGCGAGCTTCTGTCCGTTTATGACTCTAAGGACGTACTGATAGGAATTTACGAAAACCGAAGTGAACTTTTAATACCCAAAACCATACTTTTCAGCCCGAACATGATGAATTGATTTATAAGAAGAACTAAAATTTTTCTTGCATTTTTTAAACCTTCCCATTCAAATCATTACCGGTGGTGCACATGACGCATATATTCGGAACAAAAATAGACCAACCCAAGGAAACAGCCGTTGCTATAGGCAGCTTTGACGGGCTGCACTTGGGTCATATGAAATTATTGGAACGGGCAAAGGAACTGGCTTCGGATTATCGTCTGAATTCTGTTGTTTTTTCGTTTGTTCCACATCCTCTAACCTTGCTTAAAGGTACGAAAATAGAGCCTATCCTCAATCCCGGAGAGAAGCTTGATATTTTGGAGAGCTTTGGTATAGATATTTTTGTTGAATATCCCTTTAACAAACAAACCGCTGAAATGAGCCCGGATGATTTTGTTGGCAGGGTTTTGTTTGAACAACTTAAATGCCGCCATATAGTAGTAGGCGAAGGATTTTCTTTCGGCAAAGGCGGTTTGGGAAATCCCCAATTATTACAAACATTGGGTAATGAATTGGGCTTTAAGGTTCATATAATACCTCATTATAAAATTCACGGACAAAAAGTCAGCTCCAGCGACATTAGAAACCTGATAAAAACAGGTAATTACGAAGAAGCTAATCTTTTACTGGGCAGAAACTTAAATTTTATAAAATCATAAAACCGCATTCCGGAAAATAAGAATAGTACATGAGGTAGTAAACGAGGTGTTAAATGGATTTTATACAAGACATAATTCAAGCTATAATCTTGGGCTTAACCCAAGGTCTTGCGGAGTTTTTACCTGTAAGCAGTTCCGGACACATAGCCCTGTTGCAAAAACTGTTTGGTGTAACCGATTCTACCTTAACTTTCAATATAATTTTGCATTTTGGAACCTTGATTCCGGTATTGGTTGTGTTCAGAAAGGAAATACTATCCATTATAAGGCGACCTTTCCAGAAAATGACCTTACTGCTTATAATCGGCACAATTCCGGCTATCCTGGCCGCACTTTTCATAGACGGCGAGTTTATGGATGCTCTGGATAAGAACGCAACATTTTTGGCAGTGGGATTTTTCCTGACAGGTGTATTGCTGCTTTACGCTGACAACATTATTTCAGGCGACAAAAAAGAAAAGGACATTACATATTTTGATGCACTTTTTGTGGGAACAATGCAGGCTATAGCCATAGCACCGGCCATATCCCGCTCCGGCAGCACCATTTCCGGCTCTCTGTCCCGAAGGCTAAACCGCCAAACCGCAGCCCGCTTTTCCTTCCTCTTGTCCGTACCGGCCATATTGGGTGCCGTTACGCTAAAGCTGAAAGAATTTATCTCGGGCGACATTATTATCGACAAAAGCGAGTATCTTCCCATAGCGGTGGGCTTTGTGGTAGCCGTAATTTCAGGTTTCTTTGCAATCAACTTTATGCTGAAACTGGTCAAAGAGTGTAAATTAAAATATTTTTCCTACTATGTATTCGCACTTTGTGGTATTATATTACTCGACCAAATTTTCTTTAAGGCAATATTCGTCTAATAAACATACGATTTAATAACAAATATTAAAGTCTTTTTTAAGGGGTTTGAGGGAAGCTTTTTCTTCAGATAAAGTTTTTCTCAAGGTCTTAACTTTTTATTCTTTTTATTTTTTGTTCCTACTTCAGCAACTACAAAAGAGAGGTCTGCTTTAATGAAAGAAAAATTACCGGAAATCAGACAATTCCTGCAAGAATCGCTGGAAAACACAACCGACTTGAAAACCCTCGAAGATTTAAGAGTTAAACTGCTGGGCAAAAAAGGCGAATTAACCTTATTATTAAAGGGTCTCAGCAATGTTTCCAAAGAAGAACGTCCGGTTTTGGGTCAACTTGTAAACGAAACACGTACATTTGTTGAAGAAAGCTTGGACAACGCAAAAAAAGTATTGCTCCAAAAAGAATTAAACTTAAAACTCACAGCCGAACGCCTGGACGTAACCATGCCCGGCAAGGTAAAAAGCCTGGGTAACAAGCATCCCATGAGCACCGTTTTGGACAGAATTATTCAAATATTCATGGGCATGGGCTACTCTATAGCCGAAGGGCCGGACATCGAAACCGATTATTACAACTTTCAAGCCCTTAATATCCCCAAAGACCACCCGGCTAAAGACGAGCAAGATACCTTCTACGTGGACGGTGGCTTCCTTTTAAGAACCCAAACCTCACCGGTTCAAGTACGTACCATGGAAAAAGGCAATCTTCCCATTAAGATTATTTGCCCCGGCCGTGTTTATCGCTCCGATGAAGTTGATGCTACCCATGCACCCAACTTCCATCAAATTGAAGGTCTGGTTGTGGACAAGGGCATCACCATGAGCCACTTAAAAGGCACCCTTGAAGTATTCGCAAAAGAAATGTTCGGCGAATCCACCTCCGTCCGTTTTAGACCTCACCACTTCCCATTTACCGAGCCTTCTGCCGAAATGGACGTAAGCTGCTTTTCCTGCGGCGGTTCCGGTTGCAGGGTTTGCTCCGACAGCGGATTTATCGAAATTCTCGGTTGCGGCATGGTTCACCCGGAAGTTCTTAAAATGTCCGGTATAGACCCCACGGTTTACTCCGGTTTTGCCTTCGGTATGGGCCTTGAACGTATAACCATGCAACGCTATAACATAAACGACTTACGCTTATTATATGAAAACGACGTAAAATTCTTAAAACAATTTTAGTTCCAAGAAACTCAAATCGGTTTTTTAGAATAGACAGTTGGAGGATAAATCTTTTTGCCGGTTGAAAAGTTTTATCCTCCATGTTTTTTTATCCGGTTATCTAAAAATTTATTATAAATTGCAATATAAATGAAAACAGAGTTTTATAATCGGCTTTTTTGAAAAAAGGTATTCTCCCTCAAGGTTTTGTTTTCACTCAGAGCTTCAATGTTAACCAAAATCAACCCGAAAGGTGATTGTTATGTCAAACGATTCTGTAAGCAAACTAAAGGACATCGTTGCCAAACATGATAATATTGTTTTTTTCGGCGGCGCCGGAGTATCCACCGAAAGCGGTATACCGGATTTTCGCTCTGTGGACGGCTTGTACAACCAACAATACAAGTATCCGCCGGAAACTATTTTAAGCTATCCTTTCTTTGTTTCCAACACTTCGGAATTTTACGAGTTTTACAAAAACAAAATGATAATCGAAAACGTAAGACCCAATCCGGCCCATTTAAAACTTGCCGAGTTGGAACAGCAAGGCAAGCTTAAAGCCGTCATTACCCAAAATATTGACGGTTTGCACCAAGCCGCCGGCAGTAAGAATGTACTGGAACTTCACGGTAGTATACACAGAAACTATTGCGTGAAATGTCGTAAGTATTATCCCTTGGATTTTATCGCAACGTCACGAGATATACCGCTATGCGACTGTGGCGGCACAGTAAAGCCGGACGTAGTTTTATACAGTGAGTGTTTGGATACCGGCGTTTTGCAGGACTCTACCAAATACATATCCAAGGCACAGGTGCTGATAGTCGGCGGAACCTCTTTAGGCGTTTATCCGGCGGCTCAGTTGATTAACTATTACAAAGGCAATAATTTAATTCTAATTAACAAAGGGCAAACTCCTTGGGACGACAGAGTCGATTTATTGATAAACGACAGCATAGGCAAGGTGTTCTCACAAATTTAGTTGTGAATGCGCCCTAATGGTTTTTCTGTTGACAAATTAAATGCACCATTGTATAATTTTCAAGATTAATATTTTTCTTGCATGCAATAAATGCTGGGGGTGTCTGTTAAAAATACAGGCTGAGAAATACCCTTTGTACCTGCTCCGGATAATGCCGGCGAAGGAAAGCCATCAAAGGTTATCAATTATTTTTGACACACCTCCTTTGGCTAACTAAGGAGGTCTTTTTTTATGAACAGCATTATTCAACGAAAAGCATTGGTTTATTCAAGCCTCTGCATAGCCTTGGCTACTATACTGTCCACGGTTAAATTGTTCGAAATGCCCATGGGCGGTACGGTGACAGCTTGTTCCATGTTGTTTGTAGCCCTTTCCGGCTACTGGTTCGGTACTTTTACCGGGGTATTAACAGGCGTGGTTTTCGGGTTTTTGCAACTGGCCTTGGGTGCGGTTGTGGTTCATCCTATTCAATTACTGCTGGATTATCCCGTGGCATTCGGTCTTTTGGGATTAAGCGGATTATTTAAGGATAAGTACCTTATCCCGGGTTATGTTCTGGGCGCCTGTGGTCGCTTTGCGGTAAGTGTGATTTCGGGTTTCGTTTTCTTTTCCGAGTACGCCGGCGACGCCAACCCAATTATCTATTCACTTCTATACAATATTTCCTACATTCTGCCCGAAATTATAATCACCGTAATCCTTGTTTCCGTTCCGAGTTTTAAAAACGTGATAAACAAGGTTGCCTGTTAATGAATACAAAATGTTAGAAACTTCTTTTGTTGGGAATACTCTTTAAGGGTATGACTTACAAAAATGCTGACCCCGTTAATACGGGGTTTTTGTTTTATATTCAATAAAACTGCAATTTATATTTACAATAACCGCTTTTTAGTTTATTATATATCCGGCAATAACTGTAAACGAGGTGAAGAAGTTATGAAAAAGTCCCTATCCCAATCAATCGAACGCCTTAATCCCCATTACAGTAGAGGATTAAGCCACACCGAAGCACAGCTTCGTATGGATGCCGGGCTGCATAATGTACCCATAAAAAGCTTAACCCGTTCTGTCCCACAAATAATTTTTCAGAATTTATTCACTCTGTTTAATATTATAAACGCAATTCTTGCAGGGCTGATTATCATGGTTGGCAGCTATAAAAACCTGCTTTTCATGGGCGTGGTAATCTCCAATACCTTAATAGGCATAATTCAGGAACTTAGAGCCAAAAGCAATATTGACAAACTCTCCATAATTACCCAATCCAAGGTAACGACTATACGTGAAGGCGAAAGAATAACCCTACCTCAAGAACAACTGGTTTTGGACGATATAATGTTTATAGCCAACGGAAATCAGGTTTGTGCTGACAGCAAAATCGTTTTCACGGAAGGACTGGAGGTAGACGAATCCCAACTTACGGGAGAGTCCAAACCTGTATCCAAAAATATTGACGATTCGGTTATGTCCGGAAGTATAGTGGTTGCCGGCAGTGCCTATGTACAAATAACAGCCGTGGGCACAGAAAATTATGTCTCAAAGCTGTCCCTAGAGGCAAAGCGAGAAAAAAAGCCCACCAGTCAGCTTATGCGAGCCATAAACACCATAATCAAAACCCTTACCTTCGTTATACTACCGCTGGGTATTGCACTGTTCGCAACACAATTTACTAAGGGCGTGGGATTTGAAGCCGCCGTTTTGGGTACAGCCGCCGCAATGGTTGGAATGATACCCGAAGGTTTGGTGTTACTGACAGGCGTAGCCTTTGCCATCGGTGCCATTAATCTGGCTCGAAGAAAAACCCTTGTGCAATGCTTGCCATGTATAGAAACCCTTGCCCGTGTAGACGTTCTGTGCTTGGACAAAACTGGTACCATTACCGACGGAAAACTTAACGTTACAGAATTAGTATGCATAGGCTGCACCAAAGACGCTATTGCAACTATAATTGCCGATGTGGTGCATAACCTAAACGACAACAATCCCACGGCAGTGGCCTTAAAAAATAAGTTCAGCCAAGTTACCGGCAGAAAAGCCGCATTGAAAATTCCTTTTTCTTCCGCAAGAAAATGGAGCGGTTGTCAGTTCGAAACCGGAGAAAGTTATGTAATAGGTGCGGCGGAATTTGTGCTGAATGAGATAAATGCGGAGATAACAGAGAAAATTAACGCCTATTCCTCCCAAGGATTCAGGGTTTTGGGATTGGCAAAAGCAACCGGAGATTTAAACTCTACCGAGACAGACAACCAATTGTTGGCTCTCATTATTATTTCAGACAACATCAGACCGGAAGCACCCTCTACTTTCAACTTTTTTAAGGAACAAGGCGTAGAGGTAAAAGTAATATCCGGCGACAACCCCGTAACCGTATCAAACGTGGCTGTACGGGCCGGTTTGTCACAGGCAGGCAACTACATAGATATGTCCGCTGTAAGCGATCAAGAGTCTTACGAAAAACTGGTAGAAGAAAACACCGTCTTCGGGAGAGTTTCACCATTCCAAAAGCGTAAACTGGTTAAGGCCTTGCAAAATAACGGACACATTGTTGCCATGACCGGTGACGGCGTGAATGACGTTTTGGCACTAAAAGATTCCGATTGCAGCATAGCTATGGCGGAAGGAAGCGATGCCGCACGTAACGTATCCGACTTTGTGCTGTTGAATTCCGATTTTTCCTCTATGATAAATGTGGTAAGGGAAGGCAGACGGGTTGTAAACAACATTGAACGGGTTGCGGCTTTATATTTGGTAAAGACCATTTTCTCGGTTATTCTGACACTGATATTTATTTTCTTGCCCTTGGAGTTTCCTTTCCAACCCATACAAATGACCCCGGCTTCCACGCTTACCGTAGGCATTCCTTCCTTCTTTTTGGCGCTGAAGCCAACCTATAGGCGCATCAGAGGAAGATTTATTCGAGAAGTGTTAAGGTTTGCCTTGCCGGGTGCTTTGTGTATAATTACCAATCTGATAATAATACAGATTTTTGCGCCCTTTGTAGGGCTGAATTATGACCAAACCTCTACAGTCAGTGCTTTAATGTCCGGGGTTTTCGGGCTGATAGTGTTGTATTATGTATCCAGACCGGTTGATTTTTGGCGTAAAATTATGATAGCTGTGCTGACGACGGCATACTTGTCCGTTTTTTTGTTTTTCGGCTCGTTCTTTTCACTCACTTCATTATTTTCAGAAACCATATTTCTGTATTTACCTTTAACGCTTGTGTCCTTGCCTTTGTTTAAGGTAGTGTCGTTCATGTGCTTAAAGGCTTCACGAAAAATTCGAAGATACCAAAGACGTAGGGCTAAAAAGGTCTAGCCGCCTAATGAAAACAGGTGATAAATACAAAAACCTTTAAGGGGCTTTAGAATCGCTTCCTTAAAGGTTTTTATTATTTCTCGGCAAAGTGCTTTTTGCATTCGAAGTAGAAGATATACTTTTTTATATTGATGCTTATATCAGAAATGGACGGCTCTATTCCTTTGTCCGGCTTATTCATAACCTTTCTTATTTCGATAAAGTCAAACAGCTTGTAAGCGTATTCTTGGTATTTGGAGTTTGTAAAGTCCTCAAGGCATAATGAGGCATAGGTTTTTATGGAGTTAAAAACAGCCCTGCGTATTCTTTGTTCCACTGCCTTCGTCTCTTTTTGAATTTCGGCCTTGGTTGCGGTGGAGGCGCTTTTCTTTTTGACAACATATGTAAATATTTCCTTCATGGAAGGATAGTCAAAATCCTTTGAGGTTTCTTCCTGTTTTTTTAGGTAATTCACTATATGAAAGAAATCGCTTTTCGAAATATCGGTTATAATTCCCAACTCTGTAAGGAGAAATTCCACTGCAGTCATTACGTTAACAATTTGGCTTTGTTGGGGTGCTGTATCGTCTGTAATAATGTTTAGGGTTTTGCGTATGCCGTTTAAGCAGTAGTGTAATTTTTTATTTTGGCTTACTTTTTGAATTATTTTAAGGACTTCTATTTTATTTATGGGTTTTGTTATGTAATATTCAATGTTTAGGGAATATGCCCTGCCTACCATCTCTTTGTTTTCCACCTGTGAAAGCATAATCATTTTCCCGTGGAAATCGTCCAAGCTTTTCACAGTCTATATGCCGTCCCTGCCGGACATAAGCAAATCTATAATAAAATATCAACATTTTTTAGATTTAACAGCTCGGAACTGATTTCCTCTCCATCCTCTGCCATATCCACGGTTTCGCCCAAGTCGGCGTCCTCTATAATCTCCTTGACCATAGAGTGAACTGCGAAATCGTCGTCTACAATAAAAAATCGCAACTCAATATCCCCTTTTTTAGAACTTAAGGGAGAAACCTTTTTTTCTACGGCAAAAAAGGTTTTTTCCCTCATAATAATTCCGTTTGCATAGTAGATAAAAATGAAGATAGTCTTAAACTCCTCTTTCCAAAAAGCCGAACATAGAATTATGTATTAAATTTGCAGATTTATGTTTTTGTTAAACTTATTAAAGGCAGTCGAATAGTAAATACAGTTTGCAGCAGGCGGTTGCAGTCTGTTTTAAAATCCACACTGCCACCTAATCCGGTTACTACTTCTTTAACGTATACCAACCCTATACCGGTGGACGGTCTGCCTTCGTTGTCAAATTTGGTTGTATAACCGGGTGCAAAAATCAATTCTTTTTTTGATTCCGGTATGCCTTTGCCGTTATCGGAAACGGCAATTTCCACCAAGTCTTCTTGCTTCTCCAAAGATATTTCTATATAACCAACGGTATTTACGGACTCTACCGAATTTACCACAAGGTTGTTTACTATGGAAAGCAGGGTGCAGACATGAAGTTCCGGCAAATCATCGGGTATATTCAAGCAGAAAATAACCTTTTTATTTAGGGATACGGCGTATTTTTCGTTGGTGGATGCAACCACGTGTATAATTTCTGCCGCATTCATATAATCCGTGTACTGTTCCTTGGATATAAGCTTTGACAATCCGGCATAAATACGCTGATTGTCTTTTTTTATTTCATGGACAAGATTGGCAATATCCAAAAAATCTCGGTCTACCGGAATTTTTTCGTTATCTGCCTCGCCGGAGCGGTATTTCTTGTATAAATCAAAACATTTTCGTGTTAAATGCTCAGCACTGGCCAAGGATTTTTTCACCAGGATTGCCTCTTCGTACAGCCCGGAAATCAAAAGCAGCAATTGCTTGTTTTGAACATCTTTATGTTTGCAGATTATGCCCTTTTCCCTAAGCATAATAGAGTTGTAAAAGGCCAGTGCAAAGCAACTTCTGATTAAACTTATAATCAACAGATTAAAGGTATCCTGCAAAGAAAAAACATCGCCCATCATATAAAAACGGATTATTAGCTCTATACAATTAGCCCCAAAATCACTTAAAACCACGAATAAACCATATGTAAGGGGTGTTTCCCAATATTTTTCAGCTTTGAGTACATAATAAACAAGAACATAACCAAAATAATAAAAAAATGCCGGAAAATGCATATAAAAGGCCGTATCGAAGGTATATCCGGTAAAAATCCCAAGCCCTATTCGAAACAAAACCACCAAAATACCGGCCGCAGAGCCGTAAAGCAGCACGTGGACTTTTTTCACAAACAGAGAATAAAAGAGGAACAATGTGGCTCCCAGTCCTATACGGAAAGAATCGAAAAACGGAGTAATCTTAAATTCTCCCGTTATGGGCACTATAATCAAAATCAGAAGGAGAATGGATAATTCCGAAAATTCGTGCCTTGGTTTTTTGTTTGTCATAGTTGTCCTTCCAATATCTTTTTAAATTTCATTTATAGTATTTTATAGTTTTTTGTAGACGATGTTTTATCATCTGTAACAATTAATTCTGCCGGAAAACAATTCTTGCCAAACCTGTGTTGTTTTCTTCGGCAAACCTAGCTATAGAAACTCTGTTTAAGGACTTTGTGAATATAGAGTGGTATTAAATAGCACAAGCCTTAATGGTGAATGTCTCAGGAATTATTTGTAATCGGGAAACGACATTCACGTAAAAATATGTTGAATTATACATTGCACAAGGAGGAAAAGCAATGAAAAAACTTGGTTTAACCACAAAAATTTTCATTGGATTATTGCTGGGTTTACTTGCAGGAATACTTTGCTATTCGTTTCAAGCCGGAAGTTTTGCCGATGAATTTATTGCTCCCATAGGAACAATATTTCTAAATCTGATAAAAATGCTCATAGTACCGTTGGTATTCTCGTCTTTGGTTGTGGGTGTTACCGGCCTGGGAGACATTAAGAAATTGGGTAGAATAGGCGTTAAGACTGTGTTACTGTTTTTTGCAACTACTGTAATCGCAGTATCTTTCGGCTTGTTGCCGGGTAACGTGATTAACATGGGCGCCGGCATCACCATGACCGATGCCCATGTTGTGGAAGCAAAGGAAGCACCCACTTTAATCGAAAATATAGTAGCCATATTTCCTGCGAATCCCTTGAAAGCCATGGTCGAAGCACAGATGCTTCCCACTATAGTTTTTGCCATTTTTATCGGAATAGGTATTTTAACGGTAGGAAAACGTGCAAAACCAATGGAAGACGTTATCAGTGCTGTAGCCGACGTTATGTATAAAATTACAGGCTTTATTATGAATCTGGCACCCATCGGCGTATTTGGTTTGATTACTCCGGTAGTAGCTAAAAACGGCCCTGAGGTTTTGGCTCCACTGTCTTTATTGATTATTGTCGCTTATGGTGCATCACTTTTGCAGTTGATTATTACTTATCCCATTTTAGTAAGAGTTTTTGCAAAAATGAGCCCCTTGCATTTCTTTAAAGCCATGCTACCCTCTGCAACTTTGGCTTTCAGCACCTGCAGCAGCTCCGGCACTTTGCCCGTAACCCTTAAATGCACAAGAGATGAGCTTGGGGTTTCCAACAGCGTATCCAGCTTTGTTTTGCCCTTGGGTGCAACTATTCATATGGACGGCACATCTATTTATCAAGGCGTGTGTGCATTGTTTGTGGCTGGCGTATTGGGTGTAGAGCTAAGCCTGTTACAGCAAATCACCATAGTTACAACCACCGTTCTTGCCTCGATTGGTACGGCAGGTGTTCCCGGCTCCGGTTTTATTATGCTTACCATGGTGTTAACCTCCATCGGCCTGCCGCTTGAAGTAACCGGCCTTATAGTAGGCGTAGACAGAATTTTGGATATGGCTAGAACCCTTGTAAACGTTGTGGGTGATGCGGCTGTAGCCGTTGCCGTAGCCGGAATGGAAGGCGAAAAGCTTAATTTAGGCACGTCTGAAAAAATATAATTATTAATCACGACCACCCTTTTTTACCTCATATAAATCAAAAAACACTCTCAAAAGTATTGAGAGTGTTTTTTGTGAACTGCTTATTGTTTTTACCGAAATTTGTATTTATAATATATTACTATATTGTGTTTTCAGGAAATTCTGTTTATTAACATTAGATAAGGAGAATGATTTTGAATTTATCAGAGTATACATTGGGAAAAACAAAAGGCGGAGAAACAGTAAAAGCATTCGAGTTGGAAAATAAAAACGGCATGAAGGTAACCGTATTGAATTACGGCTGTACCGTTACGAAAATTGAAATGCCGGATAAAACAGGGAAGGTAACGGACGTATGCCTTGGTTATAATACCGTTGAAGAATACGAAGAAAACGACGGTTACCTAGGAGCGGTTGTGGGAAGATACGCCAACCGCATTCGCAACGGAGAGTTCGAACTTAACGGAGAGAAATATACCCTTGCTGTAAACAACGGGCCAAATCATCTTCACGGCGGCAACAAAGGTTTCGACAAATACATTTGGAAACCCTCACTATCCGAAGTAGGGCTGCAATTTAGCAGAATTTCCCTTGATAAGGAAGAGGGCTATCCAGGAAATTTGAAAGTTAGCGTCACTTATAATTTGAGTGATGCAAATGAACTTTACATCATTTATAATGCCGTCAGCGACCAAGACACGCCTATTAATTTAACCAACCATGCTTATTTTAATTTGGATGGAGAACAGTCCGGCGATATTTTGGGTCATACCATACAAATCCTCGGCAGTCGTTTTTTGGAAAATGACGAAAACTGCCTACCCACCGGAGAAATTCTACCCGTAGACGGAACAGCTTTTGATTTCAGAGCAGGCAAAAAAATTGGGCTTGACATAAATAAAAATGAAGTGCAACTTATAAACGGAAAAGGATACGACCATAACTGGATTTTGGACAGTGAAAGTTATCTGAAAAAAGCGGCAGTATTAACAGGCGAAAAAAGCGGTATTCAAATGACCGTTTTCACCACCCAACCGGGTATGCAATTTTACAGCGGCAACTTTTTAACCGATAGAAAGGGCAAGCAGAGCGACTATAAATTTAGAAGCGGGCTTTGCTTGGAAACACAGCACTTTCCGGATTCCGTGACCCATAAGCATTTTCCTGATGTAATTTTGAAAAAGGGTGAAAAATACAACCAAACTACGGTTTATAAATTTGAGGTATAGGCGTTGATATAGAGGAAGATGCTAACGTTATATCACCCCTGAATAATACGCCCGACTGATGTATCGGTGTAGATAAACCGTTGATTTTCCTTTGCCCTAATAAATAAACCAATCTCGTTGATATTTCTATCTGCTAAAGCCATAAGTGCCGGTTTGATTTCGTCTTGACTTACCCCTAGGCAAATCCCACAACCGGCGCTTATTTGCGTGGGCAGAGGTATCACGGTTATTTTAAATTTTTGTTCTGTTAAACAATGTTCGGCCTTTATGGCAAGGTTTGTGCTTTTAAACGTAATTATGTACTCCATTTTCACCTATCCCAAAGAATTAGTAATGTCCTCAATAGCCAATACGCCTTTTTGAATTTCGGCCTTGGTATTAAAATACGAAAACGAAAATCTCACCATACCCACGTCAACCGTGCCGAACTTTTTATGAAGCAGCGGCGCACAGTGGCTGCCTGCACGTGTTGCTATGCCGTAGTCATACCAAAGGCGTACCGCCAATTCTGATGAAGTAAGCCCATTAACATTGATTGAAATAACCGGCAACCTGTTTTCGCATGAAAAATCCCCGTAGATTTTTACCCCATCAAGGTTTTTAACGCCGTAGTAAAACATTTTCAGCAGTTTCATTTCCTTGTCGTGTATAGCCTCTATGCCAACATCGTTCACAAAACGAACACCCTTTTGCAATCCGTATATACCGTGGCTGTTAAGCGTTCCGGTCTCGAAAATATCCGGCATATCCTTGGACTGAAATCTGTCAAAAGTATTAACCCCGGCACCACCGGTTTTTACTATGTCAAAATCAAATTTTCCGTTAAGAATTACTCCGCCTGTTCCCTGTGGGCCAAACAAGCCTTTGTGGCCGGTGAAACAGAAAATATCCGCCATGTCTGTATTAACCGGCACTGTGCCGAAAGTTTGGGAAATGTCCAAAATCATGGTTATGTTATAAGCCTTGCAAATATCATAAAGATTCTTAGCCTGCGTAATATTTCCCGTAACGTTAGAGCCGTGGGTACAAACCAGAAATTTTGTGGCAGGCTTAATCATTTTTTCAAGCGATTCGGCCTGCAAGTTTCCGGTATCGTCACAGTCCATAAAGCTTAATTCACAGCCTTTTAAGTACAAAGGTCGCAATACGGAATTATGCTCAGTTACCGTGGTAATAACAGCATCACCTTTTTTAACAAGACCGCCTATTACCAAATTTAAGCTCTCCGTAGCGGAAGAGGTGAAAGCAACGTTCAAAGGGTCCTCAAGCCCTATGAGCTTTGCGATTTCTGCACGAGTATTGTAAATCTCACGATTTGCAAGCAGCACCGGTTCATAAAAAGAACGCCCTGCATTGCCAAAATTGTTTAGAGCATAGGCAACAGCCTCCGCAACTTCCGGAGGTTTTTTTAAGGTTGTGGCACTATTGTCGAAGTAAATCATGCTACCTATCTATCTCCAATCTTGTTTCCGGCACAAATGCAGGTCTCTAAACCCATGGCAAACAATGCGTGTTCATAAGTAATTAATTGTATATTCTTTTGGTAACAACTATTGAATTTTTGCGGTAAAATTCTTTTTCCAGAAAATCAAGATAAGTGCCGGGTGAAACAATGCCGTTAATCTTCAAAATATCTGTTCCGGCTTTTCCTAAAATACTGTCTGCAATTTTTACACAGTTTGTTCCCAAAACAAAGTATTTCTTTAGCCTGCCTTTGGTAAATTTATATAGCTTTGCCTCTGTGTGATAATATAGATTACTTGCGTAATCCTTAAAATCCTCTATATTTGCGGTAGGCTCTTGTTCTAAGGCCTTCTGATAGGCCGGCTTCCATTCAACGGCATAGTCAAGCAGAGACGTTAAGTATTTTTTTACCTCGTTTTTCTGCTCATTGTTAAGCACAAGCCCGTAACTGAAAAGGGTCTTATTGCTTGATTTTATACAATAGGGTATATACTTGCTTTTATTGGCTATAAACAAAACTCCGTCGCCTACAGCGTCAAAAAATCTTAAAGAATTACTGTCATAATTACCGAAGGACACCACATAATCATCCATACCTATATCCACATGGCCTATGGAACCTGTTCCTGTTTCAGACACATGAATATAGACCTCAACATCAGGCTCCGAGTCTATCTTTTTTTCCTCAAAATCGGGTATATCATCAGGTTCATTCATGTTATTCAGATAACCGTTAACAGCCGTTAACATTTTCTTGGGCAAAAAGGCAACCATAAAAACAGGTAGCGAAATCCTAAATTTTCTTTTGAAATTGTTCTTAACCCTCCGGGGTAGTATTTCCCTAAAGAAATCAGTCAGAAAAGTAAAACTGTATATCATGCAGTAAATTCCGATTATTTGCATAACGTTATCAATATAAATTAAGGGCGAAAACAATACGGTTATGCCAAAAAGTAAAAGCAGCATACTCTCAATAAGCGTTAGGGTGTTGCCTTTTACCTGTTCTTTGCGATACATATAAAAGTCAATAAATTTGATAAGTGCATTAAAAATTGTATATGCCGAGAATAGTATAGGCAAGATAGAAAGCGAAATATTTTTATAGGAAATTAAAGCTATACCGATTATTATATTGACAACAGCCGACGAAATTTTAACATCTTTCTTTTGCTTTCTAATAAAGAAAATATAAAAAATTGTATAAATACCGCTTACAATAAAACTAAAGGCGAAAAAAGCTATAACAATCTTTAAGAATGTTACTTTGGTGACAGTAATAAATAAACCAAGCGAAAAAAGCATTATCCATGAGATGAACAGAGAAATAGCATTTATACGTTTACCGGTCAATTTAACAGCCTCTTTTCAGCCTATTTTGCCGTTAAGGGTGCATTAGCAAGAACCCCCTGAACTGTAAATACGCCAATTAATAAAGTTGAAACTACACAAGCAAATAACGAAAACCTCCGGTTTTATTTTTTATAATACAGAATAACTAAATGCTTGTTATGTGACGAGAACAGTCCTTAATTTCTTTAAATAATCTCCGCAATTACCTCGATTTCAACCAAAACACCTTTGGGCAAAGCTGAAACTTCCACACAGGAACGTGCCGGTTTACCGGTAAAATTACGGGCATAGATCTCGTTAAAGTCAGAAAAATCGCCCATATTTTTAAGGAAGCAGGTGGTTTTCAACACCTTGGTAATGTGGGAATTTCCGGCGGCAAGTACTTCTTTTATATTTTGAATAACCTGCTCGGTTTGTTCTTTTATTCCGCCGTTAACGGTTTCTCCGGTCTCGGGATTAAGAGGAATTTGTCCGGACAAAAACAGCAGATTTCCATAAGCAACCGCTTGAGAATAAGGGCCTATGGCAGCCGGAGCCTTGGTTGTGCATATTATTTTACTCAAATTAAACAGCCCCTTTTTTACGAAAATCAGTAATATCAAGCACCACTTCGCCGGCTATAATAAGACCCACAACAGAGGGAACAAAGGCGTTACTTCCGGGAATCTGACGGCGGTCGGTGCATTTGCGTACTGTACCGGGAGGACAAACGCAGTTGTTTTTGCAGCTTGAATGCAAATCCCCGGCCGGTGTTATGGCAGGTTCCTTTGAATAAACTACTTTCAGCCCCGGAATATTTCTTTTTTTCAACTCCGAACGCATAACTTTTGCAAGAGGACAAACAGAGGTCTTGTAAATATCCTCCACTCGGAAAGCTGTGGCATCAATTTTATTTCCTGCACCCATAGAGCTTATTATGGGAATATTATGTTGGTTTGCCTTCATAACCAGTTCGATTTTACCTGTAACTGTGTCTATGGCGTCAACTATATAATCATACACCGGAAAATCTATTTCCGATGAATTATCAGGCATAAAAAACATTTGATGCGTGTTTATGACCGCCTTTGGGTTTATTTCCAGGCAACGCTCTTTGGCAACTTCTACCTTGTATTTACCCACGGTTTTTCTTGTGGCATGAAGTTGCCTGTTAATATTGGTAATACATACTTTATCGTCGTCAAACAAGTCCAATGTTCCGATTCCGCTTCGAACCAGTGCTTCAACGGTATAACCGCCCACACCGCCTATGCCGAAAACCGCAACCCGGGAACCTGCTAACTTATCCATATTATCTTGACCGAAAATAAGTTCCGTTCTGCTTAATTCATTAAGCATTGTGTCCTCCTGCTGTACATATATTTTAATATTAAAACTTTGAAGGAGAAAACCTATTTTAAACGGAAAAGGTTTTCTCCTTCGAACTACCGCTTTCCCAAAAGCCAAAAATTAATTATTCAGCGTTTACCAAGGCCTTTACATGACCAATGTTTACGGCAATATTATATCCTACGGATTCAACCCTTTTGCTCAAGCACATTTTGCATTCAGCCGCTTCTTCTCCGGTACAGATTTTGTTATCGTAGAGAGAATACAACTTTCTTACTTTCACGGGTGAAAGATTGGGCATAACCACGTTTGCACCGGCGGAAAGTCCTGCTTCTCGGCCTTTTTTATCTATGGTGCCTAAAGCGGTTGTTGAGGGTAAAAGAATATTTGGGAACAAAAGTCGCAAAATGGAAATCATTTTTAGGCAGAGCTTGTAATCGCCGTTTTCAAATTCGTTAAAGGGAGTGTCTTTATGAGTAAGATAAGGTCCTATACCTATCATATCCGGTTTTAGTAGTTGGCAAAACCTTAAATCCTCTATAAGATTTTCGGTGGTTTGATAGGGAGAACCTACCATAAAACCCGTGCCCACTTGAAAGCCTATTTCTTTAAGATTTTGCAGACATTCCTTCCGATAGCTTAAACTCATGCTTTCGGGATGAAGTTTTGCGTAATGCTCATCGTTTGCTGTTTCGTGTCTTAACAAATATCTGTCCGCACCGGCGTCGTAAAAAGCCTTGTAGCTTTCATAGGGCTTTTCACCCAAAGAAAGGGTAATGGCACAGTCCGGGTATTTTTCTTTTATGGTTTTAATGATGTCGCAAAGTTTCTCGTCTGTAAAATAACCGTCCTCGCCGCCCTGTAAAACAAAGGTGCGAAATCCCAATTTATAACCGTTTTCGCAGCAGGATAAAATATCTTCCTTGCTAAGTCTGTATCTTTCGGCATTTTTATTGTCTCGGCGTATACCACAGTAGTAGCAGTTATTTTTACAGTAATTGGTTAATTCTATCAGACCTCTGATGTACACATCGGTACCGTAATATTCCTGTCTTACGCTGTCAGCTGCCTTATAAAGCAACTCGTCGTAATCGTTACATTCAATCAGGGCTTTAAATTCTTTGTCTGTTAAATCTCTTTGCAATCTTAATTTATCTATTAATTCTTTCATATATCACCTTTATATAATTGTGCCGCCTCCAACCACTATATCCCCGTCATACAAAACCACGGCTTGTCCCGAGGCTATGGCCCTTTGCGGTTCGTCAAATACTACTTTAACTTTATCTTGAGAAACTTGGCTAACGGTAGCCCACTGTTCGCTGTGTTTGTATCGTACTTTTGCTTTTACTCTGATGGGTTTGTCGGCATTTTCTACGGCTATCCAGTTAAAATCCTCGGCGTAAAGGGTGTCGGTAAACAATTCGCTGTCTTCGCAAAGGGTGACCGTATTTTTTTCCACGTCCTTAGAACACACATACATGGGTTTTGCCAAGGCTAACCCCAAGCCTTTTCGCTGGCCTACGGTATATCCTATAATGCCCTTGTGTCGCCCAAGAATATTTCCTTCCAAATCCGTAAAATCACCGTCCGGGTAGGTTTTGCCGGTGTACTGCTCAATAAATCCCACATAATCACCGTCACGTACAAAGCAAATATCCTGGCTGTCACGTTTTTTTGCATTTACAAAGCCCTGTTGCTCCGCAATTTCCCTAACCTGTGTTTTGCGTAAATTGCCCAAGGGGAATAAAGTATGCTTTAATTGTTCTTGGGTCATGGAATACAAAACGTAGCTTTGGTCTTTTGTTTCGTCCACGGCTTTTTTCAGCAGAAATCTGCCCGTGTTGGGGTCGTATTGTATTCTTGCGTAATGTCCGGTTACCACATAATCCATGCCTAATTGTTTGGCTCGTAAAAACAGTTTTTCAAACTTGATAAACCTGTTGCAATCTATACAGGGATTAGGCGTTGTGCCTTTCTCGTAGGCTTGTACGAACCTATCTATAACCCTGTCCTTAAACTCTCCCGTAAAGTTAAACACGTAAAATGGCACACCCAGAGAATCTGCCACACGCCTTGCATCTTCTGCGTCTTCCAGAGAGCAACAGGTTTTGTCCCCACATACTCCCACATCGTCGTTGGTAAACAGGTGCATGGTTATTCCCGTACAGTCGAAGCCTTGTCGTTTGGTCAAAAACACCGCTACCGAACTGTCAACACCTCCGCTCATTGCAACCAGTGCTTTTTTATTCATTATATACACACCACATTTCTGACTATCTTTTATTAATATTTATTGTTATTTGAGTTGACTTCCTAAAATTATATTTTATATTTAATCTATCGGAAATGCAAGTATATTCATTATATGTAAAGGTCAGAAGTTGGGATTAAACATACAGGAATACTATGATTGTATGATGTATGTTTTGGCTTGTCAATAGATAAGGATAAGTTAAAAATAATACACATCAAGTCGAATTGCAAAAGGTGCTGACACGACATGTCAATAGCAACTTTATCACAAAAACAAGCCGCCAAGTTATTACAAGGCGGCTACGGTACTTCAGGATTACTTTTTTATGTAAAATTTCACCGGTTGAGGGTAACTATTATGCTCGATATATGTTCGCAAACAATCTCATTTATTTTAATGTAGGCAGGCATAGATTTCGCCATGTATCCGCCAGCGTTTCATGTTTGACCTCTGCAGGGTTAAAATGTAAAATGCCAAAGACAATTTGAACGCAAAAACCAATACCTACCGTAGCAATTAAGGTACCGATTCCCACCTGTCCACCAAGGAGATATCCTACAACAAGTGCGGAGCCTTCCTGTAATGAGCGACACAAACCTACAGGCCACCTAAAACGGCGTTTAAGCAATGTCATAAGGCTGTCACGAGGCCCTGCCCCAAAGGCAGAACCAATATAAAAGTAGCTACCCAGGGCAATGGTAAACAGACCGCCAATCAACAGTAGAATTCCCAACCATAGGTTATTCATAGCAGGTATAATATTGATTACAAAAATTGCATCTATAAATAAACCTATTATTACTATATTCAAAATAGTACCAAGCCCCAGTTTTTCACCAAAGAAAAATACAATTAGGCAGATAATCAATCCAACACCAATACCGGCCATTCCTATACTGATCCCTAATTTATAGGAAAGACCAACGTGTAGTACATCCCACGGGGCATAGCCAATATTTGCTTGAATGGTAAGCACAATGCCAAAAGCGTATAAAAAGAGTCCAAATAATAATGAGCATAATCTCTTGACAAATTTAAGCATGAACAATCTCCTTTTCGTTTAACGACGTAACCCATATTCTTTCGCATAATATTATTTTCATTTTAAAAGATTACTACAACTTTTATAAAAGTACAATAACTTTCAAAAGATTTAGTCTTTTCTTGAATAGTCAGATTGTTAACGATTAGGTCCTTCGAATCAAACAAAAAAACCGCCAATTAAGGCGGTTTCAAAAATTATTATTACATTCAAACATTACTTCCTACTGTTTTTCCACACCAAAACTCACAGCTTCGCCATTGATATTCCATTGTTTGGTATATCCTGCCAAACTGTCTGCAACTATATCCATTGCAAGAACATCGGTCATAATGGTTTCTTTATTGCGGGCGATAACATCACAAATTTTAGCATTGTCTTTGCAGTATACTTTAATACGGTCGAGAACTTCAAAGCCGGCTTCTTTACGCATAGTTTGGATTTTGCTGATGATTTCACGAACAAAACCTTCTTCTATCAGTTCCGGGGTAAGGGTTGTATCCATAACAACGGTTACGTTTTTGTCGGACTCGGTTACGTATCCCGGTTGTTGGGCTGTTTCGTAAAGTACGTCTTCCAAGGTCAAGGTAACTTCTGTTGCATCTATGTTGAAATTAACTACGCCTTGTTTGAATTGAGCCATAAGCTTGTTGCCGTCCTCTGCGTTAAGTGCTTGTGCAATTTGGGGTACAAGTTTGCCGTATTTCGGCCCTAAGGTACGCAATTGAGGTTTGAAAGTAAAGGTAGTGAAGCTGTCTACGCTTTGGGTGAATTCGACGGTTTTAATGTTTAATTCATCCTTAATGATTTCAATGTAATCGTTGGGTAAGCTTACGGCTTCGGTTTTAACAAACATTTTAGCTATGGGTTGGCGGTTTTTAATGTTGGCGTTGTTACGTGCGGCACGTCCCAAAACAACAATATCAAGCACCAAATCCATGTTGGCTTCAAGTTCGCTGTCGATTAAAGCTTGGTCACAAACCGGGAAATCACATAAATGCACGCTTTCCGGAGCATTTTTGTCTACTGATTTTACAAGGTTGGCATAAATTTCTTCTGTCATAAAGGGAACAAAAGGAGCAGCCAATTTTGTAACGGTCAGCAAACAGTTGTATAGGGTCATAAAGGCGTTAACCTTATTTTCGTCCATTTCAGAGCCCCAGAAACGCTCTCTGCAACGGCGTACATACCAGTTGCTCAAATCGTCTACAAATTCATGCAGGGCACGGCCGGCTTCGGTAAGTTTGTAGTTTTCCAGGTAGTTATCAACGTTTTGGATTAAGCTGTTAAGCTTGGAAAGTATCCATTTATCCATGGGGCTTGCGGTGCCCGGGTTAAATTTATGCTGTGTTGGGTCAAATTGGTCAATTTCAGCATATAAAACGTAGAATGCGTAGGTGTTCCAATAAGTACCCATAAATTTACGCTGCGCTTCACCTACAGCATCCGCATAGAATCTGTTGGGCAACCAGGGTGCGCTACCGATAATAAAGTACCAACGAACAGCGTCCGCACCTTGTTTATCCAAAACAGTCCAGGGGTCAACAACGTTTCCTATGTGTTTGGACATTTTACGGCCGTCTTTGTCTTGAACGTGGCCCAAAACGATTACGTTTTTAAAGGGTGCCTTGTCAAAGAGCAGGGTGGAAATTGCCATCAAAGTGTAGAACCAACCTCTGGTTTGGTCTATAGCTTCTGAGATAAAGTCCGCCGGGAAGTTTTCGTTGAAAATATCAGCATTTTCAAAGGGATAATGCCATTGTGCAAAGGGCATGGAACCGGAATCAAACCAGCAGTCTATAACTTCGGGGATACGTTGCATTTTTTGGGCACATTTCGGACAGTTTAACTTAACTTCGTCAATGTAAGGTCTGTGCAACTCGATGTCGTCCGGAACATTGTCGCCGATTTCTTTAAGTTCGGCTATGGAGCCAATTGCATGGCGGTGTCCGCAGGAACATTCCCAGATAGGCAGCGGAGTACCCCAATAACGCTCACGGCTTAAACCCCAGTCAATTACGTTTTCAAGGAAGTTTCCGAAACGACCGTGTTTAATGTTGTCCGGCAACCAATTAACGGTGTTGTTGTTTTTAATCAGCTGGTCACGCAATTCGCTCATTTTAATAAACCAAGTGTCTCTTGCGTAGTACAACAGAGGAGTGTCGCATCTCCAGCAGAATGGATAGGAATGCTCATAATCTATAGCGTTAAACAGTTTTCCCGAATCTTTTAATTCTTTTATGATTATGGGATCGGCGTCTTTTACAAAGGTGCCTCTCCAGGGAGCAATATCCACAAACAAACCTTGTTCGTCTACGAGTTGAACAAAGGGCAAACCGTAATTTCTGCCTACTCTTGCGTCGTCCTCACCAAAGGCAGGGGCACAGTGAACTATACCCGTACCGTCGGTTAAGGTAACGTAGTCGTCACAGCATACGTAATAAGCCTTTTTGTCCGGTGTATAGAAATCAAAGAGAGGTTCGTATTCTGTATGTTCGAGTTTCGAGCCTTGGAAGGTTGCAAGCAGTGTATATTCACCCAAAACGGTGGACAGCAGTGCTTCAGCCATAATAATTTGCTCTCCGTTATGTTCAACCAAGGCATATGTTTGATTGGGGTTAACCACCAAGGATACGTTTGAAGGTAGGGTCCAAGGAGTGGTGGTCCATGCCATGAAATATTGATTTTCTTTATCTTTGACTTTAAATTTTACAAATATTGATTTTTCCTTTACGTCTTTATAGCCCTGTGAAACTTCGTGGCTGGATAAGGCTGTTCCGCAACGAGGGCAATAAGGCACGATTTTATGGCCTTTGTATAACAAATCTTTGTCCCAGATGGTTTTTAATGCCCACCATACGGATT
>CAYMOU010000021.1:0-30180 GCA_964392115.1 uncultured Defluviitaleaceae bacterium | reverse complement strand
TAAAATAGTAATTTTCAATAAAAAATAAATGATATACAATAAAATAATACCACAAAAAAAGTGTACCTTAGACGGAACACTTTTTTTTACTGCTATATCCATACCATACGCAAACATTAATGATTATCGGAAGGCAGTTGTTAAACTTGGTATTCAGCTCTCCCATATTTATATTTCAATTTTTACCTGTAGTATTGCTCTTATATTTTTTGGTCCCCAAAAAATTATTATTTGTAAGAAATTTTATTTTGTTGTTGTTTAGCTTGTTTTTTTATTTTTACGGAGAACCGAAACACATTATAATAATGCTTGTTTCTGTATTGATAAACTATATTTTCGGTCTAACTGTCAATTTACTTAAAAACAAGGGAAAAAGCGCAAAACTCACACTAACGGCATCTGTAGTTGCTAACCTTGGGTTGTTGTTTTATTTTAAATACCTTAATTTCTTTGTCAACAATATTAATTCCCTTGCCGGTACTCAAATAGTCATTGATAAAATCATAATGCCTATCGGGGTTTCGTTCTTTACCTTCCAAGCAATGAGTTATGTGTTTGACGTTTATATGGGTAAGGGTAGCGTGCAGAAAAATCCCTTAAATTTGGCTCTGTACATATCCATGTTTCCACAGCTCATTGCCGGCCCTATTGTTCGTTATGAGACGGTAGCAGCAGAGATAAACCGGAGAACCACCGATTCCCAAAAGGTTGCTCAAGGTATAATACGGTTTATTTACGGGCTTTCAAAGAAAATTTTGCTTGCAAACTCCATGGGGATAATAGCAGATAAGGTCTTTGCTGTTCCTCTTGACAAACTTCATGCGGATTTGGCTTGGATAGGTGCAATTGCATATTCCTTGCAGATTTATTTTGACTTCTCGGGATATTCCTGTATGGCTATAGGTCTGGGTAAGATTTTCGGCTTCACATTTTTGGAGAACTTTAATTATCCCTATATCAGCAAATCCATAACCGAGTTTTGGCGAAGATGGCATATTTCCTTGGGAACGTGGTTTAGGGACTATGTGTACATACCTTTGGGTGGCAACAGAAAGGGCAATTACCGACATATTATTAACATTCTCGTCGTATGGCTTTTAACCGGTTTTTGGCACGGTGCTGCCTGGAATTTCATTTTCTGGGGACTATACTTTGCCCTGTTGTTAACAATCGAGAAATTTTTCTTATTAAAACTACTTTCCCGATTTCCGAAATTTATCGCTCATATCTACAGTTTACTTATGATAATTCTGGGTTGGGTGTTATTCAGAAGCGATAACATAGGCAATGCCTTTACATATATGTCAAAAATGTTTACAGCCTTTGAATTTAGCCCTCAGGCCTATTTCTTCTTAATACAATACAGAACGGAATTTTTGGCGGCGATTTTATTCTCCCTGCCTTTGGGACAGGCACTGAAAAATATTCCTGTTAAGAGTAAATTAGCCGAATTTGTTATACTATCCACAAAACTAATCTTTGTTTTTGCACTGTTCTTTTTATCTGTTATTTATTTGATAAATTCTAGCTTTAATCCCTTTATCTATTTCCGCTTTTAGGAGGACTCATGGAAAAGATATTTAATTATGCGGTCATTCTCCTGTTTTGTGCCGTAATTTTCATAGTACCGGTTAAGACTTTTACAGAAGCACCCCAAGAATACACCATCTATGAAAACCGTAAGCTTAAACCTTTGCAGGAATTTACAACGGAGGCTTTGTTCGAAGGGCAATACTTACCGCAATTTAACGATTATTTCACCGATAGAATCTGGAAAAGAACTCTGTTGATGAAAGCTTATTCTCAATTAAACGTTAATTGTTTGAATAAACTTGTGGTTAACAACGTTGTTATCCAACCGAGGCTGCTTCTGCCTTTTGTAGAATACTCATATGAAGACTATAATTTTGATGAACCCGCCGCTAAGACTGTGGAAAATCTTACAGTTCTGAAAAATGACATAGAAAAATACGGCGGAAAGTTCGTTTATGTAGGCGTACCGGAACAGATGTCTATGTTAAGGGATCACTATCCCGATTATTTGGAAAATAACGACAGGAAATTTACTCTCATGGAAAAAACCTTTTTTGACGGTATGGAAAAGGCAGGTATAGGCAACATCCTTATGAGAAAAGAATTCTCCGAAACTGAAGACTATACCAAATTTTACTCCAAAACCGACCATCACTATAATTTATTCGGTGCATACTATACTTACCAAAAAATCATCGAATACTTCAATGAAAAACACCAAGCATCTCTACCCTTATTAGAAGAATCGGATTTCGAATATATAGAGTTGGAAAATCCTTTCTACGGTACACGTTTCAGAAAGCTTTATGATGCTTATGATTTCAGCGAGAAATTGTATTATCATAAGGCCCTTAACCCCATTACCTTTGACCGTTGGGACGAGGGCAAAAAGGTTGAATCCACACGGTTTACCCTACCCACGGATATAACAACGCCTATAGTCTACGGCATCTACATGGGCAACGATTATTCCGAAACCATTATAAAAACCTACAGAGAAGATTTGCCCAATGTGTTGATTTTCGGAGAATCCTTCACCAACCCGCTGGAAACGTTTTTGTACAATTCATTTAACACAACGGTTAGCTTGGACTTACGTTTTTATAAAACAAAAACCATACGCCAATACATAGAAGAATACAAGCCGGATTATGTAATCTGCCTGAGAGACGATACAGCATACTTTAACTTTAAAGCAAACGGCAACATAGCAGAATAAACTACGAATATTTACCTGACTTCTTAAAAATACTACTTATATCCCAAATCCTTGGGAAAGTAAATTTTTAAGGAGTCAACCCAAAATGCCGAAAGACAGTCAAATAGACCCTAAAGACGTAAGAAAGAAAAAATCAAAGGGTGGCCCTACCCTTGCCAACGAAGAATTCGACAATGAAGGCAGAAACGCCAAAAAGCAATCCATTAAGGGAAATGACGTGTAATACTTTCTAATAAAATGCACCCCAAAATGTCAGCCATAAATAATCTGACATTCGAGGTGCATTTTAATATTGCAAGATATGGTGTATATTCCGCTGTACTGTAGGGTCGGGGCTCTGCTCCGACCGCTATACAATCACAAAAAGATACATCAATTATTATTTATGTATCTTTAAATTTACTTGTCAATAAATTGCATTGTTGATTTGTTTTGGTGTATAATTACTATAAAATTTCTCCGGAAAGATAATTTTGCCTTCCCGGATAAAACAAATAAAGGTTGGTGATTTTATGGTAAGGCAATATTTGTTGGATATTGCAATAATTCTGTTTATTACAAAACTATTCGGTCTTTTCACCCGACGTATTAATCTGCCCAGTGTAGTTGGTGCGTTGTTGGCCGGGGTTATAATGGGCCCGACCTTTTTAAATATAATTAAGCCCTCTGACTTAATCAGCACCATAGCGGAACTTGGGGTTATATTGCTCATGTTCACTGCCGGTATGGAAACAGACCTTGCAAGGCTGAAACAAACCTGGAAATCTTCGCTGATTATAGCAATTGCCGGTGTTTTGGTACCCTTATTCGGCGGCCTTATACTGGCCCAATTTTACGGTATGGGTATAATGCAAAGCATATTTATAGGGGTTATTATCACCGCAACTTCCGTAAGTATCACCGTGGAAACTTTACAGGAGTTGAAAAAGATAAAAACTCCCACCGGAACGGCCATAATGGGTGCGGCGGTTATAGATGATATTTTAGGCATAATTATTTTGACCATAATAATTGCCTGTTCAAAGGAACAGGGATTCTCCGTCAGCGTAGTATCCTTTACCTTATTAAAAATCGTGACTTTCTTGCTGATTACGGGCGTATGCGGTTTCTTGATTATTAAATGGTTCAAACGTATAAGCATGACCAAAGGGAATGTACATAGACTGTCCATTTTTGCACTGGCCTTCTGTATACTGCTTTCATTTGCTGCGGAACAATTCGGCATAGCCGACATTACCGGGGCTTATTTCGCCGGCCTTATACTTTGCAACAGCAAAGCAGAACCTTATATAGAATCGAAAACATCTGTGCTTTCCTATATGTTTTTTTCGCCCATTTTCTTTGCAAGTATAGGCATTAAGACCGTCATTACCGGCATAGATTCACACCTGCTTGTGTTTATGGGACTACTGTTGATAGTTGCAATATCGTCAAAAATTATAGGCTGCGGTTTCGGTGCAAAAATGACCAAGTATTCCACTAAAGAATCCATACAGATAGGCATAGGAATGGTATCCCGGGGTGAAGTTGCATTGATTGTGGCTGATAAGGGCATAGCCGCAGGTTTAATGGATCCAACCCTGTTCTGTGCCATAATTGCAGTGGTAATAGTAACCGACTTGCTAACCCCGATTATGCTAAAAGGTGTTCATTCGGAAAAATTCGAGAAGAAATTCGCATCATAATAACATTTTTGCTGCTGACATGAGAGGTCTAAATGAAAATCATTATTTCTCCTGCCAAAAAGATGAATACGGACAGGGATAGTCTTGAACCGAAAGGCTTGCCCTGTTTTCTTAATAAGGCAGAAGTTTTGTTGAATCACTTAAAAACGTTGACTTTTGAAGAATTGAAAAAACTGCTTGACTGTAACGATAAAATTGCCCGTTTGAATTTTGACAGGTATCAAAATATGGATTTGCGGAAGCTTACTTCGCCTGCAATTTTGTCCTATGACGGTATTCAGTACAACTATATGGCACCTCATGTTTTTGAGGATAGGTATTTTAAGTATGCGGAAAAGCACTTGAGAATCCTATCCGGGTTTTACGGTATTTTAAAACCCTTTGATGCTGTTGTTCCTTACCGGTTGGAAATGCAAGCCAAGCTTAACACCGACTTTTGCAATAATTTGTATGACTTTTGGAAGGATAGTATATATAAAGCGCTTACCGAAAATGAAAACACAATAATTAATTTGGCATCGGACGAATACAGCAAGGTAATATCAAAATATCTGGAAAACCATATTAGCTATATAACCTGCACCTTCGGCGAATTGATTAACAATAAAATCAAGGAAAAAGGCGTTTATGTTAAAATGGCTCGGGGTGAAGCGTTGCGCTTTATGGCCGAAAACAACATACAAAACCCCGAGGACTTGAAACACTTTTGCGGACTAAAATTTTGCTACTATCCCGAATTTTCAACAGAAACCAATTACGTATTTATTAGAGAGGAAAATAAAAATGCTTGAACCGGGTACAAAAGCACCGGATTTCACACTTACGGACAAAGACGGCAAAGAAGTAAAACTATCCGATTTCACAGGAAACAAAGTTATAATTTATTTCTATCCCAAAGACAATACTCCCGGTTGCTCAAAACAAGCAGCGGTTTTTGCCGAAGCTTATGAGGAGTTTAAAAAGTTAGGCATAGAGGTTGTTGGTATCAGCAAGGATAGTGTTGCATCTCATGCAAAGTTTGCAGATAAATTCTCTTTGCCCTTTATTTTACTTTCAGACCCGGAACTGACAGCTATCCAAGCCTATGACGTTTGGCAAGAAAAGAAGTTATACGGTAAAACCTCCATGGGAGTTGTTCGTACAACCTACCTTGTAAACGAGTCCGGCCATATAGAAAAAGTATGGGACAAAGTAAAACCGGATATTAACGCAAAGGAAATATTGGAGTATCTTTCAGGTAAATAAACTCAAAGAAAAAACAACAGCCAAAACTTATATTTTTGCTGTTGTTTTTTATTTAGACTTCTCACATCTAATTTTTGGAAAAGAGGATTTTCTCTTCAACATTTGTCAAATTTTCGCATTAGATACTGCTCTATTATCCTTCTGCAAATCATATATAACCGGAATTATAATCAGCGTAAAAAACATACATACAGCCGCACCGCACATAAAAGCCGTTGCAAGACCGGTAAACAGCAGGTTTTTGCCGAATGCCAGCGGTATCATTCCTAAAACCGTAGTTACCGTACTTAGGTAAATGGGCCTGAACCTTCTTTTCACAGCCGATTTACAGGCTTCTGTCAGAGGTACTCCCTTAGCCCTCTCCGATTCTATATAATCCACCAATACAATAGAGTTGTTTACCACAACCCCGCACAAGCTTAAAATGCCCAATATTGTAAACAAGTTAAACCCGGGGTTAAGTATAACCAACCCAAAACTTGCGCCAACCAGTGCAAAAGGAATAGCACAAAGGGCTATAAGCACTTTTTTCATTGAGTAAAATTGGAAATACAGAATAATAAAAATCCCTGCTATTCCCACTACCGAACCTACAGCCAATCCACCTATGGAAAGGTCCATCTGTTCCGCATCTCCTTCAAAAACAAGCTCTACATTGCCAAGGTCGACAGAAGCCAATTCTTTCTCCAGCTTTTTTTGCAACTTAATGGGAGTATAGCCGATTTTGGGAAAAGCGGATACTTCTACTGTCCTATTTCCGTTATGGCGGGTAATCATAGGATATTTTTCTTTTAAGGTAATATCAGACATTTGCTTGGTTTGATGCTTTGCGCCCGTAATGTTTGATTTAATCATTAGATTGCTCAAATCCTCGGTAGAATCAATATCGCCTTTTAACACCACGGGGTATTCTTGTGTGTCCTTCCTAAAAAGGGTAACATTGCGTCCCATTAGGGCTATGTTAATTTCGCTTAATAATTCTGCCTTGGTCAAACCGTAGGTGTTTAATGATGTATTGTTTATATCTATATAGTATTGCGGGGTTTTTAGCTGTCTGTCGCTTGCAAAGGTTCTGATGCCTTCAAGCTTTTCCAGTTCGGTTTCAATAATCTCGGAGGCCTTGTTGATTTCGTCAAAATTATCACCGGTTATTTTTATTTGAATAGGTGATGATGATTTGGGAACTACCTCCAATTCTTTCACCGTAACAGATGCCCCGGCAGAAAGCATATTTAATTCGGTTTGTAGAAATTCCGCAAATTGTTCATTTCGCTTAAAACGATTGCCCTTGGTTAAGTCTACCCCAAGCACTATATTTCCTTTTCCGATTCTGTCCGGCGTAGGCAAAAAACAAAAATCATACTTAGGCAAAACACCGCCGGTTGCGGATAAATAATACACAACCTCCGGTTGGCCTGATACCGTTTCCAACACCTTATTTACTGCCTCTTCTGTTTTTCTGATGTCTGTATCGGTTGAGGCAACAACGCTTATATCAATCAACTTCTTATCCGATTTGGGCATAAACTCCACGTTGATAAAGGCAAACATTGAAACACTTACAAGAAGGATAATAACAGAAATAATTAAAGTCGGAACTTTATGGTTAAGAGCTGTTTGCAGTACTTTGTGTATTGTATTTTCCAACCTTCCAAACAAATTCAAGCGATTTGCCTTTTGTGGCGGAGTTTTTTTCATAAGCAAATAACACATTATGGGTGTAATGGTAACAGACACAAAATACGAAGCCATTAAAGCCACTATTATTATGGTTGGCAAGCTGTTGGAGAAGCTGAACATTGTGCCCGGCAAAAAGTATATCATTATAAATATGGCTACAGTGGTTAATACCGAAGCCAAAACCGGTAAATTTACCTCTTTTGTGCCGTTAATACAGGCTGATAATCTGTCTTCGCCGGCATCTATCCTTACCTGTATAGCATCGCTTACCACTATGGCATTATCTACAAGCATACCCAGGGCTATTATTAAAGCCGCCAAAGACATAAACTGTATGTCTATGCCAAACAATTTCATAACCACAAAGGGCGTCATTATGGAAACCGGTATGGCAACCGCCACAATACCGCCGTTGCGGAAGTTCATACCCAAAATTATTACCGCCAAGACTATTATAACGGCTTGAATAACGCTGAAAGTAAATTCCGAAATGGATTTGTTAACGTCCGAGGATAAATCCACAACTTTATGTACCTCTATGCCTGTGGGTAAATTGCTTTTGAAGGCTTCTACCTGTTTTAAAATTTCTGCTCCGGCCGAAACAACTTCTATACCTTCGCTGTAACTTAGGCTTAATAGTATGGCGGCCTTTCCGTTATAATCGTATATTTTGCTGTCTCGTTTTTGAACTTTTTCTACGGTAGCAATATCCTTTAAACAGGTAATGGCACCGGTATTTTTGTCTATATCAATTATTAAATCTTCTATTTCAGCTATGCTTTCGAAAGAACCGGAGGAGTTAACCTTAATAATATCATCTTCAAATTCTATATCTCCGGTTGGAATTAAGCTGTTTTGGTAACTTACAATGTTGCTTAAATCGGTTAGGGACAGCTTCATTAGGTTTAGTTTATCGGTTTGTACCGTAATTCTTATTTCCTCACCGGGCTTACCGCCTACGCTTACCCTTTTTACCCCGGGCATATTTTGCAGCTTGGTTTTTAACTCGTCTGCCCTTTGGTATAATTCAGCCTTACTTATACCTTCTCCGGTAAAAGCAAGGAAAAGCCCTTCCGTAGTTCCTACATCGGTATTGTAATTCAAATAAGTTACGCCTTGGGGTAATGTTGAGCCTTTTAACGCCTCTACTTTGAAACGCAAGTCGCTTTTGCTCTTTTCCAAGTCAGCGGCGGCCATATTTATATCAAAATACATTTCGGTAATACTGACGCTTTCGGTGGAGTAGGATTCACAGGAATCAAAGCCCTCTGCTTGCATTAAAACGTCTTCAATTTTTTCGGATACCAAAACCTCCATATCCTCTGCGGAAGCCCCGGGATAAACTGCCGTAACTATAGCCATAGGCATGGGAAATACGGGATATAACTGCTTAGGCAAGGTTGCGTAAGAGACTACACCGAAAACCATTATAAATACCGCAAAAATCAGCGCTATGTTCTTTTTCTTCAAGATATAATAAATTAGTCCTTTTTTATCCATAATAACCTCCGGTCAGAGTTGCTTAATCTACCCGCACCTTTTGATTTTCCTTAATGTACTTTGTTCCTTCAGTTACAACCCTTAAACCGTTGGGTAAATTTGTTACAACAACCTTGTCGTTGTAGGTTTCTCCCAAAACTACTTCTTTGCGGACTGTGACATCTGCACCTTCCGGATTTTTTTCAACACAGTAAACGTAATTTACACCGTCTGTATTGAAAACCGCTCTTATGGGCAGAAGTATACCCTTTTTGGATTCGGTCGGTATTTTAACATCAACTATACTGCCCGGTGTTAAATCCCGGTTGGTTGGGGTAATTTCCGCATAATAAGTACGTGTGGCTTCATCCGGATATTGACTGATTAGAGTTATTTTTCCGCTGAAATTCTCACCCATTGATTCCATTTCTACTTCCGTACCCTGCTTTATTTTAGACCGGTCTTCCACCGGTATTCCGATTTTTACAATGTTATGTTCAGATTTTATTACAGCCACAGGGTAACCGGCGGCGGTTTCTTCGCCTGCTTTTACCAAGGTTTCAATTACATAACCGCTAAACGGAGAAATCAGCTTGCTGTCGTTCAATTGTTTTTCCTGTTGACGAACACCTATGTCTGCCTGATTTTCCTTTACTTTAGCACCTTCTATTTGTGTATAAACCGATTCTAACTGTTTTTGGGTGTTTTGGATGTTGATTTTTTGCAGTTTAATGTTTTTTTCGGAGTTTTGTATGCTAATTTTTTGTAAATCGTTGTTTTTTTCCATGTTTTCTATATTCTTTTTTTGTAGGTTTAAATCATTTACATAGGATGTTTCCGTATTTTTTAGTTCGGTTGTAACAGTATCCAAGCCCAGTTTTATTTCATCGTAATCTTTTTGTGATACTATGCCTTGTTGATATAGGGTTTGAATTTTATCGTGTTTGTCTTTTATGTCATTATAATTTAAGAGTATTTTTTCCAAGGCCGTTTCATATGTGTTCTCTATCTTTTTTAAATTTAATCTTTCAGCTTCCAAAGCTGTTTCGGCTTTAGACAGATTTATTTTTTCAGCCTCCAGGGCATCAATAGCCTTCTCTAAATTCACCTTTTCTGCGGATATACCCAATTTAACTTTGTCTGATGCATCTTTTAGTTGCTCTACACCGTTTTGTGCCAAAAGAACGTTCTGTCGGGCATTGTCCAAGGCCATATTGCTGTATTCTGTGTCCAGTTCCGCCAAGACATCACCGGCTTGAATTGCCTGACCCTTTTCAACGTAAAGTGATTTCACCTTTCCCGGCTGTTCAAAAGATAATTTGGTTATATCCTTGGCAACCGTAAAACCCTTGTACCCGGTCATGTAAACATATTCTTCCTCTGTGGTTTCTAAAACTCTTACGGGCTTTGCATCTTTTAAGTTTGCGGCTTCGCCGGTAATTTCGCTACAGCCGGTAAGGGACGAAAACATCAAAATCGTACCCACACAGGCCAATAATCCTTTAAATATATTTTTTTTCATAAATTTACCCCCATGAAAAACTCATTTAGCATTGCCATAGTATAAGATACACGGTGTTGCTTTTCAATCATCAATTATGATATTATTGTTGTAAAACCAACAAAGCATTCTGTCTTGTTGGAAATCTTCGAAACTTTTTAGGAGAAATTATGACCGAGAAAAAAGACAGGCGTATAAAACACACCCAACAAAGGATAAAAGATGCACTGATACAACTGCTGGAATATAAACCCATATATAATATAACCGTTAAGGAGATCTGCGAAGTTGCGGATATAAACCGCAGTACATTTTATGCACACTACAGCGACCAACACGTACTTTTTGAAATATTGGAAAAAGAAGTAGTGACCGAACTAACAAGCCAACTGGAAAAATTCGATATGACAGATATAGATAAATGCAAAATGGACATTCATCAGGCTATGTATGAGTTTATAGCCGAAAACAATAAACTCTGCATGGCATTGATTGCTATGCAGCGTATAAATTCTGTTATGAATGATTTAATAGAATTTGTGCAAAAAAGACACGTTATGGCATGGGCAGCTGAAAGAGGGTTAGATCCTGAAGTGTCAAAATATATTGCTATTTTTGTATGCAGCGGAAATGTAAATGTAGTAATAGAATGGTTGAAATCAGGCATGAAACAAAGCCCGGCGGAAATGTCAGAGTTAACGCACAAGTTGGAGGTTGAGGGTTTGCGTGCTTTTCATATGAAGTGATATAGTTAATCAACTTTAAACCGGATACCCTGAAAAAAATTATATGTCTTTATGAAAAAGGTTTGGGCAAAGCTTTTTTAAAGTAGAACTACTATATTTTTATAGTTACTCGAAAAAACACAACACTTTACCCATAATACCTTTTAAACATAAAAAACCGGTGATACGCAAAACGATTATTTTACGTATCACCGGCCACGGGAATGCTACTGAAGATTTATTTATTTGTGTTATAGGGTAAAATTACAGTAGTAAGGGTGACTTCGTTCATTGCCCGTTTATTATGTAAGAACGATTATAATGCTCCTGCGTTTTTAAGGATAGCGATATATTCGTCTACATTGTCTTTGGTTATAAGAGGATTGCCAATATCTGTGTTGATGGATGTTTCTTCGCCTTTGAGCAATTTATCTGTGGAGGAAAGCAACAATTCAGCCAAGTCGTAAGCGGATTGCATACAGGTGGAAGTCATTTTGCCTTCTTTGATAAGTAAGCAAGCTTCGGCTGTTCCGTCTACACCGTAGGCAAGAATGTTTGCAAATTTGGAGTTGTCTTTAACTACTTCCAAAGCACCTGCACACATATTGTCGTTCATAGCAATAATTGCATGGATTTCGTCGTTGGATTGAACCCAGTCTTCCATGTATCTCATGGCTTCATCTTTGTTCCAGTTAGCAATTTGTTCGCCTACGATGGTAACGTCGGGACGTTTGTCAAAGAATTCTGCGCCCCATGCTTTGCGGCGTTCGTCTGCATGGAAGTTTCCGGATGGGCCTTGAAGTACTACAACTTTAGCATTTTGAGGAACTTGAGTTAAGGCCAAGTCACAGTTTACTTTTGCTTGCATATAGGGGTCAGCGTCTACGGAAGAAGAACCGTCAATGCCGGAGATACGTGCATTTGTGGTGATAGCAATGATTCCCGCTTGAACGATTTTTTCAACGTAAGGACGTTGAGCTTCGCCGTTGTTGGGTTGAACGATAATGGCGTCATATTTGTTTGTTATGCAGTTTTCGATAAGAGTATTTTCTTTTTCGTCGTTGGCTTCGCCGTCGAATACGTCAAGGGAGATGTTGGGATACTTATCGGCTTCGGCTTTAATAGCATTTGCCAACCAAGCCGCAAAGGAGTCTGCTTGAGCTCTGGCAACGTAAGCTACTCTGAAAGTTTGGTCAGCCGGTTGGGCATCGCCGGCGTTTTGGCCGTCATTTGCGTTGGCGGTAGGTGAGCCGGAAGGGCTTTGTGCCGGAGAGGGCGATGGTTGAGCGGGAGCCCCACAGGCAGCCAGCAAAGCCATAATCATTACAAGTGCAGAAATTGAAGACAGTATTTTTTTCATATGTTACTTCCTTTCAATTTTTATTTTAAACCTCGGGAATAACAGCTTGCCTGGTCTTCTCGTGGTCTAATACAAAGAACCGGTTGCAAATTTACAAGCAGAATAAGGGAAGTTTTAAAATACAAACATCATAAACATACAATCTTAAAAAAGAAGCACAAGTAATAACTTGGTTGCTCTGTTAATTTCCAAAAATTACATACGGTTAACATTATAGCTTATTGTGTCAAAAAATAAATATGTATAAGAAATTCTTATAGAAAAGTTGCTTAGGCAAAGTTTTTATACGCTAACAGCTTTTGATTCATCGGGCTTTTCGGCTTTGGGTTTTGCTTGAATGGACTTAGTCATTCTGTTTTTGGCCCATATATCGTAAATAACCGCAAGAGCAATTATTGAACCCCTAACTATTGATTGCATATAGGAGTTAACACCCAGAAGGTTCATAATGTTATCCAAAAAGCCTACGATAAAGGCACCGGCCAAAGTTCCAAGGGCTGTGCCCACACCGCCGGAGAAGCTTGTTCCGCCGATAATAGCTGCCGTTAAGGCTGTAAATTCAAAGCCTATGGCACCGTTGGGCAAACCGGCGTTAACACGGCTCATAAACAGCACACCTGCAATACCTACCAAAACTCCGTTAAAAATATAAGCCCAATACTTATTTCTGCTTACGTTAATACCGGATGCTACAGCGGCTTCTTCGTTACCGCCTATTGCATAAAGCGAACGACCGAAGCGAGTATGTTTTAAGGTATACCAAGTGATGAAGAAAATTATAGCCAAGAAAATTACCGGCGTGGGTATTCCGAAAACATAGCCTTGACCGAAGGTTATATAGTCGCCGATTTGATAGATATTTTGTCCGTTGGTGAAAAGTAATGCCACACCTCTGGCAACAGTCAGCATAGCCAAAGTTGCGATAAATGGAGGTGCTTTGAAGGTAGTGACCATCATAGCGTTTAAAACATTACAAATTACCGCTGTTAAAATACCGGCAAAGAACGCCAAAATTAAATTTCCGGTTGCCTTACAAATAAAAACTGAGAAAACGCCGGATAAGGCAAGCACGGAACCTGCGGAAAGGTCCAACATACCGCTGATTATCAGAATTGTGGCACCAAACGCCAAAATGGTAGTAACAGATAGCTGTCTGGAAATATTAATAAGGTTTTCTCCCGATAAAAAGTTCTTGTGGATAAAGCAGCATATAATAAACAAAACCACAAGGACTATGAATATGCTGTATTTTTTCATGGTTTCCGATAAACGGTTGGCTGTAGTGTTAATGGAAATCACCTCGGTTTAGATTTTTAGTCCGGAAAGAGCAAAATCTTGAGAGAAATTTTTCTAAAAAAAAGTTTACCTCAAACTCCCTTAAAAAGACTTTAATATTTATTGGATTCTACAATCCTAAAGTTAAAATACTAATTTATCATTGTACCTGTGGCATATTTCATTATTAGTTCTTGGCTGAATTCTTCACGTTTCAGTTCGCCGGTAATCTTTCCTTTGTGCATTACATAAATTCTGTCGCACATTCCCAATAGTTCCGGCAATTCGGAAGAAACCATTATTATGGCTCGATTATCCCGGGCAAGCTCTGTCATAAGCTTGTATATTTCAAATTTTGCGCCTACGTCTATACCTCTGGTGGGTTCATCCAGTATCATAACGTCAGGGTTACGATTAATCCATTTAGCCAGCAACACCTTTTGTTGATTTCCGCCGGACAATGATTGTATGGGTGTATCCAAGGTTGGTGTTTTCACACGCATACGCTCGAATAATTTTCTTACCATGGATATTTCTTTTTTTGCGTGAAGTTTACCGCCGTAGAAAACCTGTTCAAGGCTTGAAATTGTGCAGTTTTCCTTAACGCTTCTCATGGGAACAATGCCGTAACGTCGCCTATCTTCGGAAAGCATAACCATTCCGTTCTTTATGCTGTCTTTTACTTTCTTGATGTTTACGCTCTTTCCTTTTAAGGTGACTTTACCTTGTTCCATAGGGTCTAAGCCAAAAAGACTACGCATTACTTCCGTTCTTCCGGCACCCATTAAGCCTGCAAAGCCTAAAATTTCGCCTTTTTTTACATGGAAATCTATATCGGAAAATCCGTTTCCGGAAAGCTCGGATACTTCCAACAACTTTTCGCCTATGGGAATTTCTTCTTTTGGGTAGGTATTTTCAAGTTTTCTGCCTACCATAAGAGAAATTACGGTTTCTATGTCCAATTCTTTAGCCGGAAGCGATTCTACCACCGTTCCGTCACGGAGTATGGTAATATCGTCGGCTATTCTGAATACTTCGTCCAACTTGTGGGATATGTAGATTATGCTTACTCCTCTTTCTTTAAGAGAGCGAATTTTTTCGAACAGGAATTCCACTTCACGTTGAGTAATGGCTGATGTAGGTTCATCCATAATAATAATATCGCTCTTGTGGGAAATGGCTTTGATTATTTCCAGCATTTGTATATCGGAGACGGTTAGATATTTTAACTGCAAATCCGGAGGATAGTTTAAGTTTTCTTTTCTCAACAGTTCAAGAGTACGTTCCCTTACCTGCTTCCAATCAACATTTCCGGATTTTTTTACAGGAAGATTTCCCAGAAAGAGATTTTCTTCCACCGTCATTTCGGGAACATAATTCAATTCCTGAAAAATCATGGAGATACCAAGGTTTCGAGCCTGAATGGGATTATTGATACGCACCGGCTTTTCATCGATAAAAATTTGGCCGCTGTCCGGTTGATAAATTCCGTTGATAATCTTCATCAAGGTGGATTTACCGGCACCGTTTTCACCGCAAAGTACATGAACCGTACCTTTTTTAACGGAGAAATCTATCTTATCCAATGCCTTAACCCCGGGAAACGACTTTTCTACACCCTTAACCCTCAGCTTAATATTCTGAATCATGGCCGCCTCCTTCTAAAATATAAAACACTTTTGTAAATCATTTTTTATAAGTATATAATCCAATTGTATAAAAGTCAATATAAAAATTATAAAATTCGCCGGCTGTTTGTATAATAAGACAATCTTAACCCAAGCAATCTGTTTATACGACCAAAAACAAAGCAGAAAAGCCACTGTAAACGGTTACATTGTACAGTTGTTTTACTTCCGGTTTTTCGCTTGAAATTAAAAAAACTTTTGCCTTGTCGACAAAAGTCTCCTTAATGATCCTATGTTTCTCCTAAAAACGAAGATATAAACATTAGCGCCGAACCTACCGCAGTAGCTTCCAACTTGTATTGACAGGCTTTTAAATAAGTTCCGTCATACTCAAAAGTATTTTTTTTAGCAACCGCCTCTCGTAAGGTAGCTAAATAATCGTCCATAAAGGTTCCCACGTAGCCACCCAGTATAATATCGCAGTCAAAAACCATACGAAGGTTGTTTATAACAAGGGTAAGATGATATAAGTATTTTTGCCAGATTTGCAAATGTGAGGGGCTTCCCTGTTTAAGCAACTCGAAAAAATTCTCAAGCTTACCGCCGGCACTGTCCGCAAGTATTCTTGCATTGCAATAGGCGTCCACGCAACCTTTTTGGCCGCAATAACACATTTCTCCGTTAGGGACTATGGTTATATGACCGAATTCACCGGTTCTTTGATTTTTTCCGAAGCAAAGACTTCCGTCTATAAGCACTGCACCACCCACTGAGTTGTTTAATAGCAGATATATCATATCTTTTATCCGGTTGGCATTCCACAGTTCCGCAGAACCGGCTGCATTGGCATCATTACAAAGTTTGCAAGGAAAAGAAATAAATTGAGAAAAACTATGTAAAGTACCGCCGGTAAACCCCAAAATAGGAGAATAATTAAGCACCTGTCCGTCCGGAGACACTATAGCCGGTACAGCAATTCCCACACCCAGGATTTTTTTGCTGTCAATGGCACAATCATTGGTGAAACGCTTTATTATTTCTCCCACTTCCCGAAAATACCCCGGCTCGTTAACAAAGGGAAATCTAATTCTTTCGTTTCGTATAACATTGCCCTTCACATCTACCGCCACTATGCCCAAATGATTGGTGGTTACATCCAAACCCACGGCAAAACGAGCGTCCTTTTTAATTGCGATGGCACGAGCCTTCCTTCCGCCGGTAGATTCAAAAGTCCCGTTTTCTTCAATTAATCCCATTTGCAACAGGTCTTTGATGTTTTGCGTAACGGTAGGCAGGCTTATTTTTAATGCCTGAGCAATGTCCTGCTTGGAAGACTCTCCGTTGTCGTACAAATAGCGATATATTCTGTTTCTGTTAAATTTCTTTATGGCGAGACCGCCGTTTTTGTGAGCCATACACTCTCCGTCCGTTTTTGTCTGTATTTATACACTTTTTACCAAAACGGAAGCTCCGAAAACAAGCCTTTTCATCTTGATTAATTCCGGTTCGTTCGGTTAAAGTGAAGTAAAATATTCATGATTTTAATGCTATCTTATAACATATTGCTAAGTGTGTCAACTTTTGCTGTTTATTTGTTAAGAATAGCGGTTGCTCTTGAATAAAGCAAGGGTTTTTAATTGATTAAATATTAAATAACAATTTCCGCTAGCATAAATTCAAACAAAAAGGGTGATACAAAACTCCTGTGTATACGCAACAAGACTTTCATAGTCACCCTTAAAATTCAAATATAAATAGCTTTATAGTATTGCCATACAACTCCAATAAACAGCCACAGCCAAAACATATGCAATTAAGCTTTGCATAATCGCAACCAGAAAGGCTACAAATCCGCTGTTAAATTCTCGTTTAATAGCGGCTATGGTGGCTACGCAGGGTGTGTAAAGCGAAGTAAAGACAAGGAAGGAGAACGCAGACAAAGGGGTAAAAATTTGCCCCAATCCTGATTGTAAATTTTCGACGGATAGATTGGTTAGAACCGCAAGAGTACTGATAACGGCCTCTTTTGCAGTAAAGCCGGTGATAATAGCGGTTGATGCACGCCAGTCATGAAAACCTATAGGGCTGAATACCGGTGCCATAAGTTTACCCAATTGAGCCAACATACTTGTTTCGGTGTTTTCAACCACATTAAACCTTAAATCAAAGGTTTGCATAGCCCAGATTATCAAAGATGCCACAAATATAACCGTAAAAGCCTTTACGCAAAAATCTTTTGCACGTTGATAAATCAAAACTGCAATATTTCCAAAGGACGGAAAGCGATATGGCGGTATCTCCATAATAAACGGCACAGATTCGCCCTTGAATATGGTTGATTTTAAAATGTTTGCAAAGCCGACAGACATTAATATGCCGAAAATATAAAGCCCTATCATAATAAAAGCTGCGTTGTTTCCGAAGAAAGCTACGGAAAACAGGGCATAAATAGGCAACTTTGCAGAGCAAGACATAAACGGTATCAAGAAAATGGTCATTTTTCGGTCACGTTCCGAACCAAGGGTTCTCGTAGCCATAATAGCCGGAACAGAACAGCCGAAGCCGATTATCATAGGCACCAAACTCTTGCCGGAAAGCCCAATTTTTCTAAGCACCTTATCCATTACAAAGGCTACACGGGCTATGTACCCGGTGTCCTCCAAAACGGAAAGGAAGAAAAACAACACCACGATTATGGGCAAAAAGGAGAGAACACTACCCACGCCTGCGAAAACACCGTCTATAATCAGTGAATGTACCACAGGGTTTATTTCCAAAGCTGTCAGTTGAGTATCTACCCCAATGGTTATGTAATTTATGCCTTCAGAAAGCAAGTCGCTTAAAAAACTGCCGATTACGTTAAATGTCAGGTAAAAAATAATGAACATAAACGTAAGGAAGATGGGTATGGCAAAATATTTGTGGGTTAATACCGCATCTATCTTTGCCGAGCGTTTTTGCTCCCTGGAATCCTGCTTCTTTACGGTAACGGATTTATCGCATATTTTTTCTATAAAGCTGTAGCGCATATCTGCCATTGCGGCGTCTATTTGAGTGTCGATTTCGTTTTGCAGTTCCAAAAGAGTATGGGACAGAATTTCCTCTTCGTTTTCGGAAAGTTGCAATTTTTCTTTGATAGGTTCGTCGCCTTCAATTAGCTTGCTGGCCGCAAAACGAACGGGAATTTCTTCTTTTAACGCATGGTCTTCTATAATATGGGCTATGGAGTGTATGCTACGGTGAAGTGCCCCGGAGCAGAAGTCCTGCCTTGCCGGCAATCTTTTTTCTTTGCTTACCTCCATAGCCTTGTCTATCAAATCATCTATGCCCTGATTTTTAGCGGCGGATATTGGAAGTATGGGTACTCCCAATCCGGCGGATAATTTTTCGCAATCCAGTTTGTTACCGTTGCTTAAAAATTCGTCCATCATATTGACTGCAATAACAGTGGGGATTTCAAGCTCCAGTAATTGCAGGGTCAAATAAAGATTTCGCCTTAGGTTGGTGGCGTCGACTATATTTATAATACAACCGGGCTTGTTGTGAAAAATAAAGTCCCTGGTCACTATCTCCTCTGCGGAGAAAGGCGACAGAGAATATATACCCGGCAAATCCACAACAGTTATGTCCGGACGTTTTTTTAAATCGCCGCTTTTTTGCTCAACGGTAACCCCGGGGAAATTTCCCACGTGTTGATTGGAACCGGTCAATCTGTTGAAAAGCGTTGTTTTGCCGCAGTTCTGATTGCCTACCAGTGCAAATAACATAGCCTACTCCTTGTTGACAATAATATTTTTGGCTTCATCCTTACGCAGAGAAAGCTCGTATCCTCTTAAAGAAATTTGAATGGGGTCGCCCAGAGGCGCCACATTGGTAACGGTAACTTGAGTTTTTGGGGTTAAGCCCATATCCAAAAGCCTTCTGCGAACGGGCCCTTCGCATTGAAGGCTGATAATCTTTGCGGTTTCCATAAGGTTTATATCACCCAGAGTTATAGCAGACATGACTTGCTCCTTTCGATGTGAATATAAACTTTTTTGTGAATAATGTTATGTTTCTGACGGTTAGTCTAAACTAACTAATGAAATTGTATCATTACCCCGTAGTTTTGTCAACATTTTTATTAAAAATCCTATTATAATTATATAGCTTTTCCATTGACTTCAATCCGCTTTTCGTATTATAATCGGAAATTAACAACGGTTTCAAAATATTGCTTTGACAGTCAAATAATACTGTTTTTTTCCGCATTTACGGAATTTTCCTGTCGAAGAATAGGTTGATGCGGCATATTGTTAATAAGTATGCCTATATTCCGTTTTGTTAAAAATAAACATATTTTCAGCGGTGATATGGCGACACTGTATCGATTATACACCGGCTGTAAATTACTGTTTATATCGGCATTTAGCCTTGCTTATTTTCAATGCCGGTAATAATACGCTTTTGTGTATGACACAAAATTTTATCATTTGGAGGTTTTTTATGGACAGAGTTTATAACTTTTCCGCAGGTCCCTCTGTATTACCTTTGGAAGTATTGGAAAAGGTACAAAAAGAATTGTTGGTATATGAAAATTCGGGAATGTCCGTTATGGAAATGAGCCATCGTTCCAAAGAATTTTTAAATATAATCCAATCCGCCGAATCTTTGCTCAGAGAGATTATGAATATCCCCAATAATTACAAGGTTTTGTTTTTGCAAGGCGGTGCAACTTTACAATTCTCCATGTTGCCCATTAACTTGTTTAGAAACAAAGCTGCGGATTATGTGAATACCGGGCAATGGTCAACTAAAGCTATCCAGGAAGCAAAGCTTTATGGTGATGTAAACGTTGTTGCTTCTTCTAAAGAATCAATCTTTAATCATATCCCCACTCTTGACAAAAGCAAATTTAATCCAAACGCCGATTATTTCCACATAACAATGAACAACACCATCTTCGGCACAAGATTTACAGAACTCCCCGATACAGGAAACGTGCCTATCGCTACGGATATGTCCAGCTGTATACTTTCAGAAGTATATGACGTAAGCAAATTCGGCGTAATTTATGCGGGAGCTCAAAAGAATATTGCACCAAGCGGTATGGCTATAGTTATTATTCGCGACGACTTAATCGGTCATGCTCCGGAAGATACACCAACATACCTTAATTATAAAGTTCATGCAGAAAATGATTCTCTTTACAATACACCACCCACATTCACCATTTACTTTGCAAAATTGGTCTTTGAATGGATTAAGGCCATGGGCGGCGTAGCGGCTATGCAAAAAGTCAACGAAGAAAAAGCCGGTATGTTCTATGACTACTTGGATAATTCCAAAATGTTTAACTCCACAGTAGCCGGAAAAGACCGCTCTTTAATGAACATACCTTTTGTAACCGGAAACGAAGAATTGGACGCAAAATTCATCAAGGAAGCAAAATTTTCAGGCTTTGTAAACTTAGCCGGTCACAGAAGCGTTGGCGGTATGCGTGCCAGCATATACAATGCTATGCCTGTTGAAGGTGTAAAAGCATTAATTGACTTTATGAAGAAGTTCGAAACACAAAACTGATTTACGATAAGCTTTGTTAAAAATATATCAAATAATTGATACTCTAATCAGTATCAAAACTTCCGGGGAGATAACTTTATATCTCCCCAAATGCTATAAACTCAGAAAAAGATAACCGAAAATCCGGATTAAATCTTAATACCAACCACCGGTTAGTTTATATGTACAAATACGACATTTTGGGTTATAATAAAAATATATTGAACAAGAGGCGATATATATGTTTAAAATTGTCACATTAAATAAAATTTCTCAAAACGGACTTGTTCATCTTCCCGCCGAAAAATACGAAATTTCCGATAAAGATACTAACCCCAACGGAATTTTGGTTCGCAGTGCGGACATGCATGAAACTGAATTGCCGGAAAGCCTTTTGGCTGTAGCCCGTGCCGGAGCCGGCGTAAACAATATTCCCATAGATAAATGCACAGATAAGGGAATAATTGTTTTTAATACTCCCGGTGCCAATGCCAATGCTGTTAAAGAATTGGTTATAGCAGCTTTAATGCTGTCTTCACGTAAAATTGTACAAGGCATTAATTGGTGTCAATCTCTTAAAGACAACAACGAAGTTAAAGACGTAGCAAAAGAAGTTGAAAAACAAAAAGCCGCCTATGCCGGAACCGAAATTATGGGCAAAAAATTAGGCGTTATCGGTTTGGGAGCTATAGGTTTAATGGTAGCCAATGCCGGTGTTGCACTGGGCATGGAAGTTGTGGGTTATGACCCATTCATCGTACCCGAAGGCAACTTTACAAAAGTTTCAGACCCTCAAGAAATTTATAAAAATTGCGATTACATCAGCCTTCATGTGCCCTTGAATGCCGAAACCAAAAAAATGGTTAACGACGAAACCCTAGCCATGATGAAAGACGGAGTAAAAATCATCAATGCTTCCCGTGCGGATTTGGTGGACAGCACCGCCGTTAAAAACGCTCTCAACTCCGGAAAAGTAAGTTGCTACGTAACAGATTTCCCGACTGAAGAAGTTCTGGGTTGCGAAAATCTTATTACCATACCTCATCTTGGTGCATCCTCAGAAGAATCAGAAGAAAACTGTGCTTACATGGCTGCGGTTCAACTTAAAGATTACTTAGAAAAAGGCAATATTAAAAATTCTGTAAATTTCCCTAACTGTTACTTACCGGACAGCGGAAATAAACGTCTTGCAGTGCTTTACAAAGACAAATCCGCCGCCTTGGATAAAATAACCGAAATTGCCGCTAAGGCAGACGTCGTAGACAAAGCTGTTGCTTCCAACGGAAACAACGCCTGTGCTTTGTTTGAAATTAAGTCTACCGGCGATATTGCTCAAGAACTTAAACAAATTCCGGAAGTGCTGAGCGTTAGGGTATTAGGAGACTGATATGGCTACAGTAAAACCATTCAAAGCTATAAGACCGGTTGCGGAACTTGCTTCTAAGGTTGCGGCATTGCCATATGATGTTATGAACAGCCGTGAGGCAAGGGAATTAACCAAAAACAATCCCTATTCTTTTCTGCACGTAGATAAGGCAGAGGTGGATTTGGACCCGGAAACAGACCTTTACAGCCCTCAAGTATACGAAAAAGCCGCCTCTAACCTGAATAAAATGATAGAAGACAAGGTTTTTGTACAGGATGAAACGGCAAATTTCTATATTTACAGGCTTACCTTGGACGGTCGTTCTCAAACCGGTTTGGTTGCCTGTACTTCTATAGACGAATACCTAAACAACTCTATCAAAAAGCACGAATTAACTCGTACCGACAAGGAAGAAGACCGTATACGCCATGTGGATGTTTGTAATGCAAATACCGGCCCTATTTTCTTAACCTACGAGACAAATAAGGAAATAGATGTTATAATTAATGATTATATTGCAAACAACAACCCGGTTTACGATTTTATATCCTTCGGTGCCGTAAGACACGAAGTATGGGTTATACAAAACAGCCACACAAACAAAAGCTTACAAGAATTATTCACCAAAGTCCCGAATTTATATATTGCAGACGGTCACCACAGAGCGGCTTCTGCTGTAAAAGTAGGTATGAAACGCCGTGAAGAAAACCCCGGGTATGATGCCGATGCTGAATTTAATTATTTCCTTGCCGTACTTTTCCCTGATGAACAGTTGGAAATCATGGACTATAACCGTGTGGTTAAGGATTTAAACGGATTGACTAAGGAAGAATTTTTCGCAGAGATTGAAAAGAATTTTCTTGTCTCCAAGGCCGAATCCGGTAAGCCGGACACACATCACCGTTTTGGAATGTATCTTGGCGGAGAATGGTTTATATTAACGGCCAAACCACCTTTCTCAACAGACGTAATAGAAGCTTTGGACGTTTCCATTTTGCAAAACAAACTGCTGGCTCCGGTTTTGGGCATTAATGACCCCAGGACAGACAAACGCATTGACTTTGTAGGCGGAATACGTGGTTTAAAAGAGTTGGAAAACAGAGTAAACTCCGGTGAAATGACCGTAGCTTTCGCCATGTTCCCAACTTCAATAAAAGAATTGTTTGACATAGCAAACGAGGATAAAATTATGCCACCCAAGTCAACTTGGTTTGAGCCTAAATTATTATCCGGACTTTTCATACACAGCTTGAAGTAGTTGCATCGGGAAAACTTTTTATAAGTTTTCCCTTATGTCTGTTAAGAAGTTAAAAAACGTTATTTGCCAATAGGTACATATAGGAGAGTTGCAATGGGAAAAACTACAGAACATTTGATTTATTTAATACGCCACGCAAAAACACAGGCAAACCTGGATATGCTGTACAGCGGCAGTACCAATGTTCCTTTGTGTCAACAAGGCATAGACGAAATAAAAGAATTGCTGACAAAAGTTCAATACCCAAAAGTTGACAGACACTATACCTCCGGCATGATACGAGCAAATCAAACTTTTGAATTAATATTTCCGGACACTGCATACACCAAACTGCCCGAGCTTGAGGAATGCAACTTTGGGGATTTTGAAATGCGTACCTACAGAGATTTAAAAGATTTACCGGAATACATAAAATGGGTTTCTGACCCTACAGGCGACGTATGTTGCCCCAACGGAGAGTCGTTTACTCTGCTTCTTGAACGTATTCAAAGAGGAATTGACATCATTCTTGAGGACTTGAAAAACAACAATCAGGAATCCGCTCTGATTGTTACCCACGGCGGAGTTATCACCAAGCTGATGGTCAGTCTTTTCGCCGAATTTAATATGGCAACCGACCTTAAATTGGTTACAAAGAACGGCGAAGGTTTCTGCATAAAATACGTAGACGGCAAAGCTGTGGAATTCAGCCCGGTTCCGTGAAATGAAGCTTTTTAAATCATTTTTTTATTTCTTCCAAAGCATATGCATTTCACTGTCTTTTCTAACGATAATCCCCATGCCCATGATAAATTGGACACCGAAAAATGCTCGTTTTATGAACATTTCTTTGCCGGTTGTCGGGTTAATAATCGGGGTTATTGGGTATTATTTGTTTAACACGGTAAAATACTTAAATTTCGGTGTAAACCTGTCCGCAGTAATTATGGTTATGTATTTTTTGTTTATAACCGGCGGACTGCACTTTGACGGTCTTTTGGATGCGGCAGACGGTTATTTTTCCAGAAAAGACATACCCACAAGATTAAAAATAATGTCCGATTCCGGGGTTGGTGCCTTTGCCGTAATAACGGCAGTTTGCCAAATTCTCATTCGTTTCGGGCTGTTTTCGCAAATATTTTTAATTTCGGATTTTAACCCCGTATTGTTTATATTTGTACCCATAATTTCTCGGATCTTAGTCGCCTTTATGAAATGCACCTTTCCTCAAGCAAAGAAAGAAAGCCTATCCAATATGTATAATTCCGGTTCGGCGTTTAATATATGGATGTTGGCATTGTTTTTTTCTGTGGCGCTTTATTTCCTGTGGTACTTTGCCGGCTACATGGCACTGTTAATTCCTGTGGCAGGTGTTCTGTACTGCTTATTCTTCTATTTTTCCACAAAGAAGCATTTCGGCGGCATAACCGGAGATTTGTTGGGTGCCTTTTCCGAGCTTGGAGAAACGTTAATGTGGTTTGTTGCAATTTTCTGAATTCAAGGTTGTGTTATTTATGAAAAGAAAACATTTAGAATTGCTTTTGGATACCTTAGGCGGAACGTTTAATATAGTTTTGGCTCTGATTACCGCATTGATAATTTATACTTTTACAATAAATTCCTACAACTTCGGCATAGCCCAAACTTATAACAAAAACAAAGACGAGCCGGAAAAAGAGGTAGTCATAACCATACCGGAAAATGCAGGGCTATGGGATGTCTCCAAGTTGCTGGAGGACAAGGGCTTGGTTACCAGTGCCGTTTTGTTTCAGGCGGATTCTATACTGAAAAACAAGTCCAACGTTTTTCCGGCAGGTGAATATACCCTAACCACCAAAATGGACTTCAACGATATTAACGATATAATCCGTCCTGCTATACCCCAAACCAAAGAAATTAAGATTCAAATAAGAGAAGGCTTCTCTATTCGAGATATAGCCGTTTATTTAGAGGATTTGGGAGTAGTAACCGGAGAAGAATTTATTAATGCTTGCAATACCGGCGAATTTGATTACGATTTTCTGGCAGATGTTCCCATGCGTGAAAACCGCCTGGAAGGTTACCTTTTCCCGGATACTTACTTTGTTTCCGAAAAACCTACACCCAAAGAAATCATAAATAAGATGTTAACCCGCTTTGGCGAAATATACGATGCGGATATGCGCTCCAAGGCCAAAGAATTAAACCTTACCACCGACCAAGTGGTAACCATTGCGTCCATTATCGAAAAGGAAATTAAGGTTCCCGAGGAACGTGCTTTGGCTTCTGCGGTTATATATAACCGCCTAGAGCAAAAAATGAACCTTGCCATGTGTTCCACCGTACTTTACGTTTTGGATAAAAGACGGGCTTATCTGCTGGATTCGGATTTAAAGGTTAAGTCTCCGTACAATACCTACGAAAACGCCGGCTTACCTCTAGGCCCCATAAGCAACCCCGGTGCCGCCTGTTTGGAAGCCGCCCTTAACCCGGCAAACGTTGATTATATCTACTTTGTAATCAAAAACGAAGAAACCGGCGAACATGAATTTACCGCAGATTATAACCGTTTCTTGGAAGCGAAACAGGAATACAAACAAAAATACTGAAAACATTCCGTTTACTCTATTTAAAGTCTTTTTAAAGGGAGTTTGAGGGAAACTTTTTCTTCGGTAAGAGTTTCCCTCAAGGTCTTATTTCTTTTAATACTACCCCATAGGTGAAACATGAACAATTTTTCTGAGTGTATAACTCAATTTTTACTTTCGGTACAACCTTATTTCGACGGTGTCTTGGGCGAAATCCAAAGAGATGCCTTAAAGAAAGAAATGCCGATTATTCCTCCGGAAACTGCACGCCTGCTTTGTACGCTGCTCAGTATAAACCGCCCGGGAAAAATCTTGGAAATAGGCTGTGCCATAGGTTTTTCAGCCGGTCTTATGTCTCGATATTTAACCGAAAACGGCCATATCACAACCATAGACCGCTACGGCCTAATGATAAATCAAGCCAAAATAAACTTCGAACGACTGAAAATTACAGATAAAGTTACCTTGCTGGAAGGCGATGCCGCAGAAATTTTGCCTACCTTAGACGAAAGTTATGACGTTATCTTTTTGGATGCGGCGAAAGGTCAGTATATACAATTTCTGCCGGACTGTCTGCGTCTCTTAAAACCGGGCGGCCTGTTTATAGCCGATGACGTACTTTTTGACGGTACTGTAGCCTGGGACAGAAGCCTTGTACCTCGCAGACAACGCACCATTCACCAACGACTTCGTGCCTTCCTAAAAGAAGTAGCCGAGAATCCTGCTCTGGAAACTACCATACTACCGGTAGGCGGCGGAGTTTTAATTTCTCATAAAAAATATTAAAGTCTTTTTGAAGGGAGTTTGAGGAAACTTTTCTCCGGAAAAAGTTTCTCTCAAGGTCTTATTCTTTTAAATGTTCTAAAGGTGATGTTATGATAAAAAAACCTGAACTGCTTGCCCCGGCAGGCGATTTGGAAAAATTAAAAATAGCTGTTATGTACGGCGCAGATGCGGTGTATCTGGGTGGCCACGCTTTCAGCTTACGTGCAAAGGCAAAAAATTTCGGCCCGGAAGAAATCCGAGACGGTGTTGAATTTGCACACAAAAATAATGTTCGGGTTTATGTAACGGTAAATATTTTTGCCCATAACAGTGACCTAACCGGTATGCCGGAATATTTCTTGCAGTTACAGTCCTTGGGGGTAGACGCTCTGATAATATCCGACCCGGGCGTGTTTGCTATAGCCCGTGAAACCGTACCGGGCATGGAATTGCATATCAGCACACAAGCAAATGTAACCAACGTCCGTTCTGCTTTGTTCTGGCATGAATTGGGCGCAAAGCGGGTTATCCTAGCCAGAGAATTACCCCTGGACGATATTTTCACCATAAACCAAGGCATACCCAAAAGCTTGGAAATCGAATGTTTCGTCCACGGAGCCATGTGCATTTCCTATTCCGGCCGCTGTTTGTTAAGCAACTTTTTCAACAACAGGGACTCAAACCGTGGCAACTGCTCTCAACCCTGCCGCTGGGAATATCATCTGTCCGAAAAAAGCCGACCCAACGAATATCTGCCTATAGAAGAAACAGAACGTGGTACTTTTATCATGAACTCCTCTGACTTGTGTATGATAGAACACATTCCCCAACTTATAACCGCCGGTATAGGCAGTTTTAAAATCGAAGGCAGAATGAAAACACCACATTATACGGCTGTTTTGGTAAAGGCCTACAGACAGGCAATAGACGATTATTTCACCGACCCCGAACTGTATGCCAAAAATTTACCCTACTATAAAGAATTGGTGGAACAGGTAAGCCACAGGCATTATTCAACCGGTTTTTATTTTAACAATCCCTCTCAAATTTATCACTCAAGTTCTTATATCAGAACAGTGGATTTTGTAGGGATAGTGTTGGATTATTTTGCTGATTCCGGGCTAGCTTCGGTAGAGCAAAGGAATAAATTCAGCGTTGGTGACCGGATAGAATTTTTCACCCCGGAGGGCAAAGGGTTTACTCAAGAAATAAAGGAAATTTACGACGAAAACATGATACCCCTATCCTCTGTGCCTCATGCGCAACAAAAGGTAAGGATTAAGGTAGACCATCCCGTTAGGGCCTATGATTTGCTTAGAAAGAGTATAGACGAGAAGTGATTGTTTAAATAAATGTAATTCAATGCAGCTTTGCCAAGCCGGCAAAATTGCATTAAACTACTTTATATATATAAAACATATTAACGACGCTTATTGCGTTTATTTAAACCGGCTTGACGTTCGTTTGAGATTTTAACCCATTCTTTGAATTTATCTTCAAAAAGTGTGGCGGAATCTTGGCTTGGTTTTTGGCGATAATTATCGTACTGTTCTTTTTGAGGACGACGAGGTTGCTCCGTAGCTTCTTTGATAGACAAAGAAATCCTTCCGGTCTCCGCATCGTGAGACAAAACCTTAACTTTAATAACGTCTCCCACGGTAAGATGGTCTGCAATATTTTGAACGAAACCTGTTGAAATATGAGATATATGGACAAGTCCCTGACTGTTGTCGGGCAAGGAAACGATTGCGCCGAAAGGTTTAATACGAATAACCTTTCCTTCTATTATGCTGCCCACTTCAATCCTTTCTGACATTAAAACACCCCTAAAATTTTTTATTAATTTCTATTGTATCATAAGTTTAAGCAAAAAACAATATATTTACCGGAGTTTAAGAATGCCTAAAAATAAAAAAATTATAGATATTACTATAGAACGTATGCAATTTCCATGTACCGGCGTTGGTAATTATGAGGGCCAACCCGTTTACGTAAAAAATGCCATACCCGGGCAAAAATTGACCGTTGCCGTGACCAAAAGAAAGGGCAAACGTTTCGGAAACGTGATTTCCGTGGCAGAAAAAGCACCCAACGAAATCCAAGCCCCATGCGAGATTTTTCCCTCTTGCGGAGGCTGCGTTTTTCAACACATCTCATATGAAGATGAGTTGAAAATAAAAGAAAATATGCTCCGTGCCCAATATGCACCCTTCGGTGAGTCCGTATTTAAAGGGCTTATTGCCGCACCAACACCCTTGCATTACAGAAACAAGATGGAGTTTTCTTTCGGTGATGCTCAAAAAGGTGGCGAATTGGCACTGGGTCTGAGAAAACAAGGTACATTCTACGAAGTGGTTATTCCCACAAACTGCAACATAGTTTCCCTAGATTACCTTACAATACTTCACACAGTCTTAAATTATTTTCGAAATACCGGAGAGACCTTTTTTCACAAAAGAACACACGAAGGTTCACTGCGTCATTTAGTAATACGTTCAGGCAGTATTTCTTCTGAAATATTTGTTAATTTGGTTACTACGAGCAGTTTATCTTCACCCTTGCAACCTCTTATAGAACAATTAATTAATCTCAAACTTAACTCCCAACTTACCGGCATAGTACACACAGTTAACGATTCTTTATCCGATGCCGTTATTTGCGATAAATTAAATGTTCTCCACGGAGCCCCGTACTTTCATGAGAAATTATTGGGGCTGACCTTTAAAATTTCACCTTTTTCCTTCTTCCAGAGCAATTCCGCCGCTTGTGAAATTTTGTATTCCAAAGTTTTGGAATTAATCGGCGACACCGAAAACAAAACCGTCTTCGACTTATACTGCGGCACCGGCACCATATCACAGATTATTGCCCGAAATGCCGTATCTGTTACAGGTGTGGAAATCGTACCCGAGGCAGTGGAAGCTGCTAAAGAAAACGCCGCCTTGAATAATATCTCCAACTGTACATTTATTGCGGACGATGTTCACAACTTTATCGCCAACGTAACCCAAGCCCCTGATATAGCCATTGTGGACCCTCCAAGGCAAGGACTGCTTCCACAGGCGGTTAAGGGTCTGATAAATCTTAATCCTAAACGAATAGTGTATGTATCCTGTAATCCCGTTACCTTGGTAAGCGATTTAAAGGAAGCGGTTGCGGCCGGGTATAAAATACATGAAATTTGGGGTGTGGATTTGTTTTGTAGGACAGGGCATGTTGAGACGTGCGTACTTTTGTCCCATAAAAATTCGTAAACATTTCCACCGTTCTTATAAACCGGAAAATTGAATAAAATGGACTTCAGAGGTAGCTCTGATTCTTCACATGGGAAAATCTCTATTTCTTTGATTAGCGAAGAAATTAGAGATTTTTTC
>CAYMOU010000020.1:0-30274 GCA_964392115.1 uncultured Defluviitaleaceae bacterium | reverse complement strand
AGGCGAAATTATTATTGCCCGTGGCGGTGGTGATGAAATAATTGTCTAGAATAATTAAATCACCATATGTTTATATAGATATGCAAAACAAGGTTGAACTGGAGGCATTTGTGCCCCAACCTCAACATTTCCCGGAAGAAACGGACGACGATTTCGAAGGTTTTACGCCTATTTCGCTGACGGGTTTTGACGAAAAAGTTGAAGAGGAACCGGAACCTGAACCGGAAATTTCCCCGGAAGAGCAGGCAGAGGAAATCTTGGAAAGAGCAAGGGTGCAAGCCCAAGAAATTATAAACGAAGCCAACCGAGAAGCCCAACAAATTCACGACGTTAATATGCAGATGATTAACCAAAAGTCCAAGGAAATTGAAGCCCAAAGCCGCAATATAGGCAGGCAAGAGGGCTACAACGAAGGGATTTCACAAGCACAGGCTTTAAAATACGAGGCTGAAAGCGTCTTGCAAAATGCCTATGCCCAACGTGACCAAATCATTTCATCCATAGAGCCTGAAATGGTTGATTTAATCACAAATATCATAGGTAAATTATTGCCTGATATTTCTATACTAAACCCACAGGTTATTCTTTGTCTCATAAAACAAGGACTATCCGGTTCTTCAATAGCCGGCGAGGTTGTGGTTCATGTATCCAAGGACGATTATGACTATGTAATTGAAAACAAAGACGCCATTCTTATGATGCTTGATACCCAATCCAAGCTTGATATAGTTATGGACTTAGCCCTTAGCAAATCCGATTGTATTATCGAAACGCCCTTCGGCAATATAGATTGCAGTTTGGATAGACAGTATTCGGAATTGGTGGATAATTTGCATTATATTTTAAATAACCGATTAAGCTTTGATAACTAACCCCAATAAGTAATAACAGACCGCAGGTGATGCCATGCAGGCACTTGATTTGAAAAAATATTATGCCGTACTTCAAAAACCTTTTATAAAGAAGCTGGGACGAGTGTCGCAGGTTGTGGGTCTTACCATAGAATCCATAGGGCCGGACGTTAGCCTGGGCCACGCCTGTTTGATCAGAGCAAACAAACACGCAGAGCCTATTCTGGCAGAGGTGGTGGGCTTTAAAAACAATCACATACTGCTTATGCCCGTAGGAGATATGCAGGGTGTTGGGCCGGGCAGCATAGTTGAAGCCTGTGAAAAGCCCATTATGATGAACATGACAGAAGGGCTTTTGGGCAGGGTACTAAACGGCGTGGGCGAACCCATAGACGGAAAAGGCCCTCTACCCCAAGGCGAAGAATACCCCATTATCAACACTCCGCCCGATCCCTTGCAAAGAAACCGCATTACCGAACCTATAGAATTGGGTGTCAAGGCCATTGACGGCTTGATTACCCTTGGCAAAGGTCAAAGGGTTGGTATTTTCGCCGGTTCCGGTGTAGGAAAAAGTACTTTAATGGGTATGATTGCCCGAAATACCAAAGCCGATATAAATGTAATAGGTTTAATAGGCGAACGTGGCAGAGAGGTTAGAGAGTTTTTGGAAAAGGACTTGGGCGAAGAAGGCTTAAAACGCTCGGTTGTGGTAATCGCAACCTCCGACCAACCGGCGCTTGTTCGTTTAAAAGCTGCAGAATTAACTACCGCCATAGCCGAATATTTTCGCAGTAAAGGCAAGGACGTTATACTGCTGATGGACTCCTTAACCCGATACGCAATGGCACAGCGTGAAGTTGGTCTTGCCGTAGGTGAGCCGCCTGTTTCCAGAGGGTATACACCATCGGTTTTTTCCATGATACCAAAGCTTTTGGAAAGAGCAGGTGCTTCGGAATCCGGCTCTATCACGGGGATTTATACCGTTTTGGTAGACGGCGACGACCTTACCGAACCGGTTACGGATACCGCCAGAGGTACGCTGGACGGACATATAGTTTTGTCCCGTAAATTGGCTAACCGCAATCATTTCCCGGCGATAGACGTTTTGGCCAGTATTTCCCGTTTGATGAACGATATTGCCGAAAAGCCCCACAAGGCAGCTGCTAATCTCATTAAAAAAAGCATGGCGGTTTATGCTGATGCGGAGGACTTAATCAACATTGGTGCTTACGTTAAAGGCTCCAACCCCGATATAGACGAATCCATTGAAAAACATCGTCAAATTACAGACTTTCTTTTACAACAGGTAGACGAGAAAATAAACCTGCAAACAACCTTGGAGGAGATGTATTCCGTTTACGAAACAAGGAGTGAAAACCTTGGCTAAGTTTAAGTTTGAATTACAGAATATTTTGCGTATAAAAGAAAAGCTGGAAAGTCAACGAAAGACAGAGTTTGGCGAAGCCATTGCTTACAGAGAAAAACAAAAGCAGATAAAGCAAGAACTTGTGGACCAAAAACAGGACGAAATAAACAATTTCAGGGAAAGTCTCGGTGAGAAAATCCAACCGGAAAAAACAGCAGTTTACAACGACTATATACAAGTGCTGAAACACCGCATTACCAAGCAAGAGGACGTAATAATAGAAGCAAAAAAACAAACGGAACTAAGGCGTCAGGCTTTGGAATCTGCAATGAAGGAACACAAAATTTTCGGTAAATTACGAGAAAATCGTCTGAACGAATTTAGGATAGAAGAAGTAAAGGCAGAGCAAAAGGAAACCGACGAAAGAATCAGCTATAAATATTCCCAAATTCGCAAGGGTTGAATATATCTGAAATTATCTTAATAAGCAACCGGTCTCATTTATATAAATAAGTTTGTCCAAAAACTCCAACGACCAAGCTTTTGTAAAGCTAAGGTCTGTGGGATACCCCAAGGACTTAAACGGAGGCGGAGTATGGCAGTAGAAGCACCTCAACAAAATACTTCAAACGCTCAATCAACCGAAAACAATACCACTCAACAGTCTTCCAAAGAAGCAAAAAAGGAGCTAAAGGCACAGCGCAAAAAAGAGAAAAAACCCGGCAAGGTGGGCTTAATTATTTTGCTGGTAGTTTTGTTCTTGGCAGCGGCTGTGGTAGTTACTTGGATTTTTGACCTTTTTGGCTTGAGAGAACAGGTTTATATACCTTTGTTGCGTAACGTACCCATAGTAAACAATTTGTTGCCGCCACCGGCGGACGCCGCAGGCACACCACAGGTTTTGAGCCAAGAGCAACTTTTGGCTAAGGTTAAGGATTTGGAAACCCAACTGGATAAATCCGACCAAGATTTAAAAGCGGCAAACGACAAAAACAAACTGTTTACCGACGAGCTGACTCGTCTGCAAGCCATAGAAAATCAGCAACTGGACTTTAAGGCTGAAAAAGAGGCTTACGAGCGAGCCGTGGCAGAAAAAGACCCCAATGCATTCGTAAAATTTTTTGAATCCGTATCACCGGAAACGGCGGAAAGTATTTATCGTGAACTAAAAGGCACAGTCGAAGATAACAAAAACCTAAAGAATTACGTTGCCACCTATCAGAATATGGACGAAACCGCCGCCGCAAAAGTTTTGGAAGAACTGGTGACTACGGACATGGATTTGGTTGTTCTGATTTTAAAAAATATAGATACCAAAAAAACATCAGCCATTCTTGCTTCAATGACACCTGCCAATGCGGCAAGGATTACAAAGCGTATGGCGCCCTAGGGTTAGATTGTAAACCCCGGAACAACAATATTTTTTAAGAAAGGGGGACTGAAATGAACGTAGACTTGAGTGTGTTTTTAAAACAAAAGGCTATGAATGACAGGCAATCCGCCGGAGACAGTCGTTTGTCGGGAGGCAATTTTACGGACTTTTTCGAAAAGGCCGAATACAAAATGCAATCCGAAAAGGCCGGCGACCGTAATGAAGGCTCCGGAAGTAAATCCGAGACTTCGGAAAAGTACGGTAAGCGTCAAACGGAAAAATCCAGTAACAAAGCCGAAAACTACAAACCCGGCAAGGCAAAGGATAGGGCAAAACCGGTCAACAAAAGCAATTCCATGCAAAGGCAGGTTAACGATACTCACGAAGAAGCAACCGAAAGCGCTGATAATTGGGGCGCAGATGTTGCGGATAAGGAGAGAGTAGTCAACCAACCGGAGGAGAATATCTCCGAAGACTCTGCCGCTGATACTCCGGAGGAAGAATTGCTTAACAAACTGGCGGATATTTTGCAAACGCCTGTTGAGGAATTAAAGCAAATTCTTGCAGCCTTAAACCTTACACCGGCCGACCTTGCCGACAAAGCAAATTTAAACACCTTCATGCAAAAGGTATTCGATGTTACGGAAGTTACTCAACTGCTTAGCATTGAAAACATAGGGCAAATCTACCGTGAAACGGACGAGGCATTGGAACAATTCGCCGAGGCCGCCTTACAGAACTTAACCGAAGCCCTGCAAGCGCAAGAATCTGCGGAAAACACGGAACACACCGTCCAAACCCAAGAAATGCCCGTTAAAACCGAGGTCATGGTTAAGCAAGCCGTTATTGTTGAAGATAAGGTTCAAAACACCGAAATTACCGACAGCAAAACAGCGGCTTCTCAACAAGAACCGGCAACCGTAACCCAAAATCCTGCTCCTTCTGCCGGTCAAACAGGTCAGGGTCAAACCGGTAATCATACGGGAAATGAGAATTCCGGCGGAATACCTGTTACCGAAAACCAAAACACAACAGGCGCACCCTTAAATCTTAATCAAACGGTAGAAAAGGTTTTTGCGGAAAGTTTGGAAAAGGCAAAACTACCATACGATGTAGAGCCTAAGGAAATTCTCAATCAAATCCACGATAAAATTAAGGTGGAGGTAAGAGGAAGTCTCTCCGAAATTCGGGTTAATTTGAAGCCGGAACAACTGGGCGACGTTACCTTAAAAATCGCCACCCAAAACGGCATTATAACCGCTCAATTCGTGGCTGAAAATCAGCGTGTAAAAGAAATAATCGAATCCAACTTCAATCAGCTTAAAGACGTGCTGAAAGAACAAGGCATAGAAATTAACAACCTGTCCGTTTCCGTAGGTCAAGACAAGGCAAATCAACAAGGCAACGAGTTTAAGAGAAATGCCCAAGTTTTTGACAGGCGAAATTCCCTAAAGTCGGCACAAGCCGTTGATATTCCCGAAGAAGCCGTGGCGGAAATTACACAGGACAGTAACGTTAATTATCTTGCATAATAATTCCCGGAGGTGAAATATGGCAGACAGTGTATCAAAAGCTAACTGGTATGACTGGGAAGCCGGCAAAAAGGCAGCCGAAACCAGAGAGTCCACCACGGAAAAATTCCGTGAGCATAAGGACGGCTTGGATAAGGACGCATTTTTGAAACTCCTGATAACACAATTGCAATATCAAGACCCCTTAAATCCGGTTGAGGATAAGGAATTTGTCGGCCAGATGGCGCAATTTTCGGCTCTGGAGCAAATGCAGAACCTTAACAAAACCACCGCCAAGGGTCAGGCTTTTGCCATGATAGGCAGAATCGTTGAAGGGCTTAAATTCAACGAGAAAAACGGAGAATATGACGAGATTGTCGGCAAGGTAGATTCGGTAAAGGTGAAAAACGGCGAAGTCTATTTGGTAATAGGTAAGCAAGAATTATCTGTGGAAGACGTGAAAAACGTTCATACCGATTACACCACCCACCAGTTAAGTAATTTAAACAACAGTATGCTGACTTCTCAAAATTTGGCATTAATCGGCAGAACTATTCAAGCGGTTATAGCTGACGAAAATGATAAGTTGGAATATGTGGAAGGCATCGTTGAATACGTTAAATTCGGTAAAGACGGTATACCTATTTTGGTTGTGGGTGACAAGGAAGTTTTCGGCTCCGAAATTGTTTCCGTTTCCGATAGTAAAATGTTGCTGGATCAAACAGTTTCCTATTATTGGTTTAACGGCGAAGAGATGAAAATTGCCGAAGGTAAAATCAACGGTGTTAAGATTATTGCCGATAAAGCCTTCCTACAAATAGGCGACCACGAAGTTCTGATTGATAAAATCAACTACACTACCGAAGCTTTAAAATTGATAGGCAAAAATATTACTCATGAAGTGGCTTCCGGCAAGGTAGATTCCGTTCTTATCCGTGACGGAGTAACCTACTTGAAAATAGGCAACAAGGAAATTTCTTATGTAACCTATAAAAACATTAAAGAACCCGTTACTGAAGACGCAGAAAATTCAGAGGATGACGATACGGAATAATTAAGGAATAAGGCTACAGGCAGGTGAGAATATGAAGATACTTCACAACAATTTAATCAAACCCGAAACTCCGGTTCAAGACAGACAAGAGAGCCTAAAACCCGGCACACCCAATTTTAAAGAGGTCTTGTCCGAGAGTATCTCCAAGCGGCAACCGCTGCAATTTTCCAAACATGCCGACTTACGCCTTAATTCCCGTAACATCAACCTTACCAAGGAGCAACTGAATCGAGTTGAGGACGGTATAACGGCAGCAAGGGCAAAGGGCATAAGAGACTCTTTGGTGCTTGTGGATAATATTGCTCTGGTGGTAAACGTTAAGAGCAAAACCGTAATTACCGCCATGAATAACTCCAAGGAACAGGTTTATACAAATATTGACGGAGCGGTTATAGTTTAGCCGGACCTTGAAAAAGCCAAATGGCAAAGGAGGCTTATTGTTGCGGACGGACTGCCGCAGCAAACGCTCCCGGGTAAGATAATCCGGACGAATTGGATTATTTACCGTAATTTAGATTAAAGCTTAAATTTTTGCATAAAATAATCCGGTAATCTTTATACGAAACCGAATTGTTGGGTTGCAAATATAACCGGCCGGTTCTCCCGGCAAACCCAAAAACAACAAGGGGGTAATCATTATGATGCGTTCCATGTTCTCCGGTGTATCGGGCCTTAGGGTACATCAAACCAAAATGGACGTTATAGCCAATAATATATCCAACGTAAATACCGTAGGCTTTAAATCAAGCCGTGTTACTTTTAACGAAGTTTACAGCCAAACCCTCAGCGGTGCGGCCGGCGCAAACCCTGTTACCGGCCGTGGCGGTACAAACCCAATGCAAATCGGCCTGGGTGTATCCGTTGCTTCTATAGATAAGGTAATGACAGGCGGCGCTTCTCAACGTACCGATAGAGCCTTAGACCTTATGATTTCCGGCGATGGTTTCTTTGTGGTAGGCGATGCTTCCGGTACTTACTTTACCCGTGCCGGCGCACTTGACCGTGACTTGCAAGGCAATTTAGTAATCTCCAACGGTATGATGGTAATGGGTTGGGATGCAGTTCCGGATCCTGCTAATCCGGGGCAATTCAAAATTGAATCAGGTGCGGTTAAACCCATTCAAATCAGCGGCGGCAAAGAATATATTGATGCCCAAGCTACTACATCAATAAAATTCGAAGACAACTTAAATGCCACAACCAAACCCATTCATGATACCTCTATTTCATTTTTCGATTCCTTAGGAAATAAATATACTGTGGATGTACAGTTTACCTATGATAAGACTGCCGACAACTGGACTTATTCTATGGGTGACAGAGCCTATGTGAACGGAGACAAAAAGAATGCTGTGGGAATAGACGTAGTTATTCCGGCAGCAAACGCAACTCAATATGAACCGGTTGCCATTACTTTTAATAATAAAAACTCAGCTAACAACACATTGCCTGCCAATATAGATTGGAAGAAATTCGTAAATACACCGGTGGTATTTGGCACCGATGCTAAATTAGCAACCGTCCAACCGGGCGCTGCAACGGATCCACCTGCAACAGCTCCGGTATTATTGCCTTTATTAATGCAAATCACAGCCCCTGCCGGTACAATAAGTCCAAAGGCTACTTTTGGTGCCAATTATACGGCCGGCGCAAAAACTTTAAACAACATAGTTTCGCTTAACTTCACCGGCTTAACCCAATTCGGTCAATACTCCGCAAATGCAACCTCAACTACCCAAGACGGTAGCTCTCGAGGTGACCTTATAGGCATATCCGTAGACCCTTCCGGTAAAATAACCGGTCGTTATTCAAACGGTAAAACCAAGCTTCTGGCTCAAATACCGGTTGCCAAATTCCCTAACCCGGCCGGCTTGGAAAAAGTAGGCGATAATCTTTTTGTTGCCACTCAAAACTCCGGTGATTTTGACGGCGTAGGCATGGAAGTACAATCCGGAGGCGGTAAAATGATGGGCGGTACTTTGGAAATGTCTAACGTTGACCTGTCCAACGAATTTACCGAAATGATTACAACCCAGCGTGGCTTCCAAGCAAACTCCAGAATTATTACCACCTCAGATGAAATGTTACAGGAACTTGTTAATCTTAAACGATAATTTTTTTACTCCTTAAAACCTACCTCAAAACAGTTTTTATACCTTAATTAAAATTAGTTCGCCGGAAACCTTTCCGGGCTTCCGGTGAACTTTATAATAAATTACTTTATATGGTTAAAATAACTATCTTTACCGAAATGTAATTTTTCTCTTTTCCGTCAGGTTGAACGGCTGAATATGCCTAGCCGTTAAGGAGGTACTATGATTTATATTACGAAATTGAACGACAAGGAAACCGTTATCAACTGCGATTTAATCGAATTAATAGAAGCAACACCGGATACGACAATTACATTGACCACCGGGCGTAAAATTATCGCTAAGGAGTCAATTGAAGAAATTATAGATAGAATTGCGGAGTACAAAAAAAGGTTATTTGCAAATAAGTAAACACGGACTAATTCTTTTAAAGAATTTACGAAAAGGCGGTTGCTTCCTCTTATTGCGAAGGCAACAAAAAAACCGGAAAAAAAAGTAAGGGGGAATATCCTTGGACTTAGGTTCACTTTTAGGTTTTATATCAGGCGTATTCTTTGTTTTAACGTCTATATTGTTGGCTGTAAAAATGGATGTGGGTGTTGCGCTTAAAGCATTTATAGACTATCCGTCTATTATGATAGTTGTAGGCGGAACCATTGCCACAACCATGATTGCAAATTCCCTGGCTACGGTGGTTACGTCCTTAAAGGCCATGGGCAAAATCTTCAAGCCACCCAAAGTAGACCCTACACAAGCCATATCCAAAATAATATCTCTTGCAAACACTGCCCGTAAAGAAGGTATACTTGCCCTGGAAGAAGCAACCAAAACCATGGATGACTCCTTCCTTCAAAAAGGAATTATGCTTATTGTTGACGGTACAGACCCCGAGCTTGTAAGAAACATTTTGGAAACGGAAATTGTGTATATTGAAGGGCGTCACGGCAAGGTAAGAGGCGTTTGGGAATTTATCGGCGCCATAGCCCCTGCTTTCGGTATGATCGGTACGCTTATCGGGCTTATAGTTATGCTTCAGAATATGTCTGACCCCGGTGCTCTGGGCCCGTCCATGGCGGTTGCGTTGATAACCACATTCTACGGCTCCTTGATCGCTAACTTTGTTGCCATTCCCGTTGCCAACAAAATGAAAATTTTCTCCGGCGATGAAATGTTGATGAAAGAAGTATTAATCGAAGGTATGCTTTCAATCCAAGCCGGCGAAAACCCAAGGATTATTGAAGAAAAATTAAAAGCCTTCTTATCCCCGAACTTGAGAGACACCGGTACAGGCGACCGTGACAGAGACTAATTTTCCAAACCTGTAATTTCAAATAATCAACGGTGGTGAAACAAATGGCAAAACGTAAAGAGGAAGCACCTCCGGCGGGAGCACCGGCGTGGATGAGTACCTACGGTGATATGGTTACCTTGTTGCTGTGCTTTTTCGTATTGCTCTTTGCCATGTCAACCATAGACGTGGCAAAATTCCAAGCCTTGGTTGCCAGCGCACAGGGTACGCCTACTATCATAGAAGGCGGCGCCAGAGACAGCATTGCAGACCTTTTGGGCAGCGGAATTATGGAAATGCCTCGTATAGACACAAGCATTAACCAAAGCAGGGAAAAGGCAAAACAGGCTCAGGAAGAACTGAAACAAATGGCATCACAATTTAAAACCTACTTTGCTCAAAATCAGCAGGCCAGTCAAATAGAGGTTAAGGTTGCGGATGAGTCCATAATAATCAGTTTTCCCGACGGAATCTTGTTTGACTTGGGCAAGGCTCAATTAAGGCCGGAAGCCTTAGCTGTGTTGGATATAGTGGCCGGAGAAATAGGCAACTATCCGGATAACGACGTAGTTATCGAAGGCCATACGGATAATCTGCCCATAAACACGGTGCAGTTTCCCAGTAACTGGGACTTGTCCTCCGCCAGAGCAATTTCTGTGGGAAAATACTTTATAAATCAAAAAGGTATAGACCCTGCCAGAATATCAGCTGTGGGCCGAGGAGAATATCAACCTTTGGATACCAACACAACACCCGAAGGCAGAGCAAGAAATCGTAGGGTTGAAATTAAAGTAAAAAGCAGGTATTATTCAAATACCGGACTTTAACATATAATATTACTGTTATTTTTGAGGACAAGGAATAACCAAGCAGCATAAACTAACAGTAAAGCTTGCTTCAATCTCCGGTTATATACCAAACAAGCAAGTTATATTCAGCGGTTTTACTTAACCCGAAGAAAAGGGGAGAAAAGAAAATTATGGAAACCGGAAAGACCGGAAATAATAAAACAATGATGATAGTCATAATCGCCTTGCTGGTTTTGTTATTGGCGGCGATTGCAACCGTATCGTTTTTATTTCTTAACGCAATGGGTACCCAAAAGCCGGCCGAAGGGCCTGTTTTTCCACAGACCACAACCCTTAAACCCGAACAAATCGATATTATCCCTCTTGAGGGCGTTATAAACACCAACCTTGCCACCGACGAAGACGGCATGGAGCATTTGATAAGGGTTGGCATACAATTGGGCGTTAACAACACCCAAAAAGAAGAAAGCACCAAGTTTATTGATTTGCTTAAAGCAAAGGAAGTTATTATCCGAAACACAGCTTTAAGCGTTATCCGCAGCAAAACCTATTCTCAAATGAACCGTCCGGACGGGCCGTCCACCTTGAGAGACGACCTCTTGTCCGAATTACAGGATATATTCCAAAACAATCTGTTGGTTGATATATATGTGGATGACTTTATAGTTCAATAAAAATTACACAACGACAAAATCTTGGGAAATACGGGCTTTGCCTGCTTTTCCTATATAATACCGGTCCGGTTCATACAAGGATTGGTATAGCTATCCCTCAAGGGTTGTAGGTGGTGAGTAAATGGGCGAGATTTTATCTCAGGCAGAGATAGATAAACTGTTAAGTGACTTATCCAGCGGTAACACACAGGACATATTATTGGAAGCAAAGCCGAAAGGAAGCGTTGTTCGGGAATATGACTTTGCAAAGCCGTCAAAGTTTAACAAAGAACAATTGCGTACTTTGGAGATTATCTTTGATAACTACGCAAGGTTGCTGTCATCGTTTTTGACTGCATATTTAAGAACTGCGTGTAACATCGAAATTTCCACTGCCGAGCAAATAACCTACAAAGAATTTGACAATGCAATGGTCAACCCGGTTATTTTGGCCGTGGTGGAATATAAACCTCTAAAAGGCTCCATACTGCTTGAAATGTCCACTAACATCGGTTATTCTATAATAGACAGAATACTCGGCGGGCCGGGCTTGTCCATGAAAAAGATTCGGGATTTTTCCGAAATAGAAAAAATACTTCTGGACAGAGTAGTTTCCCAAATGATAGGATATTTGGTGGAACCGTGGGAAAATGTAGTGCTTTTGCAACCGACCTTGGAAAAAATCGAAACCAACTCTCAATTCGCACAAATTATTTCTCCCAACGAAATGATAGTTTTGGTTTCATTAAACATAAAAATAGGCAGTTCCGAAGGGTACTTAAATTTCTGCTTACCGCACTTTGTTTTGGAACCCATTATGGAACGCTTGAACACAAAATTCTGGTTCGCTCAAATCGAACAGGACGACGACGAAAATTATCAATTGGATCTTGAGAAGCAACTTGAAAAAGCTCTTGTTCCCGTTTCGGTGGTTATAGGTAAAACCAACATTACGGTAAATGACTTTATCAATCTTCAAGTTGGTGATATAATTCCTCTTGATTCCTATATATCAACAGATTTAAATGTAATGGTAGGCAGTCTCAATAAATTTCATGGAAAACCGGGCATTAGCAGAGGAAAAATGGCGGTTTCCATTACATCGTTGGCAGGGAAGGAGGAATAAAATGCTATGGGCGACATGCTTTCTCAAGAAGAAATAAATGCTTTGTTAGGTGAAGCGTTTACAGGCGGTGACGACAGTACTCCCACAAATACGGATTCCGCTCCGGCAGGAAATTTAGATGACGCACTGTCCTTGGACGAAAAGGATATTCTGGGAGAAATCGGTAACATTAGCATGGGGACTTCCGCAACTACCCTCTTTGCTTTGCTTGGCCACCGAGTCTCCATTACCACTCCCCGAGTTTTGATTTTTACCTGGGAACAACTAGCGCAAAGTTATGACAGACCCTGCGTGGGTATCCGGGTAGATTATAAAGAAGGCCTCAAAGGCTCTAACATTTTAATATTAAAACGCCACGACGTTAAAGTCATCTCCAACCTTATGATGGGTGGTGACGGCGATGTGGGCGACGACGAAAACCTCACCGAGATAGATTTAAGTGCCATAGGTGAAGCCATGAACCAAATGGTTGGCTCCTCTGCCACTTCAATTTCTTCTTTGGTTAAACAAAAAATAGATATTGATACGCCTCGTCCTTTTGAACTGAATTTTCCGGATGACGGTTCGTTAAATGATATAGGATTCAAGAAAGACGATATTTTGGCCTGTATCACTTTCAGAATGACAATCGGTACCTTAATAGACAGCGAAATTATGCAAGTTTTACCCGTTGAATTTGCTAAAGAAATAGTAAGCAAATTAATGGAAGACATGATGAAGGAACAGGAAAAGACATCATTGCCAAAATTAGCAGCCGAAATAGAGGTGCCAAAAATGGAAGTACAACAACCGCAACCGGCTCCGACACAAGTGCCTCCTCAACCTCAACCTCAACCGCAGCCTCAAATGATGCAGTACGAGCAACCGCCGGTTTATCCGGAGCAACAATATCAACAACCTATGTATCCTCAGCAGCAATATCAACAACCTATGTATCAGCAACCGCCTTATCAGCCCTATCCGCAACAACCTATGTATCCGCCGCCGCAAAACGTTAATGTGCAGCCGGTTCAGTTCCAAAACTTTGACATCAGCTCGGTAGCTCAACAAAAGGAAAATATCGAAATCATAATGGATGTTCCGTTGGAAGTTTCGGTAGAGTTGGGCAGAACCCATAAAAAAATCAAAGACATTCTGGAATTCAGCCCCGGTACCATTATCGAATTGGATAAGCTGGCCGGAGAACCCATAGACATTCTTGTTAACGGCAAGTTTGTTGCCAAGGGCGAAGTTGTTGTTATAGATGAAAACTTCGGTATCAGAATTACGGATATTATCAGCGTTGAGCAAAGAATATAAAAACCCGGTAAGTCTCGTGCGGAGTTTATCCCTTATTAACCCTCGAATCGGTTAAGGGGATAGCTCTGATGTGAACCGGTTTTTATATCAAACGTGCAAATACGTTAATTTATGTAGCTTTGCAGACATCACTTGCCGAACAAACTACATAAGCTTAACTTTTACACCCGGTTTAGTTCCATAAAAAATTTTTTTCGGTATTGTAATGAAATTTGTGCATGATTTGCTTATAAAAATAAACCAAACCTCTTTAAATTTTTACCAAAACCGCTGTATTATGCAAGACAGCTATTGACCAAATTCAGATTTAGCTATATATTTAATAGGTTAATAGTATTAATTACCAAAAACAAAAATTATTGCCGACTGAATTTTGACAAATAACAAATTCGGTCGGATAATCTTAAAGTGTGAGAGCTTGACCCTATTTGTATTAAAGAGCGGCAAGCGGGAACACCGGCTAACTTAGAGCCTATGGCTCTTAACCGGTTTGAGTATTTCGTCGTATTCTGCCGGTATTTTTTGAAGAATGCTTTGGAAAAACAAAGTAAGAGGAGTGGAATAAAATGTCAGATAAAACTATTCTTTTGGTTGACGACGCAGCATTTATGCGTATGATGTTAAAAGACATTCTTACCAAAAACGGCTATAACGTTGTCGGTGAAGCCGAAAACGGCTTAAAAGCCATTGAAAAGTATAAAGAGCTTAAACCCGGCCTTGTTATTTTGGATATTACCATGCCCGAAATGGACGGCATCCAGGCGGCAAAAGGCATTAAAGCGGTAGACCCCAACGCAGTTATCGTAATGTGTTCTGCTATGGGCCAACAGGCTATGGTTATAGAATCTATCCAAGCCGGCGCCAGAGATTTTATCGTTAAGCCTTTCCAACCTGACAGGGTTATAGAGGCGGTTCAAAAAGTAATAGGTTAATCTATGTTATTTTTGTTATCGGTGGCTACAAATCCCCCGAATGTTCCTGTAACGAATAATTTTGCTTTTATCGGGCAATTGTTTTCAACGGCACTTGCGTTTGTTTTTGTGCTGATTTTGGCTTATTATTCCACCAAGTGGATTGCTTCTTCTACAAGGGTTGTCCGACAGGCTAAGGGTAACATAAAGGTTTTGGAATCCGTTAGCCTGGGGTTTCAATCCTCGGTTCAGCTTGTTAAAGCGGCAGACAAGTACATTTTATTGGGAGTAACCAAAGAAAAAATAACTTTTTTGACAGAAGTCTCGCCGGACGACCTTGTAACCGGTGAACCTGTGCAGTCAAATCCTTTTGAAAAATATCTCAACCGATTGCTGCCAAAGAAAAAAGACTCTTGATGGAGTGTAATTCATGAAAAAATTTCTGTTTCTTTGTTTGCTTGCATTTACGGTGGTGCAGCTGGGCGTTACGGTATATGCCGCAGAAATGACCCTGCCTACTATGGGCATAAACGTCGGCTCTTCGGACAATCCCTCGGACGTTGTCAATACCCTGCAAATTATATTTCTTCTAGCTCTTATTACGCTCCTACCCTCATTACTCATAGTTTTAACGTGTTTTACCCGTATAATCATAGTAATGCATTTCTTGCGTTCGGCATTGGGTACTCAACAAATGCCGCCCAATCAAATTTTGATTGGCTTGTCTTTGTTTTTAACACTGTTTTTAATGGGCCCAACCTTGGCGACCATAAACGAAAAGGCCCTAGCGCCATATTCAGCCGGGCAAATAAGCCAGCAGGAAGCCATGACCAACGCCATGGAGCCCATACGGGATTTTATGCTGCGGCAGGTGAGCAACAAGGACTTGGCTTTGTTTGTAGAGCTTTCCGGAGAGAGCCTTTCTGTAAACGACCCTATACCCACAAGAGTTCTTATTCCGGCTTTTATTTTGGGTGAACTGACCAAGGGCTTTCAAATAGGCTTTATTTTGTTTTTGCCCTTTATAGTTATAGATATGATAGTTGCCTCGGTTCTCATGGCAATGGGTATGATGATGTTGCCGCCGGCAATGATTTCGCTGCCCTTTAAAATCTTGCTGTTTGTTATGGTAGACGGTTGGAGTTTGGTAATCGAGAACCTGATTAAAACTTTCAAAATGGTTTAACCTACCGGGAGAAAGCTTTACTCATTACAAAACAATCACAGTTGCGGTTTTGCACCGTTAACATTGTCCTTCGGAAAAGAGCGATGCTATGAATCAAGATACCATTATCAGTCTTGTGCAGGAAAGCTTGATTACCGTAATTGTGGTCTCGGCTCCTCCTTTACTTATGGGCTTGGTTGTGGGTGTTATAGTCAGTATATTTCAGACGGTCACCTCTATCCAAGAGCCTACTCTTGCCTTTGTGCCCAAAATTGTTGCGGTGCTTGTTTCGCTGATGATATTCGGTGCTTTTATGTTGGGCAATCTGCAACAGTTTATTATAAATCTCTTCAGTAAAATGCAGGAATTTATCATACCGTAGCGGTGTTTAATATTAATTTTCCCTTAGCACACTTAAAAATACGAGGTTACCCATGGAAGCCCTTGCCGACCAATCGCTGATTTCCTTTTATAACAACATAGACCTGTTATTGTTAATAGCCGTTAGGATATTCGGCTTATTAATGATAATTCCTGTGCTTTCCGGGGAATATATACCCACTATGGGTAAGGTAGCCTTGTCTGTAGCCATAGCTTTTTTGCTTATGACCTCCAACGTGGTTACCCAAGTCAATTACGACAACAACGTGGCAGGGTATATTATCTTGCTGGTTAGGGAGTTTTTGGTTGGTTTTACCATAGGTGTGGTTGTATATCTTGTATTTTCGGTTGCGTATTTTATCGGGCAACTTATAGACTATCAAATAGGTTTTTCAATGGTTTCCGTATTCGACCCTATTATGCAAATCCAGGTGCCTATTGTGGGTAATCTTTTGTATTTGATGATGGGGATTTTTTTAATCCAAGCAGGCGGTTTGTATGCCTTTATTTCCGCCATTTTCTACAGCTATAAGGTGCTGCCTCCCGGCACGGCGGAAATCATTGGTAACGGAAATGTGGTCTATTATATACTTTCTATCATAACCAACTATTTTGTCATCGGCGTGCAGGTAGCCTTGCCCTTGGTGGGTACTGTACTTATTATCGACATTGCCTTGGGTCTGCTTGTAAAGGCTGTACCACAGATGAATATTTTCGTTGTGGGTATGCCTTTAAAACTGTTTATAGGGCTGATAGTATTTTATCTGATAATGCCCATTTTCTACGATGTTTACGATTTATTGTTCAACGAGTCATACAGGGCTGTTGTTAATATTATTAAGGGAATGGTTCCATGATTTGTCCTGCCGGGGAATTTGACCGTCTTTTTTTTATACCCATAAATTTAAGCTTCTTTGACGAAGGCGAAAAGACGGAGCAACCCACCGCCAGAAAGCGGGAGAAAGCCCGTGAAGAAGGTCAAGTGGCAAAAAGCCCGGAAGTTACCACGGCATTGTTGTTTTTAGCCATGTTTTTCGGGCTTAAACTTTTCGCTGAAATGATGTTTAACGGCATGAAGTCTGTCTTTAATCTAAACTTTACCATGATAGCCGACATTGACAATGTATTTAATCTAAAATATATGTCTGATTATATAGTTTTCATGTTCTCACAGGTTTTGCTTATAGCACTACCTGTTTTTGCCATTTCAATAGGTATAAGTATTTTTACCAATGTTATACAGGTGGGCTGGAAAATTACACCCAAGGCGCTAAAGCCCAAGTTCTCCAAACTGAACCCTATAAAAGGCTTTAAACGGCTGTTCTCCATGAGGGTTTTGGTTGACTTGGTTAAGGCAATTATGAAGTTTACCATAATTATTGTTGCCATATATTTTATGATAGAATCCGAGGTGCGGTATATACCCCAACTTGCCTTTATGGGATTAATGCCGGCTGTTCTTTATCTTGGGGATGTTATAGTCAGACTAGGTCTGAACGTGGGCTTACTTTTCTTGATTATAGCTTTGTTTGACGTATTGTACACCCGTTTTCGTCATACCAAAGACCTGCGTATGTCCAAACAGGAAATAAAAGAGGAATACAAATCCATCGAAGGTAACCCTCAAATCAAGGGCAAAATAAAACAGCGTATGCGTGAAATGTCTCAAAAACGTATGATGCAACAGGTTCCCAACGCCGACGTTATCATTACCAACCCTACCCATTACGCCGTTGCCTTAAAATACGACAAAGAAGTCTCCGATGCACCCTTCGTGGTAGCCAAAGGTGTAGACCACATTGCAAAAAAAATCCGAGAAACAGCCAAAGACCATAAAGTGGAAATAGTAGAAAACGTCCAACTGGCACGTACCCTCTATTCAACTGTCGAAATCGGTGGTATAATACCACCTGAATTATATCAAGCCGTAGCCGAAATACTTGCGTTCGTATATAAACTTAAAGGCGGTTTGAACTGAGCAAAAAATGATAACCATTAAATAAACAAAAAATGAACTAAAATCAGACTTCTTTATATTAAAGTCTTTTTGAAAGGAGTTTGAGGAAAACTTTCTTTTATATAAGTTTCCCTCAAGGTCTTATTCTTTTGATTTTTACCTACACACACAGAACACTATGGAGGATAAAATGGAACGGTTGGACAAAATTCGCAACTTCTGCATAATCGCACATATAGACCACGGAAAATCAACCCTTGCGGACAGATTAATACAACAGGCCGGCTTGCTGACCGAGCGTGAAATGCAAGACCAAGTGCTGGACAATATGGACCTGGAGCGTGAACGTGGTATAACCATCAAGGCCCAAGCCGTGCGCCTGGTCTACAACCACAACGGCGAAGAATATATTTTAAATTTAATAGACACACCGGGACACGTTGACTTTAACTACGAAGTAAGCCGCAGCCTTGCCGCCTGTGAAGGTGCAATACTGGTAGTAGACGCCGCCCAAGGTGTTGAAGCCCAAACGCTGGCTAATGTGTATCTTGCCATAGAAAGCGGTTTGGAGGTGGTCCCGGTAATTAACAAAATCGACCTACCCTCTGCCAACACCGAAGCCGTAATAGCCCAAATCGAAGATATTATCGGCATTCCGGCGGAAAATGCACCCCTAATCTCCGCTAAATCAGGCTTAAACGTAGAGCAGGTCTTTCATCATATTATAGACGGAATCCCAAGCCCCAAGGGCGACATTAATGCACCTCTAAAAGCCCTTATTTTCGACTCTTTCTACGACGCTTACAGAGGCGTTATAGTATTCATACGTGTAATTGACGGCTCCATAAAAAAAGGCGACGAAATCCTGTTTATGGCTACGGAAAAACGCTTTACCGTAGTTGAAGTAGGGGTTTTCGGCCCGGGACAATTTATACCCTGTGCCGAATTAGCCGCAGGCGAAGTAGGCTACATTACCGCCAGCATTAAAAACGTGCGTGATACAGCCGTTGGCGATACGGTAACCTCGGCAAAAAATCCTGCAACGCAAGTTTTGCCGGGCTATAAAAAGGTTACGCCCATGGTATTTTGCGGCCTGTTCCCGTCCGACGGTTCCCGTTACCAAGATTTGCGTGAGGCCTTGGAAAAGCTCCAATTAAACGATGCCGCCCTTTTCTTCGAGCCGGAAACCTCGGTAGCCTTGGGCTTCGGCTTCAGATGCGGATTTTTGGGTCTGCTCCATCTGGAAATCGTACAAGAACGCCTTGAACGTGAATACAACCTGGACTTGGTAACCACAGCACCCAGCGTTATTTACAAACTTTACTTGACAGACGAAAGTGAAATAACCCTTACAAACCCCAGCGATATGCCGGACCCCACAAAAATCGACCGCATAGAGGAGCCCATGGTAAAGGCGGAAATCATTCTGCCCACCACCTACATTGGCGTAATCATGGAACTTTGCCAAGAACGCCGGGGCGAATACAAGAGCATGGAATATTTGGAAGAAACCCGTGCCAGATTGACCTATCATCTGCCCTTGAACGAGGTTATTTACGACTTTTTCGATGCCTTAAAAAGCCGTAGCCGTGGCTATGCTTCTTTTGACTATGAATTGCTGGGATACTGCGAATCAGACTTGGTGAAGCTGGATATTTTGGTTAACCACGAAGCCGTGGACGCCTTATCCTTCATTGTTCACCGCTCAACATCCTATGACAGAGGCCGCAGAATGGCGGAAAAATTGAAAAAAGAAATACCCCGTCACCAATTCGAAATACCCATACAGGCCGCTATAGGCAATAAAATTATCGCCCGTGAAACCGTTTCTGCCTTACGTAAGGACGTTTTGGCCAAATGTTACGGCGGTGACGTTTCCAGAAAGCGTAAACTTTTGGAGAAACAAAAAGAAGGTAAAAAACGCATGAGATCTATAGGCAGCGTGGAAGTTCCTCAAGCAGCATTTATGAGCGTGCTTAAATTAGAGGAAGATTAATATGAAGGGCGTTTACATCCACATACCCTTTTGCAAGTCAAAATGCAAATACTGTGACTTTACGTCCTTTGACAATAAAATGTCATATTTGGAACAATACAAAAATGCCCTTGTTGCCGAGCTTGAAAACCTGTTGGAGCCTACCCCGGTTTCAACGGTTTTTGTTGGCGGCGGCACGCCTACGGTTATGCCGGCGGAGTATTTGACTGAAATCTTGAGCAGAGTACCCATAAGCCCCGAAACCGAATTTACCGTAGAAGCCAACCCGGGAACCCTTACCCGGGAAATGCTTTCAGCCCTAAAACAAGCCGGGGTAAACCGCATAAGTATGGGACTGCAAGCTTGGCAGAATCACCATTTAAAACGCCTTGGTCGCATACATGATATAGAAACTTTTTTGGATAATTACAAAAACACAGCCGAATCCGGCTTTGATAACGTAAACGTGGACTTAATGTTCGGCCTGCCTTACCAAACCATGGAGGAATGGCAAGAAACCCTGCAAAATACGGTGTCTTTAAACCCTCAACCCAAACACATCAGCGTATACGGGCTTACACTGGAAGAAGGCACGAACTTTTACATTAATAAGGACAAACTTCAATTTCCGGACGAGGATACCGAACGGCAAATGTACGCATACGCCCGTGAATTTCTTGCAAAAAACGGCTATGAGCATTACGAAATATCGAATTTCGCAAAAAAAGGCTATGAATCGAGGCATAATTGCATATATTGGGAGTGTGACGAGTATCTGGGCTTCGGCACAGATGCCCATTCTTTTCACAAAGGCAAGCGTTTCCGCAACACCCGAGACTTGGAACAGTACATTCGTGCAAACGGCGACCCAGATGGTATCCGCAGAGACATTACCGAAGTCAGCAAAAGGGAAGCCATGGAAGAATTTATGTTTCTGGGCTTGCGTATGATTAAGGGCATAGATGTGAATAATTTCAGTAAGCGTTTTGGCGTGGATATTTACAGTATATATGGAAAACAAATAAAAGATTTAACCGAAAAAGGTCTGCTGAAAGCCCAAGATAATCGCATTTTTTTAAGCGAAAACGCCATAGATATTTCCAACAGAGTATTTGCAGAATTTATCTAAAAAACACTTGACATATTTAAAATGAGATGATATTTTTATATATAACATTAGCACTCGTTAAGCTTGAGTGCTAACAACACAAAAGTTTCGCTATTTAATTCTATACTAACGGAAGCCATCACCTGTCAAACAAGCTTCCGGTTCTTAAAATTGTTAAAACCTCTAATTTCAAAAACAAACGCAAAAATATAGGTTTTTAACCAACAATATACCCCACTCCATGCCAAAGTCTTTTTGAAAGGGGTTTGGGGAAGACTTTTTCTTCAGAAAAGTTTTACCCAAGGTTTTTGCCATTCCGGCGTTTGTAAAGTTTTAAGAATCACTGTCCGTAGAATTATTTAGTATAATCAGGAAGTGGTGCCGTGATATTAAATGAGAGAAAAATCAAAATCTTAGAGGCGATAATTAACGATTATATAAAAACAGCGGAACCCATAGGCTCAAGAACTATCGCAAAAAAATATGATTTGGGCATCAGCTCGGCCACCATTCGCAATGAGATGAGTGACCTGGAGGACATGGGTTTTATTGTGGCTCCTCACGCATCCGCCGGTCGAGTGCCTTCTGACAAAGGCTATCGTTTATACGTTGACAAACTAATGCCTCACCGAGAACTGACCGACAACGAGTTGGATATGCTCCAGAGCGTGGTTTTGAGCAACGTTAATCAAATAGATTATTTAATGCAAGAAACGGCGAAGGCAATTTCGCTGATTACCAACTATACAACCATAGTTTCGGAGCCTACCGTCCATAAGGTAAAAATCAAACATATCCAACTTGTTCCGGTGGATGAAACCGGCCTGGTGGTTATGCTGGTTACTGACAACAAACTGGTTAAAAACCAGATTATCCGCCTGGACAAATCAATAGAGGGCCTTTCTCCGGAAACCCTTAACGAATTAAGCCTGATTTTAAACGCTCACTTAAATATGCTTTCCGCCGAGGACATAACAGCCGAGGTTATGGGCATTTTGAAAGAGCGTTTCGGGGTTTATAAAGATATAATTCTACCTATAATTAAGGTATTAACCGTCATGCTGGAACCCAACAACAAAATGCAGGTCTACACCAGCGGCGCAAAAAATATTTTGGCCTTTCCCGAATTCAGCAACTTGGATAAGGCAAGAGCCATTTTCAATACTCTGGAGGAAAAGGACACCCTTATAACCCTGCTGGACAAATCCGCAAACGGCCACGTCCAAGTGGTTATAGGTTCCGAAAACAATCTGGAACAAATGAAAGAATGTTCCGTTATCAAAGCCAATTACTTCTTGGAAAACGCTTCATTCGGAAGCATCGGCATTATCGGCCCAACCCGTATGGACTACAGCCAAGTGGTTTCTGTACTGAAAGCCATAGTCAAGGACATAAGCATAGTTGTCAAAGCCTTGACCGGCGGATAATTTTAGATGCCGAGAATAAAGGCAGACGTTACTTTCAGCGTTTGCAATACTAATTTATCCGGTCAGATTACGCTAAATTAGTATGAAGGGAGACATTTACGTGGAAAATTCCAAATTAGAAACCGAAGATTTACAACAAGCCGGCACCGAAGAAATTATGCCGGAAGAAGCAGAAACAGCCGATTCTCAACAATCGGAGGAAGTTGAAATCTTAGACGAAGAACAATCAAACGATTTCAAACAAAAATATGACGAGCTTCACAACCGCTATTTACGCCAACTGGCTGAATTCGATAATTTCAGAAAAAGAACAGCCAAAGAAAAATCAAGTATGTATGATGATGGCGTTCGTGATACGGTAACCAAAGTTTTACCCGTTTTGGATAACTTTGAACGTGCTTTGCAATCCGTTGTAAATCAAGACGGTTTCTATAAAGGTGTGGAAATGATACTGGAACAATTTAAAAACTGTATCACAGACCTGGGCGTAGAACCCATACCGGCAGAAGGCGAACCCTTCGACCCCAACTTACACTACGCCGTAGGCCACATCGAAGACGAAAAGTACGACGAAAACGTTGTATTCGAAGAATTGCAAAGAGGTTATAAATATAAAGATAAAGTAATCAGACCGGCTATGGTCAGAGTTGCTAACTAAAGAATTTTGCTAACTTTTATGCTAACAAACTATTCAGTGTTATTATAAAATACAACTATTTGAAAACAACGGTCCAAGAAGCTTTTCGTTAGGTTTCTGTCCCTAAATAAGCTTTATAAGACTCAAGGAGGAATATTCATGGGAAAAATAATAGGAATTGACTTAGGAACAACTAACTCTTGCGTTGCAGTTATGGAAGGTGGCCAACCGGTAGTTATAGCTAACGCCGAAGGTTTCAGAACCACTCCATCTATTGTAGGCTTCACCAAAACCGGCGAACGTCTTGTAGGCGAAACCGCAAAACGCCAAGCCATCACCAACCCCGACAACACAATTCTGTCCATTAAACGTAAAATGGGCTCTAACTATAAAGTTAACGTAGAAGGCAAAGATTACTCACCTCAAGAAATCTCCGCTATGATACTGCAAAAATTAAAAGCAGATGCGGAAGCTTACCTTGGCGAAACCGTTACCGAAGCCGTTATCACCGTTCCGGCTTACTTTACAGACGCTCAACGTCAAGCTACCAAAGACGCAGGCAAAATTGCCGGCTTGGAAGTAAAAAGAATTATCAACGAACCTACTTCCGCCGCTCTTGCTTACGGTTTGGACAATGCAAAAGAACAAAAAATCATGGTTTACGACTTAGGCGGCGGTACTTTTGACGTTTCCATCATCGACATCGGCGAAGGCGTAATCGAAGTTTTGGCTACATCCGGTAACAACAACCTTGGCGGCGACGACTTTGACCAAAGAATTATCAATTACCTTGTTTCCGAATTCAAAAAACAAGAAGGCGTAGACCTTTCTTCCGATAAAATGGCTATGCAACGTCTTAAAGAAGAAGCAGAAAAAGCCAAAAAAGAATTATCCCAAGTTACAAGCTCAACCATTAACCTTCCTTTCATTACCGAAGGCCCCAAACACATGAATATCGTTTTGACTCGTGCAAAATTTGATGAATTGACAGCAGACTTGGTTGAAGCTACTCTCGGACCGGTAAGAACAGCACTTAACGATTCTGATTTATCTGCAAATCAATTGGATAAAGTATTGCTTGTAGGCGGTTCTACTCGTATTCCTGCGGTTCAAGAAGCAGTTAAAAAGATTACCGGCAAAGACCCCTTCAAAGGCATTAACCCCGACGAATGTGTTGCTCTGGGTGCTTCTATCCAAGGCGGTAAATTAAGCGGTGACGAAGGTGCAGGCTCCATCCTCTTGCTGGACGTTACTCCTCTTACTTTAGGTATTGAAACTCTTGGCGGCGTTGCAACAAAATTAATCGAACGTAACACCACCATACCTACAAACAAAAAGCAAGTATTCTCCACCGCGGCAGACAACCAAACCGCAGTTGACATTCACGTTATCCAAGGTGAACGTCCTCTTGCCAGAGACAACAAAACTCTCGGACAATTCCGTTTGGACGGTATCGCTCCCGCTCAAAGAGGTGTACCTCAAATCGAAGTTGCCTTTGACATTGACGAAAACGGTATCGTTAACGTAACCGCTAAAGACCTTGGTACAGGCAAAGAACAAAAAATCACCATCACCGCCAGCACTAATCTCAGCGATGACGAAATCGACAAGGCTGTAAAAGAAGCTGAACGTTTTGCAGAAGAGGATAAAAAACGCAAGGAAATGATAGATACCAAGAACGAAGCTGATTCAATGGTATTCCAAACCGAAAAATTCCTCAGCGAAACCCAAGACAAACCCGAAGCTAACATAGATGAAAACGATAAACAACGCATCACCGAAGAATTAGGCAAATTAAAAGCCTTAAACGATTCCACAACCATTGAAAACCTTACCGAAGCCGATGCGGCTAACCTTAAAGAAGCAACCGAAGCTTTAACCAAGGTATTCTATGAAGTATCCGCAAAAATGTATCAACAAACCCAACAGGGTCAACCCAATCCGGACCAACCTTACGCATCCAACGATGATGTGGTAGATTCAGATTACAAAGAGGTATAATTATGTCTGAAAAAAGGGACTATTATGAAATATTGGGTGTGTCCAAAACCGCTACCGACGATGAGCTGAAAAAGGCTTATCGTCGTGCGGCTAAGAAATATCACCCGGACGCAAACCCAAATGACCCTACGGCAAGTGACAAATTTAAAGAAGTTTCCGAAGCTTATGCCATCCTCTCAGACTCCCAAAAAAGAGCCGCATACGACCAATACGGTCATGCGGCCTTTGAACAGGGCGGCATGGGTGGTGGTGGCGGTTTTGGCGGCTTTGACTTTAACGATATATTCGAATCCGTCTTTGGCGGCGGCGGAGATATATTCGGAGATTTGTTCGGAGGCGGCAGAAGGCGCAACGGGCCACGCAGAGGGGAAGACATACATACAACCCTTACAATTAAGTTCGAGGACGCATTTTTCGGTACAGAACGTGAAATTCGTGTCTCGGCTAATGAGGATTGTAATGAATGCAGCGGCTCCGGCGCAAAACCCGGCACAACCGCCGAAAGCTGTCGTCACTGTAACGGCTCCGGTCAAGAACGTGTACTGCAACAAACCATGTTTGGCACCATGACCAGCGTTCGCACCTGTAGCGTTTGCCGAGGTGAAGGCAAAATAATCAAAGAGCCTTGCCAAAGCTGCCGTGGTACGGGCAAGGTCAGAAAAACCAAAACCCTGCAAGTCACCATTCCCAGAGGTATAGACAACGGTCAAACCATACGTCTTTCCGGCAGAGGCGAACCCGGGCAAAAAGGCGGCCCAAGCGGCGACTTGCTTATTACCGTTTACGTTCAAGCCCATAAAATCTTTACACGCAGGGAAAACAACCTCTACGTAGAAGTACCCATAACCTTTGTTCAAGCGGCTTTAGGCAACGAAATCGTTATTCCTACCATGGAAACCGAAGAAAAATACACCGTCAAGCCCGGCACACAAACAGGCACGGTCTTTACCTTAAAAGGCAAAGGCGTTCCCAGCGTTCGCAACAACAAAGTAGTGGGTGACCTTATAGTAACCCTTAAAGTCACCGTTCCCACAACTCTTACAGACAGCCAAAAGGCTAAACTTAAAGAATTTGCGGACGAAATGGGCGAAGACTACAAAGACCACAAAAAAGGCTTTTTCGATAAGATAAAAGATGCGTTGAGATAAATTCAAATTTGCATTTAATTTATATAAATAGTCAACCTAAAAGGACTGCCGAAATTTTAAGACAGATTAATCTGTTTATCTTAAAAAGCGGCAGTATTTGGTTTTATAGCCGGGATAATTTTAACAAGTTTTGTTAAAAAAATGATTATAGGCTCGGACAATTTTTTGTTACCATCACTATCTTTACGACTTTTTCTTTAAATACCGAGCTATATTGACATTACCGATAAATATTGTTATGATTAAATTGAATACTTTCATACCAATGCCTATTGCGTATGTTTAAAAAAATTAATATAACAAATGATAATAGCTAAGGAATACCGATTCAGAGGTATTTTGTTAATTCGGGGAAACTTTTTTAAGTTTCCTCTAGGTTTATTTTTCGCTACTATCATAGAATCGGTAAACCCATAAAAATATAACGTTTAAACAACCGGGAGTGAAAATATGCATAAATTAGAAAAAGAAGGCTTGACTTTTGACGACGTTTTGTTAATACCCGCAAAATCTCACGTAGTACCCAGTAAGGTAGAATTAACCACCAATTTGACCAAAACAATCAAATTAAATGCACCTATAATGAGCGCAGGTATGGATACGGTTACAACCGCAACCATGGCTATAGCAGTGGCAAGACAGGGCGGTATTGGCGTAATACATAAAAACCTGTCCATAGACCAACAAGTGACCGAAGTTGATAAGGTAAAACGCTCCGAACACGGCGTTATCACCGACCCCTTCTTCCTTTCACCCAACCACTACGTTTATGAAGCCAACGAGCTTATGGCTAAATACCATATCTCCGGGGTTCCCATAACCGAAAACGATAAACTTATTGGGATCATCACAAACAGAGACTTACGTTTTGAAACCGACCACAACAAAAAAATCTACGAGGTAATGACCAGAGAAAACCTCATTACCTGCCGTGAAGGCACAAGCCTTGAAGAAGCTAAAAAATTACTCACCACCCATAAAATCGAGAAACTTCCCATAGTAGACGAAAAAGGCTATCTTAAAGGTCTTATCACCATTAAAGACATAGAAAAAGCCATCAAATACCCCAACTCCGCAAAAGACAAACACAGCCGTCTCCTTGTGGCAGCGGCTATCGGCGCATCGGGAGACTTCCTTGAACGTGCCACCCAATTGGTTAAGGCAAAAGTAGACGCAATCGTGGTAGATTCCGCTCACGGACATTCAATTAACGTAATCAACGCAGTTAAGCAATTACGCTCCTTATTCAACGACCAAGTGCAAATTATTGCCGGCAATATCGCCACCGCAAAAGCTACCTTGGAATTAATTGACGCAGGCGCTGACGCTGTTAAAGTGGGTATAGGCCCCGGATCTATCTGTACCACCCGTGTGGTTGCCGGTATCGGTGTACCCCAAATTACAGCCATTTATGACTGTGCCGAAGCGGCGAAACCCTACGGTATCCCGGTTATTGCCGACGGCGGTATTAAATTCTCCGGCGACATTGCAAAAGCAATCGGTGCCGGTGCGGCCGTTTGTATGTTGGGTAGCATCTTTGCAGGTTGCGAAGAAAGCCCCGGCAGTATAGAACTGTTCCAAGGCCGTAAATACAAAGTATACCGTGGCATGGGCTCTCTTGCGGCCATGGAAGAAGGCAGCAAGGACAGATACTTCCAAGACGACAACGCCAAACTTGTTCCCGAAGGCGTAGAAGGCCGTATAGCTTACAAAGGTCTTGTATCTGATACTATTTACCAATTAATGGGCGGTCTCCGTGCAGGTATGGGTTACTGCGGTTGTGCAACCATAGAAGAATTGCGTGAAAACGCACGCTTCATGAAAATTACACCCGCCGGCCTCCGTGAAAGCCATCCTCACGACGTCCAAATCACTAAAGAAGCACCCAACTATTCAGTAGAATATTAAGAAAAAGTACCTTTTTATAGATACTATTCTTTAAATTAAATACACGGTTTTATTTCCGGCTTTTTTGGAAAGAGGGAGTTTATGACTAATTCCATACTTTGCTTACTGTTTAAATGGAATTAGTATGAGGGAGAAAACCTTTTTTCAACCTTCGAAAAAAGATTTTCTCCCTCAATTTTTTCTTAATCTCTCGATTTTAAATGTTTCTCAAGGTTTTTTACAAAAGGAGTGAGCACCGGTGAAATTGCTTGTGGGAATAGATATCGGCGGAAGTACCACTAAAATTATAGGCCTGAAAAAGGACAAGTTAATCACCCCTATGCGTGTAAAGGCAACAGACCCGGTAACCTCAATATTCGGTGCCTTCGGTAAGTTTTTGTCCTCTAACGATATAATGTTGCAGGATATAGAAAAAATTATGATAACCGGCGTAGGCTCTACCTATATAGACCGACCAATCTACGGCATACCCACCGGCCGGGTGGACGAGTTCCAAGCAAACGGCCTTGGCGGCCTTTACATTACCGGCCTGGAAGCCGCTCTCATTGTCAGCATGGGCACGGGCACCTCACTGGTAAAAGCCGATAAAAACGGCATAGAACACATAGGCGGCACCGGCGTAGGCGGTGGCACAATTATAGGCCTTGCCGACCGTATGCTTAACATACGCAATATAGAGCATATAATACAAAAGGCAGCAACCGGCAACCTTAAAAACATCGACCTAATGGTTTGTGATTTAACAAACATCATGCTTCCCAGCTTACCACCGGACACAACAGCTTCAAACTTCGGTAAAATCAGCGACATAGCCGAACAGGGCGACGTAGCCTTGGGTATTATCAACCTGGTATTTCAAACTATAGGCATGAACGCCGTTTTCGCCGTTCGCAACTCAGGTTTAAAAGACATCATCCTTATAGGTAACCTCTCCACCATAAAGCTGTCACACCATATTTTCGATGTTCTCGGCCAAATTTTCAAGGTGAAGTTTGTTATTCCCGAAAACTCCGAATACGCAACTGCGGTAGGTGCTGCACTGGCCTTTAACGACAAAAGTAAGTATCATGACTTGTAAATTATGGCATGGTTACCCAAATATAAAATCCCACAAATACTTAATTTGTGGGATTTCTTTTTAAACTAACAAACACTCTCCGTTTGATAACAGTATAAATTAAAACGAAAGCTGAAAATATGGCGTTACCTATAAAGGGTTGAGTATTGTTTTGCATCATAATTGTTAGGCTTATAACAAGTAAAACTGCTGAGTATACAAGCATAGCCCAAAAACCCCATCTGTACAGCTTTACATACCCACATGCCACAACCGCCGTTACAGCCGTCAGGCAAATCCTCACCAATAATTCAGGTGCTTGTGGTATGCCCAGTCTTACGTTAAACGGAACATCTTGGGCTGTATTCATTGTTGCTAACAAAATAATAGCCCCAAATAAGTAAAAGTATCCGATAAAGGATATAACTTTAGGCTTTTCGGTCACCGGTAGATGTACCTCCTTCGTTACGAAATATCAAGCGAATAATTTCTCGCAGAGATTTTCAAAGGCTCTATCCTTACGTTGTTTAAACACTGTTTTGTTATACTCAAACAGATTATTACCTTCCGCATCAATAGTCACTATAAGAGGGCCGAAGTTTTTGACACGGAACAGCCACAATGCTTCCGGCATACCCAAATCCAGCCATTGCACGTCTATAACTTCCTGAACGGAATCAGCCGCCAAAACTCCGCAACCGCCGGGGTAGAGTGTGTGCAAAGCCTTAAATTTTTTGCAAGCCTCGGCCGTTTTTTCACCCATACCGCCCTTGCCGATAATGAGTTTTACGCCGGTTTTCTCAATAAAATCATACTGGAATTTCTCCATACGCATACTGGTGGTTGGCCCTGCGGCTACTACACTATGAGCATCGTCTACAGTGTCCACTATAGGTCCGGCGTGAAATATCCCTGCTCCTGCCATATCAAAGGGCAATTCTGTGCCGCTTAAACAACGCTTATGCGCCGAATCCCGACCCGTCATAATCAAACCGTCCAAATACACCGTATCACCTATTTTAATGTTCTGCAAGGCCTCGTCGCTGATAGGCGTGGTTAAAAAATGTGTCATGTATATTACCTCATCCGTAGTATTCTTTATCCTGTTAAAATATAGGTATTGTCAAATGCTAATTAAAGAGTAACAAAAGCGTCTATTCGCAGTGGTGAGCGACCG
>CAYMOU010000019.1:0-31205 GCA_964392115.1 uncultured Defluviitaleaceae bacterium | reverse complement strand
ACTCAATCAATAACGCAACTAAGGTTGCGGCGGCTTTTGCCGTTAAGTCATATCCTTTATTATGCATTGTTTAATAAAGAACATCCGGTTAGTTTCAGTTATATAGAACCTAAAAACTTAACTCATAATAGCATAGGTTTTACACCCTGTCAAGCAGAAGATTTTAGTGAGAAATCGGGACTTTTTATAAGTCTTTTTCCCGGAAATCAATTGAATTTGCGGATAAAAATATGTAGATTGCTGTCATGTTTTACCGGAACTATAAATATTCCAACTGTTTTTTTAAATTGCTCTCATGTTCTTCTCTGGTGGAACTTATTTGCTCCAAAACAAGATATTCCGGTGAAATTATTTCTATAAATTTGTTAATGTCTTTATGGGTAAAGGGTTGGTGGGTATCAATTTTAAAGATATGTTCCAATACGCTTTTGTAGCGCAATTCATAGCTTAAATCCTCACCCTGCCAAGTCTTTCTGAAATATTCGGAATACTCTCCGCTTAAACTTTGGTGTAGGTGTATGCCTTTTATTATGGATAAATCTTTGTACCGCTCCAGGACTTCCAAAATATAGTCTATACCCTCGTCAAGGGTTCTTAAATTTATGTTGGTATTTAAGAGATGTCCTATATCCAACATTATGCCTTTGTTTTTGTAATTAATTCCGTCTAACAATTTGTAAACAAGTTCGGGTTTTTCCATGGTCATACCGCAATACCAAAGATTTTCGAACAGTAATAAGGGATTGCCCTCAATATAATCCGTAATGTGATTAACCAGATCTATGGTGGCATCAACTATATCTTCGTCAGTGTACATAAAGGATTTTTTTATAAATTCCGTTACGGTGCAATCAGCAACATGAAAAACCATATATTCCGGAGAAAAATTTGCGGCAAAGCGGAAATTATTTTTATATATTTCAATAATTGATTCTTTTGTAGTGCCGCCGTATATTTTTTGAATATTATCCCAATTATCAAATTCCCGAAGGAATCTTTTTTCATCACCCTTCCAAAAATCCACCCACGAAGTAAAATATTTAGAATGTATTCCTATCACATCATCCGGTTGGATAATACAGTTTTCTGCTTCACCCACCTGCAAAACCTCCAGACCGTCAAGCCCCAGTTCCTTATAGGAATTTCTCAAATCAGCATGGTCTTTATACCTGTCTGCATCAAAGCTGCTCGTGGTTATGTTCATAATCTTTTTCATGAAATACCCTCCGGTAAATGCGTCTATTGGATTACAAAGCCGCTCGCATTATATTTGGCCCGAACATGGATTCCCATTTTTTCAGGGTTTCCAGCATATAAGCAGCTACGTCCATTTTATAGGCTGATGTAAGCACATCGGAAGCGTATACCTCTTGAATTAAGCCATAGGCTTTTACGTTTCCGTCCTCCATAAGCAACACATTTTCAGCAAGTAACATAGCCAAGTTAACATCGTGAAGCACGCCGATAACCGTCTTGCCCTCTTGCTTTGACCATTTATTCAAAAAGCGTATTAGTTCTATTTGATAGCTTAAATCCAAATGGTTAGTAGGTTCGTCAAGGAGGATAATATCAGGGTCTTGAGCAAGAATTTTTGCCAAAAACACCCTTTGTAGCTGACCGCCGGATAAAGTATCCACTTCTCGGTCTTTCAGTTCAAGCATTCCAACGGTTTCCAATGCTCCCATAACCGCAAGCCTGTCAACCTCCGAAATACCGCCGAAAAGACCACCGGTTTCGTAAACATATCTGCCCATCATAACCGTATCAAACACAGTATAGTTAAAATAAAGCTGAGTTGTTTGGGAAAGCATAGCCACCTTTTTAGCAAGGGCTTTACGCTTAAATTTACGAATATCTTTATCGTTAAACAAAATTTCACCGGTAAATGGCAGGGTTCCTGCAATGGCTCGCAAAAGCGTGGTCTTTCCGCAACCGTTAGGACCGATAATACTTATACTTTCGCCTTGTTTTATTTGAAAAGATATACCGTGCAATATTTCAACACCGTCATATCCGGCTCGAACATCTTTCAATGTTATCATACTGCTTTCCTCCTTCTACTGAAATATAAGTAGATGAAAAACGGAGCGCCCACAGCCGATGTAATTGCACCAACCGGCAACTCCAAAGGCGCAACCAGTGTTCTAGCCACAAGGTCACACAAAACCATAAAGGCACCGCCCAGCAAAGCAGATGCTGTTAATACGTATTTATGGGTGGCACCAAACAGTTTTCTGGCCACATGAGGGGTAAAAAGGTCCAAAAAGCCGATGATACCCACCATTGAAACAACAGAGCCGGTTATTACGGCGGACAGAGACAGCAAAATTAATTTCATTCTTTTTGCCTCCACGCCGGAGGTCTGGGCTTGCTCGTCGCCCAGGGTCATAATATCCATCTGTCTGGCACACTTTATTACAATGAGAAAAATTACCGTCACAATTGGGAAGAGAATAAGAGAATATTCGGGTTCTTTCATGGCAAAGCTACCCATTTGCCAATATATCAGTCTCTGCAAATGCTCCTTTGAGAGGGACATTAGGATTGTAATTGTAGCGTTTGCAAATAAGGAGAAAGCCATACCCATAAGGATGATAGAGTTATTTTGAAGATTACGGTCAATCTTAGCGGAAACACCCAAAGCCAAAAAGATGGTTGCCAATCCTGCCGCAAGGCCGAAGACGGGCAGTGTGAGAAATCCAAGTACAGAAATATTAAAAAGTATAACAACACCGGCACCCAATGCGGCTCCGGCGGATACACCCAGCGTTAACGGCGAAGCCAGAGGGTTTCTGAGCACAGACTGCATCATAACTCCGCTTATAGCAAGTCCGCTGCCGGAAATAAAGGCAAGTAGGGTTCGGGGTATACGGATTTTCCATAGAATGGATTCCGCAATTTCATCTATAGCGCCAAAGGGTTGAAAATTAAAGAGTTTTTTTAAGATAATGTTTGCCGTGTCAATAGGGTCTATGGAAACGCTCCCAATTCCCATAGCCAAAACCAAAATTACAACACAAGCAATCCCTATGAAAATAAGTAAGCCTGTTTTACGCATAATCAGCTAAATAATTCAGGATACAATGCTTTTGCCATTTCTTTCATGGCAACGGTAATATACTCATTGGGGCGTGAGCTTGCGTTTCTGGCAACTCGGTATACTTGGATGTTTTTTATTGCATTTACCACGTTCCAACCGTTTCTGTTTAAAATATCGCCCATGGGGTCTTCGGTATAGTCCACATTAGTAAAAATAACATCCGGGTTCTTTTCTATTATTGTTTCTTCGGATAAGGAAACCCAGCTTTTTTGGTCTGAAAGAATGTTTTTTGCTCCCAATAATTCTATAATTTCGTTTAAGAATACTCCTGTTCCGAAGCTTATCATTTTCGGTGCGCCTTCTACTTCAAAATAAACGGTTTTACCGTCTTTTTTATCACCTATGGTAGCTATTATATAGGCAATATCCTTATCCATATCATCTATAATTTTTTCTGCCTTGTCACTTGTTTTGGTGATTTGCCCGATAAAGCGAATGTCTTCCTTAATAGCGTCTATACTTTCAGAGGAAGGAATGTAAGTCATAAGCACTCCCAAATCGGTTACGGGCTTAAAGGGGTCGTTTCCTTCTGCTTGGCTCATGCCGGTTGCGAAAATAATATCCGGCTTAAATGCCGCTATGCTTTCCGTATCCGGTGCCATTATGTCGTAAGTGGGCAAATTCGGCGGCAGTCCTTCAATGCCCAAGGAATATTGGTCTATAGCTACCAACTTGTCCGCCAAGCCAAGATGAACCAGCGTTTCGGTTACAGAGGGTGCCATGGAAATAATCTTCTCTATATTCTCGGGTACGGCTATGGTTTTGCCGTATCTGTCGGTTATGGTTTCTGCTTTTGTAACATTTGATTCCGGTATTGAGTTGGGGTTTTCGTTTGCAGGTGCTGTATTGCTGCAAGCTGCAAGCGGTAAAATCAGCATAATTGCAATAAGCAAAGTGCCGATAGTTTTTCGACAGACAGACTTCATTAAAAGTTCCTCCTAGGTAGTTGCACAATTTATATTAGAGCAAGTAATTATTTTAGGCTTGTGCCTATTCCGCAGAAAACCCTTATAACCCGGTCACTTTTCTTCGCCAAAAATCCAAGGGCATGACCTACGGTTTCACGCCATTTTCGCATTAAGGGGTCTATTGGAACAACGCCGCAGGATATATCTTGGCAGATAATCACCTTATCTCGATAGTCCTCAAGATGCTCTTGGATATACTGCATAACATCTGTGTTCGTTTTCAGCATATCTAAAACCTTAAGATGAAAGTCCTCAATGATTTCCTCACCATTGAAGTTTTCAAGGGCATATTGTTTTTTACCTTGATAAGCTCCGCCGATTATAAGCTTCATTTTATATCCTCCTACAAATTATATAAGTAAAATTCTCTTCTTTGGATAAAGCGGTTATATTGTTATTGCTTCTTTTATTTCATTCAACAGTTCTTTACCCTTATGCACAATCAAGCCACCGTAGCTTACATCTATAACTACATCACAGGCTTTAGCACATTGTCGGTCTACATAAGCAAGTCCTTTTCTATATGCTTCGGTGAATTCATCAAATAATTCGGCATCAGAAAAAATATAATCCGAAACCAGAACCATATTACCGGCAACTTTCAATACCTCTTGAATATCTTGGCTAACTTTTAAATGAGCATCTGTGTGTATTGCTCCGTCGGCTGTAAACATCTCGTTTGCCAAAAGTGCCGTTACACTATCCAGCAGAAAAGTACCCTCCATATTGCACAACCCGGTAATACTTGCCAAGTCCAAGCCCAATTCCACGGTTTCAAATCCCAGTCCCTTACGGCTAAGACGATGCCTTTGGATTCGCTCCCTATCTTCATCATCAACCGGTAACATGGTGGCTATATAATACAAAGGCTTGACATTTTTTGACAATGTTACCGCAATTCTCTCCGCATAAGTTGATTTTCCGTTTTTACATCCGCCTGAAATAAAAACCTTCATTACATATCCCCGCTCTCGCTACTGCATTTGCTGAAAAAAATCTATTCAAATATCTATGTAAAGAATAAAATTGTGAAAACAAAAAAGCCTTCGTCACTAGGACAAAGGCTATCATTTACCATGGCTACAGATACATTGCCGACATAAGCCGAAAACCGAATCTGAATGACAAACCATAAACTTCATATCCTGTGAAGTTTCATGGAAACATATTGGCAGGTCTTCCGACTTAGACATTTACACTTTTTCGTCTTCCCGGGGAAAACCCCAGTGACTGTGCGTTCACATGAAAAAGCTACGTCATCACGGCAGCAGGACTGTTTGGGGTTTACACCCAATTCCCTATTATTGCACAAAAACTGTGCAAACCAAATAATCGTGCAAGATATTAATTTATTTTAGGATAACACCTGCCCGTGATTTTGTCAACAGTTATCAGAAGGCGGCATGCCTACGGTTCGTGCAATCTGATTACCGGTTCGGTCAGGGTGGCTTCTGAATTGTTCAAATACCTATATGGATTTTATTGGGATATGTTTATTCTTTCACCGTTAATTGTTATACTTTGTACTTTTTCGATTTCAATTATTTGTCCACCAAAAATAAGAGTAGATTCATTTTCGTAAGTATGGATAGACGGCGAGTTCAGCTCCACAACAGTTCCGTCGCCATACTCGACATAAGCTGCATCGCTGTGATTGTAGTCTTCTGACAGATCCTTAGGCAGATGAACGGTAATTCCCAGCGGAGACAAGGAAACCTTATTAATTCTTAATTTTACACCGTTAATAAGAATATCTTTGTCAATATTAAATTCTGTTGTGACTTTATCCGGAACCGTAATTGAAAATTCCCATTTGCCTTCAGTAATCTCCGGAGATTTCATATAGTCTATTGCAAGAGATAAATCCTTTAACTGCTCGGGATTCGTTATATTGTCGTATATAATTTCAATGTATTCCTCATGGGGCTCCAAGGCGTGGCTTTCGTAAGCGAATTTTCTGTCGGTTAAAAAGTCCATCATGGCTGCAGAGTTATATACAACTTCTTTTTCCTGATTTACAAATTTAGTATTAATGTAGTAACCGTCCGTTAAAGCAATACGGCTTACTTTAGCCTTTGCCTGTATATGAAGCCGCCCGTCCACAAAGCCTATATTGGAAATTGAAAACATATCTACGTTATCCAATTGTATATCCATTTCATCCGGCTTCAACAACGGTGTTTGTTCATATAACTTTTTATCACCACCGCCACCCCGCTTCGTAACCTCATCTTGAGATATTATTTTAGGCGTATGGTCTTTAAGTAGTTTACCTATGTTAATATTGTTTTCCGGTAAATTTTCAAGTAATTCACGGCCGGATGAAAAACCGTTTACCGTAAGGGTTGCACTACCTTGATGGTCGCTTCCCAATGAAGTAATCAGCAAGGTTGCCGTCTTAGTTTTATTATCGTAATCTATTACGCTTACGTTACCGCCATATCCTTGGCTTAATCCCCAACTTGTAAAATCAAGAGATTTACCCAGCCGGTCGCCTTTTGTATCTGTAGCGGTTGCAAAAATCCGCAAAACGTTTTCATCGTTTATGGCGGAAATCAGTTTAATAACAATACCGTCATATTCGCTTTGTATTGATGAAGGAGATTCGGTGTTAACAGGGTTTCCGGCTTCGGCTTTGTCACTGCTTTCGCCGGCAGGCGTTATTTCATTTGTGCCCTCTATCGGTTCAATGTGTTGCTCAATGTATTCGGAGTTTTCGCCAAAGATAGTTTTGTATATCTTGCTTAAATCAAGCACCTCTGCATAAACAAGCACTGTAACAAGCACCATAGATGCGGCTACTCCAACCAACACCAATTTCTTAAATGAAAAGCTTTTTTGTTTCAACTTTGCTTTTTGCATAAACTTATTCTTTATGTTTCTTGCGTTATCTTCCGAATATGCAGGGACATATTTTAGCATCATTTCAATTTCCCTATCATCCGGCCCGGGAATAAAGTCGTTATTGTTCATCAAAAAACCTCCTCGTTGATTAAAACTGTTTTTAGCTTTAACTTTCCTTGATACAGCTTGTTTTCAACTTCCTTTGACAGCAGGTTCATTTTCTCGGATATAACCTTAACCTTTTCATTGTAAAAATATCTTCTTATAATAATTTCTTTGTCAGGTTCTTTAAGGCTATCCAAAGCCTCCAGTATTTTTTCTCTGCTTTCCTTTGTCAGCATAAACCGAAGTAGGTCATGGTCTTCATCGTACACGCCGGAATATTCGTGGATTGTGACAATATTGCTTTTCGCCAATTTCCTATACCTATCTATGGCAAGATTTTTCCCAACCCTGACCAAAAAGGATTTTAAACTGCCTTTTTTAGGGTCATAAAGCTTTGGATTTTCAAGCAATTTAATATAAACATCGCTAATACAATCCTCGATATCCTCCGGAGAACCGGCCCTTTCCAAAATGTTACCTACCACAACCCACAAAAGTTTATTGTAATGCTGCATAATATAATCGAATATATCCGCATCCTTTTGCCGCAGCCGTTTGGCAATCTCTTGATCTGTCATCATTAACCATCTCCTTTAGCTTGTATCCCGATTAACTCTTACACATACATAACGATTGAACTGAGAAAAACACTTAAAGATTCGTAGATTATTTTTTTATTTTTACCGGCAGACTTTGCCTTGATTTTATGGTGTATTGTTAGTTATAAAAAGTTATATGAGAAATTTCGTTTTCTTTATTGTGTTTATTATTCGATTAAAGTAAGAAATAACTATATTTTACGCTTATTATCTGTATGAAAAAAGCCGTATTTTACGGCTTTTTTCATACAAATTTGTTTATGCAATTTTAGTTACCGTTAGTTTATCGGACTGTTTATCTGTTTTCTTACGAACAATTTTTGTTTTCCTTTACTCCCGGATATAAACAGGCCGGTTAAGGTTAAAACTATCCCGGCACCTGCAATAAAGCCAAGCTGCTCCCGTAAAACGATTACGGAGGTTACTGTCGTAATTACCGGCACCATATAAATATAGACGCTTGTTTTTACCGAGCCAAGCCACTTCACTGCCAAATTCCAAGTAACAAAGCAAAGTGCGGATGCTCCAAGCCCTAAAAACAGCAGATTAAAAAGATTGGCCGGGCTTAAAAGCTCTGCCGTATGTATCTGAAAATCAGTAAACAACAACGCCGGAAACATAAGCAATAAACCATAAAAGAAAGTGCGTCTCGTGGTTTGTATGGTGTTATGCCCATAACTGTTTACCTTCTTTGTAAGCACGGAATACATCGCCCAAACAACGGCTGCCGCCAAAGCAAGTAAGTCTCCCATTGGGTTTATTTCAAAAACCGCTCCTTTGCTAAAGCTTATAAAGCAAATTCCAAGCATAGCCAGCACAAAACCTAGGTAAAAGCGAATATTGGGGCGTTCCGTTTTCATAATTAGGGAACTGAAAATGGCCGTAAAAAACGGTGCAACCGAAATGATTACCCCAACATTTGAGGCTAGCGTATGGGTAAGTGCAATATTTTCAAGCAAATAATAAAGCGTAATGCCGCATAAACCGGCAGCCGCAATGGTAAGCTCATGCCTTTTTCCCGTAAAAGATAGTTTGCGTGGACAAACAACCCACAAAGCAACATATCCTATCACAAAACGAATCACCAAGATTTCTATGGGTGAAAAATCTGCAAGCAGCAACTTTGTGGATACAAAAGTTGTTCCCCATATAAAAATTGTAATAAATGCAGCTATATGGCCTTTTAAGGTGTTACTTGTCATGTGTTATGCTCCTTTCAGAAGCTTCTGTATTCATGCTGTCAGTAAAAATCCTTTGGTACTGCTTTGGTGTTAAGCCGATAAATTCCTTAAAATAATTTGTAAAATGGCTTTGGTCCGAAAAACCTGCCGCAAGCGAAGCCTCAATAGGCATCATACCGGCCTCTAAAAATTTCTTTGCCTTATTCAGCCGGATTGTTTGCAAATAACGGTAAGGCGATACGCCCACTTGCTTTGTAAACGAGCGTAGCAAATAGGATTTGCTTAAATTCGTCATGGAAAGCAACTCGTCCAAGGTGATGTTTTCTGAAAAATGTTCTTCCATATAAGCACAAAGCATTTTTATTTGCGTATTAGGGGTTAAATGATCTGACTCTCGGACAGGTTCCCCATACTCTCTTACCAACTGCTCAATCAAAAAGAAAAAGGCTTCCTCTTTTTGAAGCTTTGGTTCGTTTCCAACAACAGCATCATACACATCACTGAGGGCACAAGTAATATCACTTTGGTGTAGAACATTTTGTTTAAAATGTGGTATAAAGTCTTTGCATATAACCTCACTAACCGCTTTTTTCATTGTGGCTATGCTAATATTAATCGCTCTATAATCTAAGGCTTGACCGGCAAGTGGTGTGCAATAATGATTGTCCCGAGGGTTAAATAAAATCAAATCTCCACGTGATAGTTCATATTCGCCGCTTTTACACCACAAATAGCGTTTTCCGCCTTCGATAAAGCCAATAACATAATGTTCATGGAAATGATTGGGGAACTTTTGAACAACTCCTATTAAATTGTACGCTTCTATCTCTAAATCACGGTCATAATAAATTCTGCGTTCTTCTTGCAGCACCATAAAATTCCTTTCTGTGTTTTTTTATATACTATCACAAAATAACAGGACCGGTCTTGCAAGATATTACCCACCATTAAAAATTTTAAAAAGCCCTAGATTCCATTTAATTTGAATCCTAAGCAACGTGCAGTGAAAAAACACTGTCGAAAAACATCAATAATTACAAAGACGGCATGGTTTACCAAAGGTATCAGTTTAGTTTTTAACAGAATTCCATAAAAAATTATAGAAATAAATGAACTCATCAATTACTTTTGTGGCTTCTTAAAAGGTGTTTTGCCTAAAACGATAATAGCTGTAATTTCACGGTTGGTTTTAAATTTTGATTTAGCCATATTACCTTATCTATTATTGTTTCTAAAAAATGTTTTCTTCCCTTTTTTCTCAAAGGGAGCATATAGAGAGGGAATTTCTGCTGTCAATATTTCACGGAATTGATGAAAAAACTGTAAGTGATTTATGCGTTGCTTTTCTTCGCTTATACGAAAACATAGACCGGCAAATTATAAGTAAGAGTAAAGGAGCGATGAAGAAATGATAAAGAAAAGGAGAAAACTTATGACCGTTTTAATTGCTATCGTTCTTGTCATAACGGCTATATTTATTTATCAAGCTTTGCCGGGCGGAAAACTTTATAGGCAATACACAAATGAAGTACAGTTATCTTTTGATGAAGCTATTATACAAAAGCAAGGTTCAAATTTTACCGGTGAGGCTATTTCCGGTTTACCGATACCCATGCAGAAGTATCTTTCTCATTGCAGCTACGCCGGTAAACCAATGATGGAGTATATGTATTTGAAATTCATAGAAGCAAATTTTGCAATGTTGCAGGATCAAAAGCCAATAAAAATTGATTACGAACAATATAATTTTGTCGCCCGTCCAGACCGCCACGCATTTATTGATGCCAAGATATTCGGTATGCATATAATTAACGCTAAGGATACCTATGTTAACGGAGAAGGCTCGATGACTATCAGACTACCAAAGTTGTTTAAGGTCGGTAACTCAAATGACATGAAATGAGCCAATCGCAACTTATCACTGCCTCAGCGGATGCGGTATTGATGCCATCGCTCTATTTGCAGGATTATGTAACATTGACGCCTATTGACGAAACTCGTGCGGAATGTAAGATTACTTGGGGTGATTTGGTTGCAAGCGGTACATTTACTTTTAATGAAGTGGGCGAAATAATCCAATTCGATACAAATGACAGATACAGGGACGATAATGGTGAGAATATAAATCTGCCATGGACGGTTGAATACGGCAGCTATCAAGAAGTTGACGGCCTCAGGCGTCCAGCTACAATAAAGATTTATTGGCATATGCCGGATGGCAGCCGGTTTACTTATTTTGAATGCGACAACTATACGGTTTCTTATGATGCAAAACTGTAATAAACAAGTCTTTTAGATGGATGCAGTTTCGTACTACGCCATACACTCCTCATACTATATAAACCAAAGAAATCCTAAGTCGGTTAGCCATATAGTGTAGACTTATCTATTTCTAAGCTTAATCTAGGTATAATATTTGTTAGAAATGAGGTGATGATAATTTGAATTAATCAGACCGGATTCCCTATCCCTTGCGTAAAAGCAAGACACGCATTAGGGCCTGTTCACACTAGCAAAATTTAACAAAATTTGTTATAATGTGAGAATGAAATAACAAAAGAACAATACGAAAAAATTGCACATTGCTTACCGAAACAACGAGGCAAATTAAAGATAGATAACCTAACGTTAATATACGCATAGCTATTGATGATGACAACTAAAGACCAATACAATTTGTCGGTTGTAATGCAAGTGGCAACCTTATGCGTTTTTCACGCAGTCAAAAGGTTTACAATTATGCTTACGGCAAGGAATTGGAGATTTATTGATGAGTAAATAAAAACTATCCGCTTTATAAACAACAATTACAAAGAGCTATTCGCCATGCCGGACGGCGGTAGCATCACAATAACCTACCCCGATGGCGAGCAATTAACAAAAGAGTTCGAGTTTCTTGACGAGTGCCACACACAAGTCGGCAGTTACTGTTATCACATCGACGAGTTTGCTGAAAAAATGGAAGCTCGTGGTGCGATTTTCGAGCCATTTGGATAAGAATGAATACACCGCAGAATCCGCTAAGTGATGAGCTTTCGGATGATATGGAGCGATAAAGTAAACCTTTATAGACTTTTTTTCAGGAATCGGCGGCTTCACAGCAGGGCTTGAATAAGCAGGATTTCTCTTTATCGGTTATTGCGATAAAGAGAAAATTAGTGGGGTATTTTTAAACTCAGATTGAGGGAGATTGTCTAATTTTTTTACATGGAAAAAGGGCTACAACGCATAATTTTTTATTTTTTCCGGGAGATTTGTCTTAACACTTGAAGTATTTTCAGAAAATACACTATATTTGATTACTCACTAAATAGTTATATAAGTTGTATAAATTTTTCTAACCGACATTGACATTTTTTTACTAATTATTTAAAATTAAACAAGTTTTAGAATTTATTAACAAAGGGGGAACAAAATGAACACCCCGGTATTACCCACATTACTTCACGACATTGGGAAGGTTAAAGAGCGAACCAGCCCCAATTTAGGAAACCATAGTTCACTTGGATATAAATTTCTAAGCAAATTCACATCAGATAAGGAATTTCTCGATTGTGTTCTGTATCACCACAAACGAAACATTATGAATAGCAGTTTACAAGACAATTCATATGCCTACATAACTTATATTTCCGACAACATTGCTTCAGGTGTAGATAGACGTAATATTAAAAAAGCCAATAAAAATAATACTGAATATGAAAAATTCACATCTCTTCGATCAATTTTCAGTTTATTAAACAACAATCAAAAAGCAAGTTATTATGGCGGTCATACGCTATCTGAAAGAGAGTTTCCGGTTAATAACAAAGAAGTAAAGTTAAGTCCCCGGTTTTATGCGAAGACCTCATATAATATTGATAAACATCTTTCTTCTGTTGAACTGACTGACAACAATATAAACCGTGTGTTAGATATACTTGAAGAATTTTTATCATTTGTACCTTCAAGCACATCAATTGAGCAAATTGCAGACATATCTTTATTTGACCATTTAAAGCTTTCTGCAGCAGTTTCGGCCTGCATATTTTTTTATTTAGATGAGTTAGGTATTAATAATTTCAAAGATACATTGCTTGAGAACGAACAAAAATTTATTGAAAAAAACGCTTTCTTAATGTTTTCATGTGACATGTCCGGTATTCAGGGGTTTATCTATAACGTAATTGTAGACGGTGCCCTTAAATCTTTGAGAGGTCGTTCATTTTACCTAGAATTATTTATGGAGAACTTCATTGATGAATTACTTGTTGCCACAGGACTTTATCGGACTAATCTACTATATTCCGGAGGCGGACATGCCTACATACTTATGCCAAACACTACTGCAGCAAAAAAAGCAATTCAAAATTGCCTATACAGTGCAAACTCCTTTTTACTCAAAAGATTTGGCATAAGCCTGTTCCTGGCGGGAGCCTTTGTTGAATGTTCCGCTAACGATTTGTGCAATAGACCACGAGATGAAAAACGTTATCGAAATATATTTACTAACCTAAGTAGGTTGCTTTCTGAGGTTAAGCTTAAGAGATATTCAGCCAATCAGATTTCAGAGCTTAACACAATGCGCACCGATCTTAATGAAAGGGAATGTAAGATTTGCGGAAGCATCGGTATCCTCAAGAATGAAATATGCATTTATTGTGATTCTTTCAAAGAGCTTTCTCAGCACATATTAAAATGCAACACCATAAGCGTTTTTGAAGGAGAATATAATGGATATTCTCACATAAAATTACCTACCCAAACAGGGATTAATACTTTGCCGTTATCTGAAAACACATATGCAGATTACCCTAAACGTAGTTACGGAATAAACCATTTGCCGGAATTAAGTTCATTCAGTACAAGAATTTATGCAGGTATATATACCCCATTAGACGAAAACGGGGAACATATTCTTGAATTTTCAAAACTTTCTAAATTGACGGAGGGAATAGAACGAATAGGAATTTTGCGTATGGACGTAGACAACCTTGGTAAAGCTTTTATTTCAGGCTTTTCTCGTACAAATAAAGACGGAAGCCAAAACGACGAATATGTTACCATTACGAGGACAGCCTCATTTTCCCGTAATATGTCTTTGTTCTTTAAACTATACATAAATGACATTTTATCTAAAAGTGATGGATTTAACCTGTTGAACTTGAAGAAGGGGTCAGGTAAAAATGTAGTTATTGTTTATTCGGGAGGAGATGACGTATTCATCGTAGGTGCGTGGAACGAGGTTTTAGAAGCGGCTGTTGATATTAGGAATTACTTTAATAAATTTTCACTCGGCACTTTAACTGTGTCAGCAGGATTTGGCATATATGACGTTAAATACCCAATTTATCATTCAGCGATTGAAACAGCGAATTTGGAGGCAATGTCTAAAAGAAAGGACGGTAAAGACTCAATAACCCTTTTCACCGATAATGACCAACACACATATAAATGGGACACATTTACAAATGAAGTAGTTAACGGAAAGCTTAAGGTAGTTTCAGGATTATGGAAAACAAGCAACCTAGACAGGGGCTTTTCATTTCTCCATAATATTTTGTCTTTGCTTAAAGAATGTGAAGATAAAATTAATATTGCAAGGCTTGCTTTTTTACTTGCAAGGCTTGAGCCTAAACGGGAAAGCGCAGAGTTTAAGGCATATAGTAAATTTTCAAGCCAAGTTTACGAATGGGCACTTAGCACAACCCATAGGCAACAGCTTATTACAGCCTTGTTCCTGTTTATTTATCTAATGAGAAAGAAGGTTGAGAAATGACACAGCACGAAAAAATAGAACTTAACAAGGATAATTATGTCAATAAAGCAGAAGAAGTTATGAAGTCTGAAAAGTTAAGCAAGGTCTACATAAAAAACGGTGAGGAAAAGCGGAATTATAAGATAACAACCTCAAAACTTCGCTCTATACTAACACTTGTAAACGATATTCTCGTAAACGAAACCTATAATAGTAAACAGTCAGAGACAAATGCATCCTTATTAGACAGTAGTGTTGCTATGCTTCAAGGCTTGCGTGTACGTATTGTTTATGATGCAGGGCGACAAGCAGAGGTTGAAACATTTGTGAAAGAAAGTCAAATATTGGATTTAGTCAAAGATATAGGCAACAGCAAAGAAAAGTTTACATTGTTTGCCGGATATATGGAGGCTTTAGTTGCATATCATCGTTACTTAGGCGGTAAAGAAAATTAATATGGTTTAACTTATAAATTAAACCGCCATTCTATTTCTTAATGTTAAATTTAATAGGGAGGCACCAATGAACGGAAAATTAATTATCAAGTCAAAGTTAAAAGTACTAACGGGACTACACATCGGCGGTTCATCATCGTTTTCTGCTATCGGTGCATTGGATAGTCCTGTAGTAGTAGATGTTTTTACACGACGTCCAATTATTCCGGGTAGTAGCTTAAAAGGAAAGTTACGGACTTTACTTGCTATTTCTGTGGTGGGTGATATAAAACATTTATCTGAACCGAATAACGACCTTCGGCATATACGTAGACTTTTCGGTGCAAGCGGCGGTGAAGATGGAATAATGCCCTCTCGACTTCAATTTACAGATGCATTTTTATCCCATAATGAAAAGGAAAAGTTTTCCCAAATAGGCTACACTGAAATAAAAACCGAAAACACAATAGACCGATTAAACTCTATTGCTACACCACGACAAATAGAGCGTGTTATAAGTGGAGCAATATTTGATGTAAGGATTGTGTACAATATTTTTGACCCAAATGAATTGGATGAGGACATAAACAACCTAGTAAAAGCAATAAAGCTTCTTCAACTTGATTATTTAGGAGGAAACGGCACAAGGGGCAGCGGCCGTGTGAGCTTTAGTGATTTTAAAATTGATTATTTTGATGGGCACAGTATAAGTGACAACGGACATGAGGACTCCCATGATTTTATCAATAGTCTTTTTTTGGACACCGGCATTTCAGTTAAGGAAAAACTAAACCAACTAACCAAAAAATTCGAGGAAGTGAAGAACTATGCACTACTCCATATTTAAGCTGTCTTTTCAAACGCCTGTTCATTTTGGAGACAGCAGTTCCGCACGTTCCTTGGAAACGGCTATAATAAATCCATGTGCTGATACGCTATTTTCAGCCCTATGCCATCAGGCAGCAGAAGAGGGCGGAGATTCCGGTGTTTTAAAACTTGTTGACTACGTTCGAACCGGTGAATTAAAGTTCTCTGATACCTTACCATACATAAAGGAAACCCTGTACTTGCCTAAACCGTATATCTTAGGCAAAAGAGCCACTGAAATATATGAAAATATGAAGAAAGAATTCAATAAACTTAAGTTCATCCCTGTTTCCTCATTTGATGGATTTTTAAGGGGAGTAATGGGAACCGGGCAACTTTTACTGAGTAATATTGATAACTGTTTTGGGCATCAATGGATTGAAACAAAAGCTGCTATAACAGGACTTGAAGACCCGAGTCCATTTTCAGTGGGTTTATTTGCATTTAATTCAGACAGCGGTTTATATGTAATTATAGGATATAATGATAAATCGGTATTCGAATGGGTTCATCAACTGCTTAAATGCCTTGGTATTTCCGGAATGGGCGGTAAAATTTCGGCAGGATACGGAAAATTTACAGTAGGTGAATGTTTACACCTTGACGGAAATGGAAGCGAAGCAAATAATCTCCTTTATAAAATGCTTACAACGGATAGTTCAAGCTATATTTTAGCTACAACAGCCCTACCTAACGAAAGCGAATTGGAAAAAATAATGGTCGGTGCTACCTATGCATTAACAAGGCGTGGTGGCTTTGTTGGAAGCAGTACATACAATAAAACAGCTTTAAAGAAGAATACTGCATACTTTTTTTCCGCCGGCTCGGTTTTCAAGGGGAAATTTCAGGGTGGAGTATATGAATGCGGTAAAACCCTTGGGCACAAAGTTTTTCGTTACTCTGTGCCGATTATGCTGGGGGTGGAAATATGATAAAAGACGGGTTTTTAGAGCAATACACAGTTAAGTTAACAACGAAAAGTCCTTTGTTTGTTGGTTCAGGCAAGGAAATTAATAAAAAGGAATATATATTTAACAAAAAAACAAAGAAAGCTGCAATACTTGATTATGAAGGATACCTAAATCTAATAATTCAGAAAAACCTTATTGATGAATACGAAAGTTTTTTCTTAAGTGATAAAAAGACATTCCTTTCAGATTTTATCAGTCATCATCGCTTGGAAGATGAAGTCGAAAAAATAACTTTATACAAAACCGACGTGGCGGAAGCTTTGACCAAAAAAGAAAGCCCTATAGCCATAAAATGCTTTATTAGAGATAAAAACAACATACCGTATGTTCCCGGAAGCTCTCTAAAGGGTGCTTTACGAACAGCTTTACTTATTAAAAAAGTCAGTGAAAACCCAAAACCGAATCTTAATCCTGATGATAAATATGCCGCTAAAAAAGCAGAAAGTGAGTACTTAAACTATCTTAACATTATGCCAAACAAGCCAAACAAGCCAAAAGATGAACTAAACTCTGTTATGCGTGGTATATATGTGTCGGACAGCCTACCAATTAAACAAACCGATATGTGCCTTTGTGCTAAAAGAGATATATTTATTGACGGAAGTATAAACCCTATTAACCAAGTTCGTGAATGTGTAAAGCCGGGTGTTGAAATAACTTTTACATTGACTTTAAACAGAGCAATCGCTAAAGATATAAATATTGAATACATAAAATCCACAATTAAAACCTTTGGACAGAACTATAAAGCTTTGTATATGAAGCGGTTTAAATTACCCTCCGACGTACATCCGGAGAATTTTGAAAGCTGCTTAATTTTAGGCGGCGGTGCCGGGTTTTTCTCAAAAACAATTACATATCCCCTTTTAGGCGAAAATAAAGCTCTTAGATATGTTTCAGGGTATATGAAAAAAATTTTCACAGACCATTATCATCATAGAGACATGTCATTGAGAGTATCACCTCACACGCTGAAATATACAAAAATAAACGGCGAGTATTACCATTTTGGTGTTTGTAAGGTGGACATATGATAAAACAATATAAATTAGCTTTAAAATGCGACAAAGACTTGCGTATCTCATCACTTTGGGGCTATCGTTTTTACGGTGCTTTAATGGAGATTGTGGGGAAAAACATCGGCGATGCTGTTCACGTAAACGGTCAAACCTCAATCAGCCAATACTTAACCCCTACAGCAACCGGCGGAATTTGGACTGTTACACTGTTTGGTGAAATTGCAGAAGCACTTTCCAATTCAATAGAAAACATAAATTCTTTCACAATTAATTCACCTGAGATGAATGTCACTGTATGCCAAAGAGATGTTAAAATCATTTCCCACTATGATGTTTTGACTGCGTTTAGACGTTTTGAGCATGGGTTACCAATAAGCCTACGTTTTCTTACCCCAACAGCTTTTAAAAGTGACGGCAGATATATCATTATGCCTTCAAAGGAGCTTATTCTTGGAAGTCTTATTGATAAGTGGAATAACTACGTGCATTCATCTCCTATAACAGACAGTGACGCAATAACTGCAATAAAACATGGAGTGTCAATTGTGTCATATGATTTAAGAAGCTGTAAATATCCACTTAAGGGCATAAAAATTCCTTCATTCCTAGGAAAGATTACTTTGGGTATTCGCCTTGCCGCACCACTGTATGATATTGTTGCGGCTCTTTTAGCCTTTGCAGATTATTCGGGAGTTGGTATAAAGTGCGGATTGGGAATGGGCGGAGTTTCTCAGGAGATTCGCACTTAGGCTTTGAAGGGATTTTGATAGGATTGTATCTATATTTTCAGCAAATTAAATGCAATTCAATTGGGATTTAATTGGGATTCGCACAAATGGGGTTAGGAGATGTTGAATTTAGGTGGGTTCAAGGGGACGCTGTCGCAATCTACACCCCGTAAGGGGACGGAAATAAACTTTCGGTTTGCTTTGTTTTTCAAAACCGGCGTCGCAATCTACACCCCGTAAGGGGACGGAAATATTTTTATTTTGAGAGGATGTTAAAATGATATTAGTCGCAATCTACACCCCGTAAGGGGACGGAAATGCTTATGTATCATTACTGGGAACAAGTAAAAACAGTCGCAATCTACACCCCGTAAGGGGACGGAAATTTTTAAATAATACTTTTTAGGAACATCTTTCATTGTCGCAATCTACACCCCGTAAGGGGACGGAAATACTAAATATATCTCCACATTCTTTGCAAATAAACGTCGCAATCTACACCCCGTAAGGGGACGGAAATAGAATCTAACCACATTCCAGACATTAGCATTGGAAGTCGCAATCTACACCCCGTAAGGGGACGGAAATAATAACAACCCTTACTTTTACCATTCTCCCATCAGTCGCAATCTACACCCCGTAAGGGGACGGAAATATACAAGGTATCGACAAAATGCGAACCCCTACTTGTCGCAATCTACACCCCGTAAGGGGACGGAAATAATCTTTCTTTTGCGTCGTTAGAACCGCCTCTAAAGTCGCAATCTACACCCCGTAAGGGGACGGAAATTTTTTATCTGAATGTACCGCTCTTGCTCCTTAATGTCGCAATCTACACCCCGTAAGGGGACGGAAATCCATGGATATGTGCATATCCGGGCATGCTTATGAACGTCGCAATCTACACCCCGTAAGGGGACGGAAATATATCATTTTTGTGAGTTATTAAAAAGTCATAAAGTCGCAATCTGCACCCCGTAAGGGGACGGAAATTCGTCTTGCCATCCATATAAATATTGGTGACTATGTCGCAATCTACACCCCGTAAGGGGACGGAAATAACAAATCACTTCGGAACAAAATCAATTCTTATAGTCGCAATCTACTCCCCGTAAGGGGACGGAAATGATAATTTCAGGAAATTCAAGGATGCGTTTTTCAAGTCGCAATCTACTCCCCGTAAGGGGACGGAAATTCGACGACGGTTACTCAAAGGCACAAATTGAGTGGCGTCGCAATCTACACCCCGTAAGGGGACGGAAATCTTTCAGCCAAGATCGCATTAAATCACCTCGCAATGTCGCAATCTACACCCCGTAAGGGGACGGAAATCTTCGCATCGGCAGAAAAGGGTTTTTGTGGTACAAGTCGCAATCTACACCCCGTAAGGGGACGGAAATTCGTAATCCCGGTCCCGGTGGGTGGGGAGCAATAGTCGCAATCTACACCCCGTAAGGGGACGGAAATATCCATCGTTCAATAACGTCAATGGGTATGTCTGGTCGCAATCTACACCCTGTAAGGGTACGGAAATATAAAACTTTCGGGTCTTAACCCTGTAACCATTGTGTCGCAATCTACACCCCGTAAGGGGACGGAAATGATTCAGATCCATTATTTATTTTAACAGACTGAACGTCGCAATCTACACCCCGTAAGGGGACAGAAACACTACTCATTCCTAAAAGGAGTTGTCAATTATGTCTCGAATACTTTTCTCTCCGGTAAGTACAGCAGACCCGACCCAACGGAAACGCAAAACAAATTCTGAAAAGAACTCGGCTTACAAAGAAACATATCCCGAAACATTAGGAAGCTATGACGGACCACTTTTGCATATAGTTCGCCATTATAAGCCGAAAAAGGTTGTTATATTCCTTACCCACGAAATGTCGGAAAACGACAGGCAGGATAATCGTTATGAAATTATGGTGAAGCGGGTTTGTCCACAATGTGAAATCGTTAAAATATATCGTGATGATATAGTAGAGGCACATAAATTTGAGATTTATGACTCCCCTTTCGAAGAAGAAATCCGTAAATTATGGGAACAACATAAAGGAGATGAAATTCTTATAAACGTTTCATCCGGAACGCCGCAAATGCAAGCATCTCTCTACATGCTTGCGGCAACATTACCATTTCCGGTAAATCGCATACAAGTTTCAACTCCCAATGAACGCTCTAACCATCCCAATGACTATGACATTGAATCCGAATGGAACGACTTACTAGATAACTTGGATGACCCAAAGATTAAAAAACGCTGCAAAAATGTTATATTTGAAAACGCACGGAAACGAATTTTGAAGGAAAATATCATAAGCCACATAAACAACTACGACTATGAAGCGGCTTTACGTACGGTAAAAAGTGCGGAAGGCTTGTTCGATAAATCATTAACAGCACTACTTGACATAGCGGTTAAAAGACGTGAGCTTATTTCAATACCGGAAAAGGACTTTAAAATGGCAAGTATAGAAAAAGAGCTGTTATACCCCATTCAATCAGATAATTCGTTTAAGCTGTTTGAGTATATTTTACTTTTGCAAATGAAAGTTGAACGCAAAGAATATGCTGATTTTGCAAGAGGTAGTCTTCCTGCTTTAGACTTACTGTTTAAATTGTTTTTAAAAGAAGTATGCAGCATTGAAGTGGAAAAATGGTGTAAAAAAGTAAAAAGCGGTCTCAAGCTTATTCGTGAATCTATTGACCCTGATGTTTTGCATTTCATGGATAACTTCTTTAAAGCTAAAGATAAACAAGGAGAAAGGATTTTTGACTCATGCATGCTAACCGTGTCAAATATGTTACCGATTATTTTGTATTATGACAGCAAAAAAGCTATTAGCAATGTTTTGAAAGAATTAAAAACATTGTCGGATTTAGTGACATATGTAAGAAACGTTGCTTCTCACGAAATTATTGGAGTTGATAATGCTATGCTTCAAGATAGAATGAAGGGTAAGAAAATTACCTTTGAAGAAATAATGGATATAATCAGAAATGTGTTCAGCTATATATGCTCTACTGAGCCACATATTTGGAGAAGCTACAACGTAATGAACGAAATAATCAAAGAGAGAATTTATTGATTTTTTAAAAACCATGTAAGTTAAGGAACAGAAAATTAATTCATTACATTAAAATAAAACTATTATTATGGGGCTTGCCTAATAGTACGGTGCCAAAAGTATGTTTCTTTGTTTCTTATTGAACTACGTTGTGAAGGAAAGTCCGCAGCTACTTAAAATCATTTTATTAGCGGCAGCACTTAATGTGTTTATGTCACCTTTTTTAATCATTGGCATTCCGTATATTTTGCGAATTACCATGCAAAGCAGTTTAGAAAGTGCTTTAAAATATTATTCCGAAAACCTCGGTTTGAAAGTTAAATTCTAATTTTGCCGATAAAGGAATGGTTACTTTTAATGTTGGGGATTAAGAATCTGCCATCATTTTAAAAGATATCAAAAAACATCCTAAGACAAAGCCCACTATTTGGTTTGTATTAGATGATGTAATGCTTGAATATAATAGATTGATTGCAAAGGGTGTTAAATTTATTGCTGAACCATTTAAGATAAGCACAGGTATGTCAGTAGAATTTGAAGATAATTTTAGAAATAGATTAGGTATTACGGATTACACAAATTCAAACAAATAAGGAGCTTTACTGTTTTTTCAAATATTGATAGACTACACAGAAAGCTGTAAGCTCACGTGATTGCCTTGCAACAAAGAAAGTTTATTTCCGTTTTTTTAAAGCATCTGTTCCATCAGGGTGCACTTTTACCGTGGTTGAATCCATTGAAGAGACTTTTAGGTCTATCTTAAAATTTGTTGTAATTGAAGTTCTTTGAAGAGTTTTACTATTACACCGTTTTACCCAACAACTTAAACGCATATAAATTACGTGCCAATTTCTAAATTCAGACGGTATTGCTCTCCATCTACAACCGTTTTTCGCAGATATAGAGCAATGCGTTTATTAACGTTAGGTTATCTATCTTTACATTGCTTCGTTGTTTCGGTAAGCAATGTGCAATTTTTCGTATTGTTCTCTTGTAATTTTCATTCTCGTATTATGACATACTTTATCAAATTTTGCTTGCAAGCAGGCCCTAGAATTATTTGTCAAGTAAAATATTGACTTTTTTTGTTTTATTTTCCGGTTCATTTCTGTATAATTACAGTAATGCTAAATAGGATAAATAAATAGGGTGAATTTAGCTGATTGAACTTTTAATAATAATGGAGGTATTTTTATGAACGAAAGAAAGAAAGCCCCGGTGGCCCTAATAGTGACTTTAGCAATCATTGCTATTATTATGATTGTTGCTATGGGCAGTTACAACGGTTTGGCTACCGGCCGTGAATCGGTGGTTACAGCACAGGCAAATATTGACACCACACTTCAACGCAGAGCCGACTTAATCCCAAACCTTGTAGCCACCTGCAAAAGTTTTGCCGCACATGAAACCGAGGTGTTCGACAAGGTGCTTGCGGCAAGACAACAACTTATGAACGCCGGCACTTTACAAGAAAAAGCAACAGCAAACGGAGAGCTGACACAGGCCCTGGGCGGACTTAACATAATAGTGGAAAACTACCCGCAACTTAAAAGCGATGCCACTTATATTTCCTTAATGGACGAATTGGCAGGCACTGAAAACCGCATTGCTGTGGCCCGCAAAGATTACAACTCAGTGGTGCAGTCCTATAACAATCTTGTTATCAGATTCCCGGGCAGTATTTTGGCATCTATGTTCGGGTTCCAAAAGGCAGATTACTTTCAGGCCGCCGCAGGTGCGGCAGAAGCGCCTGATGTTGGGGAGTTGTTGCAATGAGGAAAAAAACCTTACCATATTTTTTATTGATAGTAACACTATTGCTGACTTTGCCGCTGCTGATGGGAGCGGCTTTGCAGCCCACCGATCGATTTTACGTTAACGACTACGCCAACGTACTGTCTCAGCAAACAAAGGACGCCATCTACAGTACATCCAAGGCCATGTACAATGAAACCGGCGCACAGGTTGTAGTGCTTACCGTAAATTCATTAGATGGCAAATCTATTGAAGATTATGGGCTGGAAACAGCAAGGGCATGGAAAATAGGCTCTGCCGAAAAGAACAACGGCATACTTCTCTTGCTGTCAACCGGGGACAGGGCAGTACGTATTGAAGTGGGCTACGGCTTGGAGGGTTCCATAAACGATGCAAAAGCCGGCAGACTTATTGACGAATTTGCAGTTCCCTATTACAAAGACAACGACTTTTCACAGGGTACGGAAAATTTATACTATGCTGTAATGAACATAGTCAGGCAGGAATACGGCCTGGAGGTACTTCCCGATACGCCCGTGTATAATGAAAACGGTGATATGAACCTTACAGTAATTATCATCATTTTCATATTACTAACTTCGATAACCGGGTTCATATCTCGAAAGCAGGGCTACAGAAACTCAAGACATAACCGAGGATCGTACTGGGGCGGCGGTTTTGGTGGCGGCGGAGGCGGAGGAGGAAACTTCGGCGGTGGAGGCGGTTTCGGAGGCGGTGGAGCAAGCCGTAATTTTTAGACCGAAAAACTATTACAAAAGACGGCAGTTATAGTATTAAGAACGGAATTTATTCTATGCTTATCAGAAATGTAGTTTGTTAAATACCTGTATGTTACCGGATATTAGGTATAACTATGTTATAATCAGTACAAAAGGCATAGATATACAAAACCAAGAACTTAACATTTCCGTTTACAGGAAAAAATTGTGTAAATAGTGATATAAGGCAGTGTGGGGTTCGGTATGTGCCTATACTTACAGCATAAGTAGCGAACCCCAAGTTGTTTTAACTATGGCGAAATTGGGGCGTTTTTGCAATGGATCCGCACCCCGTTTATAAGTATGTTTTCTTTGGTTTTGCATATAAATATAGGTTGAAAATCTATATTTCAGTGGGATTCGTAGAAAGTATGGTGGAAACCAACATGGTTGGTGGGCTGTTTGGTCTTGCTGTAACAACTTACACCCGTAAGGGGACGGTAACAACCAAGTGGCCGATAGACCCTCGGGCATATATGTCACAACTTACACCCGTAAGGGGACACCAACTATAAACTTGAACCGGGAGTGGTTTAAAAAACCCACTCCCGAACGCAAAATACCGGCAGAAGCAAACCTTAGCTGCAATAGTGTTTGCTTCTACAAGTTGCACAATATATGTATTTGACGTGTAAAGAGCCTATTCATTTCGAATAGGCTCTCTCATATATGGTAATGTTGAAATTTCAATAAAAAGCTTTATTTGTCACCATTATCACCTCTACGCCGCAGCCGCAAGCAGCGGTATGGGAGAAGACAAATTGGTTTCACACCAACTCTTTAGCAGCTTGAACTTACCCCAAATGGCCGAATAGGCAGCATCGGTTTTATACTTGTTTAGGTTAGCCGGGTTTTCTGCCAAAACTTCAAAGCTTGAAGCCACATCCTCGTAAAAGTCGGTGGAACCGTATTCATCGGCAAAGATGAATTTATCGGCGCTTGTGTAATTCTCGTTATAGGGCGCACCTTTGTTAAGGCTGACCCATTCTTTTTGTAGCTTATCGGCGGAGATTTTGTATTCCAAGGCGTAGTGTACCAGATGTCCGAATTCATGGGTAATAATGCCGTCGGTCATGCCTGACGGGGCATAAATCACAAACTTTGCCTGTTTGCCGTCTGTAAATGCCTCTCCGTCTAAGCCTTCACGTTTTGATTCGGCGGTAGCATTTCTGATTTCAACAACCATGTTCATGCCGTTTTTCTTGAAAATGGCTGCCATGGCAGAAATCAGCTTGGGTGAGTAACTGCTCATTACCCTATCCATCATGTCGCTGTATTTGGCGTTTTTGTAGAGGTTGTTGGGGTCTGTAAAGGTAACGCCGTATTTGCTTGTGAATTCAGCGGCGGTTTTTGCAGCGCCGGAGACTACCGGCACAGGAACAGGGCTGACGGAAGGATTGGCGATTCCGTTGTTTCCATCTGGGGCATCTTCTTCATTGTAATCGTAGTCAATATAGCCGTAACCGTCGCATTCCTCACAATATTCATCGTAATTATCGTATCCGGAGCCGTCACATTCATCGCAATCTTCATAGTATTCATAGTCGTCGTAATCATCATAATCATCTAGGCTTTCATACTGTTGGCATTCGTCGCACCAATAGCGTTTGCTTCCGCCGGCTTTGGTGGTTTTCAGTTCAATAGTTTGGGCCTTTACTTGGCCGTCCCGGCTGATTTTATTTGCCGGCCGGGAAAAGTCCTTATCAGTGGCTTTAGAAAAGGACTTTCCGGACAAAGTATCCTCACTCTCATGCTGCAAAGATGCCGGAGATGAACAGCCGGCCAAAAGCATAACTGCCATAAGCAGCGCCATTACTTGTTTCATATAATACCCCCTATTTTTTTACTAATTTACATAACTGAAATTTCACAATATTCTGTCTACCATAATTATATAACAAATTACTGCCGGTTGTCATCAGTAAAAGTGAATTTTTTTTATTATACAACCATAAAAAAATCTTCTGAAACAGCCTAAGTTACGCTAGTCTATATCAAACTTGTAAATAACCCTATTTACCGGTATAATAAGAGAGGAATAAACAATCGAAAGAAAATATTTATTACATAATTCACTTACGAGGAGGAAGCTTTATGCAATACAGAAAAATGGGAAAATTAGACTGGAAACCCTCGGCCCTGGGTTTCGGTTGTATGAGACTGCCTACAAACGATTCTGCTTCTACCAGTGCAAATATTAATCAAGAAAAGGCCACATCTTTAATTCGCCATGCTATAGATAACGGGGTGAATTATGTAGATACGGCTTATTTTTATCATTTCGGACAAAGCGAAATTGCCTTAGGCAAGGCATTAAAAGACGGATACAGAGATAAGGTAAAATTAGCCGATAAGGCACCTATGGCCGTGATTACTACCGCAGAACAATACGACAAAATACTGGATGAGCAACTTATGCGCCTGGGTGTAGATTTCATAGATTTTTACCTATTTCATGCTGTAAACGCAAAGAACTGGGAGATAATTAAAAACGAAGACCTCTTTGCCAGAGCGGAAGCCGCCCAAAAAGCCGGAAAAATCGGGCATATTTGTTTTTCTTTCCATGATGAATACAGTGTTTTCGAAGAAATTATAAACAGTTACGACAAATGGGCAGCTTGCCAAATACAATATAATTTTATGGATGTAGACTATCAAGCCGGATTAAAGGGCTTAAAACTGGCCGCTTCCAAAGATATAGGCGTAATTATTATGGAGCCTCTACGTGGAGGAAAACTTGCAAACCCCATACCACAAGCGGCGGAATTAATGAGCCAAAAAGGCTACAAGGATTCAATGGCAAATCTCTCCTTGCAATGGCTTTGGAACCAACCCGAAGTATCCCTTGTTATCAGCGGTATGAACGAAATGAATCACGTTACCGAAAATTTAGCTTCTGCGCAAAAATCCGGTGTAGGCAGTCTTTCCCAAAGCGATCTTGACTTAGTTGGGGGTATTAAGGCAATCTACGACAGCCGAGACACCATTCCCTGTACCGGTTGCGGATACTGCTTACCCTGCCCGGAATCTATCAATATACCTGTAATGATGAATTTTTATAACGACGCTATAGTCTATGAACACAGTATAGAATCAAAACGTTTATATAACCTGCAAAACCAACCTGCAAAGTCCTGTATACAATGCAGAGCGTGTGAATCACATTGTCCTCAATCAATTAAAATCAGTGAGTTAATGCCTGTTATCAACGAAAAATTGGAAGATTAGGGTTAACTGTTTAAACAAAAGAGAGCAAGGCTTATTAATGCCTTGCTCTCTTGCATTTTCCTAGAAAATTAGATATACTCAAAAGCTGATACTTAATTTATTAAAAAGATCCGGGGAATACTTTTTCAGAGAGATTCCTTGTAGTTTAAATCGTTATTCGAGCATATGACAGCATAGAGCAAGAAAGGAAAAAGCAAATGATTATTAACTCAAATTATACAGTAACGGCTATGGGCACATATATTCCGGAACGAAAGCTTTCAAACGCTGACCTGGAAAAGATGGTTGAAACCAATGACGAATGGATAGTCAAAAGAACAGGCATTAAAGAACGATTTATTTCGGCAGAAGATGAATTTGCAAGCCACTTGGCTATAAAAGCCGTACAAAACATGGCGGATACCCACTCTGTGGATTTAAGCGATATAGATATGATAATTGTTTCCTGTTTTGTTGCCGATCATTTAACCCCAAGTGTATCAGCTTTGGTGGCAGGTCATTTCGGAATAAACGCCGGTACATATGACATTCATGCGGCTTGTTCCGGCTTTGCTTATGCCTGTATTACCGCCAATGCTTTTTTGGCAAGCAACCAAGCAAAGAAAGTCCTTATAATCTCATCAGAAACGTTGAGCAAAGCTGTAGATTACACCGACAGAGGAACCTGTGTACTTTTCGGCGATGCGGCTGTAGCAACATTAATGGAAAGAGGAACCAAAGAAAAACTCTTTATTTCTAACTATGGAACAGACGGCCAATTAGCCGATAAGGTTTATTGCAGTCAATATGCGCCTTCTGTAAACGCTGTTTCAGTAGAAAAAAACCGGCTTTTGGTTCAAAACGGACAGGCTCTGTATTCTTATGTTACCAAAAAAGTAGCCATCAACATAAATAACCTTTTAAACGAAGCGCAATTATCCGCTTCGGATATAGATTGGTTTGTACCTCACAGTGCAAACCTTCGTATGCTGGATGTTTTAAGAGAAAAACTGGGCTTCGAAAAAGAGAAAATGCTGACCAGCGTAGAGGATTATGGCAATACTTCATCATCATCCATTCCCCTAGCCATTAAAACTGCCTTAGATGACGGACGTATTAAACCCGGGCATAAGCTGTTGATATATGGCTTTGGCGGCGGCATTACCTATGCCGGTGCTATTCTGGAATGGTAATCGGAAATAAAACCTAAAAAATAGGGAGGTATACTTTTCCTAGGAAAAGTGTACCTCCCTGTTTTATTTAAAAGCGGTAATTTTTACCACGGTACATAAAGAAGTTCGAAATAAGCGGAATAGATTAAGAAAATAATTATACTTAGTCAACCTTCTTGCGAATTACTAAATAAAGCGTGTATATGGAAACCGATAAAATATACAAATCTATTAACCAAACAATAAATGCTGGGGGATACTCAAGTTTTGAGCTTGTAGCAATAAAAAACTGAATTGTTGGATTTAGATTTACTATAGAGATAGCAATATAGAATAACTTTCTGTTTCTTTTGAATTCGACAAATTTGCCGACTGTTTCTATAATTATTAAGCTAATGCCAAAAATCAAAGGTAGTAAAAAATAGAGAGCAAATAATAATAAGTCTAAATTAAAAATAAATCCGGTCCATATAAACATACCAAAAAATAGTAATGAACTTATGCAGATATTTAAAAGTAATGCCATTAAATTCAATCCTTTTAATTGATTAATCACCCAATACACTCCTTAGTCATTCAACACACAGTCATTTGAATGTTTCTCCTATATAGTTAAAAGTAGAACATTATCGATTATCCCGATGAATGGGGTTTACCCAACAGCCTTCTAAGAAGAACCAAAACAATCTCCCACAATCATACTGTATTTTAGCAAATACTTAAAGAAAAACTTTACAATTTGTTTTATCTCACAGTTTTCTGTTTAGGTCTTAAACCCAATTAATTAGGGTGACAATATAATCTGCCAAGTATTGTCACAATTTTTTTGACTAAGCATAGAATGTACTAACAAAGGGATAAACATGCACTACGAAAGGAGCAAAGCGATGTATAACCAAAATTCCAAAGGACATGAGTGTAATTGCGGAAGACCTCCCATGGGTTGTCAGCCGGAGCACAAACACGAGCATCACAAGCGGTGTGAACACCATAATCCCTGCCAATGCAATTTTCCGCTTGCAATTTCCTACGTTCCCTTTCAAATGTGGGGAGAAACTTTCAGACCCGATGTTGCGCTTGCGAAAGGAACCATATTCAAGGAATTGGATTTGCCATTTACAGGTAGGGGGTAAACATATGTCTATGAACGCTTACGGTCGCGAAAACTTAATGTATGAGCTGCAAGTCCTGTGTTTTTACCTGGACGACATCATTCTCTATTTGGATACCCATCCCACAGACCCCATAGCCCTGGATTGCTACAGACAATTTAAGGACATGAAGGATGAATGTGAGAGGGAGTACGTTTCCAGATTCGGCCCAATTAGCGCCGACAACGTTATGGTTTGTAACGAATGGTCTTGGGTCAACAATCCGTGGCCTTGGGAATAAGGAGGGTTTTCTTATGTGGAGCTATGAAAAAAAATTGCAGTATCCTGTTAAAATCAAAAGACCCGATGCTAATGCCGCTAAGATTATTATTACGCAGTTTGGTGGTCCGGACGGCGAATTAGCAGCCTCCATGCGCTATCTATCCCAAAGATACACTATGCCATATAAAGAAGTAACGGCTGTATTAACGGATGTGGGCACCGAAGAACTTGCTCACATGGAAATCGTTTGTGCTATTGTTCATCAACTAACCCGAAACCTAAGCATCGAAGAAATAAAAAAATCAGGATTTGATTCATATTTTGTTGATCATACCGTAGGCTTGTGGCCTACAGCTGCTTCCGGAATACCTTTTACTTCCTTATGCTTCGCTTCTAAAGGCGATGCCATAACCGATCTGGTTGAAGATATGGCAGCCGAACAAAAAGCCCGTACCACTTATGATAATATATTGCGCTTATGCCCCGACCCTGACATTCAAGACCCCATTAAATTCCTTAGGGCACGAGAAATCGTCCACTTCCAGAGATTTGGCGAAGCCCTGGAAATCGTCAAAAGTCGATTGAACTCTAAGAATTTCTATGCATTTAATCCCGAATTCGATAAAAGATAATTAAAAGCAAGACTACACTATGTTCTGACTCCAAAGGTCCGGCAATATTATTAATCAGCTGACAAGGATTGAACTCTGTATTTACAGAGCTCAGTCCTTTTATTTTGGCTTTACAATAACAGAAGTTGTCACTCAATTCTGTCTTGAATTTCTTAATAATTTTGAATTATTACAATTCCAAACATCTACAATTATTACAACCCATGACGTCTTACGTAAAATAAAGCCATATTTTCATTACGTTCCTGCGTTTTTTATCGGTATGGATTCCCGTGATATTGTCACCAATGCTTCTTTTGATTTAATTCATCCTGTTGTTCCAGCCATCCTTAACGGCCTTTTTATACCGGCTATTTTGTTTTAAAATGACAGATTACAATTTTTTATAAATTGTTATTGTAAAACCGCTGTAGATTAGGTATACTTAATGTATAATTTAGTAAAATTGTTATTTATAACAAATGTGCAAACGTACAAAAACTACACTATAACTCCAAAGCACGTTTTAAAGGGGCAGAATATGAACGAGGTTTTAAGACAGGAGCATAAATATTTATTAAGCCGGCAGGACTTTGTAAAATATCGACATACTTTCAGTAAAGTGCTCAAAAACGATATACATAATTCTACAGACGGCTATATGGTTCGTTCATTGTATTT
>CAYMOU010000018.1:0-32256 GCA_964392115.1 uncultured Defluviitaleaceae bacterium | reverse complement strand
GTCAACTATCAAACTTATAACTTTGCTGTCCTAAAATCAACAGGTAAAACCCTATCTGATATTCGTGCAGAATTCATGAACTCTCAGATGACAGAGGCAGTTGAAATCACTTAAATCAAAAAATGGTCGGACATATGTAATAAACCAATTAGTATATCCTTTTATTAAATGTTTATGCCTTTCATAGTAATAAACTTTATGTCAAGAAGCCCATTAATTTAACAAATATTTTGTTATTCCAAGGAGTAACCTGTTGAGGTTGCTCTTTTTTTATGCTCAGTTGTGAATATTTAAAAAAAATATTTGTTATATTTGTAGTTTTATAGTACAATATGTTAAATAATGGCTTTTGGGTTGTGTGGGTTTTTAGAAGATTGTATGGGTCCGGCTATGTAGTTTTGCAATAATGGGAAGTTAGGTCATGCGGTGATTTTACCTAGTTGACAGAATTTTAATAGACAGAATTTTCTTATAAGCAGAAGTTAAATTATGTGCTACTAAGCAGTAGGTTAGGCTATTAACGAAAATTTTAAGTATAGGGATTACTAGGGAAAAAATCAATAAATCCTAGACTTCCAGTACAATGAAGTATAAATCGACTAGCATCAAAATTAACTGTAGGGGGTTATTTTCGAGTATGACGAAACAAAGAATGATTAATGAGCTGAAAACTCTAGTTTCGAATGGCTCAGAGATACTCAAAACTAAATATAATCCAAATTGTAGTGGCAAGGGTGTTGCTGTTTTTGGGTTTGCAACTACTGTAGACAACAATCTTTACATAAGCTGGCATACTAATGTAACTAGCATTCTTTCAGCGCTTTTACCTGAAGAAAACCATTATTTAATGAAATTTTCTAAAATGCAGAATAATACGTTTTCAAATGCAAGTGCCTGTACAGAACTTCTCAAAAACTTAATAGAGCAAATAGAAAAAGGGGTTGTCTTGATTGAAGAAAAAAATTCGGTCACAAATAATTTATCCAATCTGTATATAGTGTTTTTGCGGTTTCATCATGTAGTAAGGCAGTTGCGCTCTCGATATAACAATAGGAACACACTGGATATTGAAGATGAATATGACGTGCAGGATTTGCTCCATGCATTGCTTAAATTATATTTTGATGATGTTCGTACAGAAGAATGGGTGCCTAGCTATGCTGGCGGCAGTTCTCGTATGGATTTTTTGCTCAAAGACGAAAAAGTAGTGATTGAAGTAAAAAAAACAAGAAGTCACCTAAGAGATAGAGATTTAGGCGAACAACTTATTATTGATATTGAAAAATACCAAGCTCACCCTGATTGCGAACGGCTGATATGTTTTGTATACGACCCAGAAGGTTTACTTGGCAATCCAGCAGGAATTGAAAAAGACTTAAAGTCAAAGCATGGCGGATTTGTCGATGTCATAATTAAGCCATGATTATTCAGAAGGGTATCAATAACAATAATCATAAGTAGCCTAATTTCAAGATCCCTAGGCTTAGGTCTAACCTTTATCTCTAACCTCTAATAAGCTTTAAGCAAATATTTTATTATTTACTATGCTTCAATATATAAGAAACAATTAAGCTGTCATCACCCTAAATTCAATCAAGGACGCATTGAGGTGAAAAACGTGGGAAAAAGGCTTTCCATCGCTGAGTACATACTTGCACAAAGCATTTCTAGGGTTATCGAAAAAGAATGGGAATCGCTTAATCTACACTGTAATGAGCAATGCTACACAGAAACAGCAACCATAGCAAACCATATTACTGCAGGTAGTATGGACTTTACCATTTCAGCTTCTCGTGCTAACGAGAAGTTTTATTCGCTTCGGACAGTTTTCAGTTCATTGAAAAATGGGTATTACACGCTATTCTCTGCTATCTTCCGTTTACCAAATTGAGGGCGTGCGCATTCCCGGGTATACCGGCTATGTTACCCTCTCTCTTCGAGGGCCGGAAGCACTTATACGCCCGGGTGGTATGTTGTTATCACCGGCCGAATATGCCGGGGTTGGCGTAAAAACTAATATGGGTATGGGTTGCGTCCAAATAAAAACAACCGGGAAGTAGATAAATATGTTTTTGCATGAAAAAGAGCCTATTCATTAAGAATAGGCTCAGGCTGTCGACAACACTGGCTGAGGGCATTGCTTAGTAAACTAAACAATGCCCTCAGTTGCGTCTTCTGTTATCGTAAATACAATAAAAAGTGTATTTACATCAGTACGGAGAAAGAGGGATTTGAACCCTCGCGCCGCTATTAACGACCTACTCACTTTCCAGGCGAGCCCCTTCAGCCACTTGGGTACTTCTCCTTGGCGAACTAACTGTTACATTATAACACAGTTTTTTTGTTTGTCAAGCATCTTTTGATATGTATTTGATTAAAATTGCCTTTACCGGTGCATTTAAATGCTTGCTGTGGATTTTTGAAAGTAAACTGCAAAAATTCTTATACATAGGAATTTTGAGTAAAGTTTTGCTTATATTTATTAAATAATTTGGTTTTTATATTGTAATTTGGTATAATAATAAATGTTGTTCCCATAGCCGGAACAGGGTTTACTTTGAGAATAAGTAATTTCGCTCAATTTTATAGAAAAACTCCCGATTGGGTCATATATTATAAGGTCTGTATAAATATCTATACGGATAATTGCTAAAAAGGACTGAATTTAATGCACTTTAAGGAAATTGCCGTGTCTGACAGAAAAATGTTTGACGAGTATATATTTAAACTTAATTTTATTACTTGCGAGTTTGCTTTTGCCAATTTATTTTGTTTAAGGAAGAAATATGGAACGGAGATTTGTTTTGAAGACGATTTTATGTTTATCAGGCAAACAACCAAATCCAATACCAAGGCATTTTATTATTTTATGCCCATAGGAAAGGGTGATTTGAATAAGGCCTTTGAGAAAATTAATGAGGATGCCCGGGACAACGGAAAGGAATTTGTACTCTGGGGCGTAACCGATAAAGTGCGCAATATTATAGAAGAGGTTTTGCCGGGAGATTTTTCTTTTGAAACCAACAGGGACTGGGCAGAGTATGTTTATTTATCCGAGAGATTGATTAATCTTCAAGGCTCCGACCTAAAAAGAAGGCGAAATATTCTTGCAAATTTTAAAAGAAAATACGAAGGTTCCTATCAATTTCAGCCTATAACAAGTGAAAAAGACTTGGCTGATGCTTTGGAGTATCATCAAAAATGGTTTAACGACAACTACGAAGAAAACGAAGAATCTTCATTTCTTTTATATGAAAATAAAATTATTCAAGAAGCCTTTGAAAACTGGGCCGGTTTAGGCTTGACCGGAGCATTGTGTAAAATGGATGACGAAGTGGTGGGCTATACTTACGGCAAACAAACCTACAGCAATACTCTGGATATATTTGTGGAGAAGGCTGATTTTAAAATAAACGGGCTGTATCAAGCCATTAATCGTGATTTTGCCGATTTCGCCTGTAACGGAGCGGAATATATAAACCGTGAGGAAGACCTTGGAATAGAAGGTTTGAGAATTGCAAAAATGTCTTACCGTCCGGAAAAATTGCTGACCAAATATTTGGGAATATATAAAGGTTAATCTGCATTATTAATATTTTACAGGATTTTTACCCCTTTCACATACAAAGGACTACCTGAGGCTTTAAACTTACCGTTATAAATTAAATTAAAAGGAGAATGTATTTATGCATACAGCAAAGCAAACCGGCAAAAAGCATGTTGCCTTATTCTTCGCCTTGGTTCTTTTGATAGTATCGTCATTAAATATGACTGTCCTAGCCGGAACCGGTATGAAAAACGGGGATAAGTATACCCTGACTATTCTTCACACCAACGATATTCACGGGAATGTTAAAAACCTTCCCAAGTATGCTACTGTTGTAGAACAAGTGCGTTCCCAGGCCAAAAACGTTCTTTTGGTGGATTCGGGCGATCTGTTTTTAAGAGGAGAATTTGAAAAAAACCTAGGTCTGACCGAAACAGAAATCCTCAACAAAATGAATTATGACTACTGGATACCCGGTAACAACGATTTTAGAGTACCCTCAGGCGGAACAACCCGGCAGGGTAACAAACAAATACAAGATATAATCAAAAAGGCATCCTTCAAAGGGCTTTGCGCCAACGTTACCATGAAGGACAGCGGAAAATACATAGATAACATAGAACCCTACAGTGTAGCGGAAATAAACGGCGTAAAAGTGGGAATTATCGGAATAACCTCAATGAAGCCACAGGACAGAAAGTGGACGGAAGTAGCCGACAAGGTTTTCACTGCCGGGGATGAAACGCTGGAAAAAATCGCTCCCGAGGTAGCCGAAAAGTCCGATGTAGTACTCGTACTGTCTCATGCCGGTTTGGCTGTAGACTTGAAAATGTCGTCCAACAAAAATATCAGTGCTATAATCGGCGGAGATGACCATTACAAGCTGGCAGAACCTTTGCATTACACCTATGCCGGCGAAAAATCCACACCTATAACCCAAGCCGGCGGAGAGGACTTTCACTACTTAGGAAGATTAGACTTGACTTTTGAATACAAAGACGGAAAGCTTGTTCTTGTGGATTATAACGGCTATCTCTATGATGTGGAGAAGGTACATCCCAACAAAGATGTAGAACTAATCATAGAAAAATACAGAGAAGAATTGAAAACGGCAAAAGCGGCGTAAAAAGCTACAATTTATAGAAAATATTGAGGGATAAAACCTGTTTTCAGTCGCAAAAAAGGCTTTATCCCTCGAACTTTATCTTCGAAAAAATCAAATATAACAGCGTTTCTAAAGGCTAATCGGAAAAATGAGAAATTAGATAATCACAGGCTGCCAGAGCCGAAACAGTCCCGTCGGAGGCTGCCGTTGATAACTGCCTAACTGTTTTGGTTCGGCAATCGCCGGCTACAAATATGCCCTCTATGTTGGTTTTGCAATCTTCTCCGGCCACAATATAACCGGCACTGTCTAGAGTAATAAGTTGGCTAAATGGCTCGTTTTGCGGTATTTGACCAATAGCAATAAATATTCCCGAAACCGAAAGGGTTTTAACCTCCTCGGTTTTTAAATGTGTAACTTCTATAGCCTCCAACATTGTTTTACCCACAAGCTTTGTTACGGTGGCATCGGTGATAATTTCCACGTTTGCCTTGGAATAAAGTAAATCTACCGTTTTTTGCTCGCCTCTGAACTTATCCCTTCTGTGAATTAAATAAACCTTTTCGCAATATTCAGCCAAAAAGGTGGCATCCTCCAGAGCTGTATTTCCGCCTCCAACCACAGCTACCGGTTTGTTTTTAAAAAAAGCACCGTCACAGGTAGCGCAGTAAGAAACGCCCATTCCTATTAATTGCTCTTCTCTTTCCAGACCCAACGCCCGGTTTTTTGCACCTGTTGCAATTATTACAGCATTGCAGTCAAAGCTTTCTTTTTCCGTAAGCACAACTTTCGTTTTACCCTTTTCTTGAATTCCCGTTATTTTCTTATTTTTAAAGTTTACGCCCAAACCTGCCGCTTGTTCGTACAAGGCAAGAGAAAAATCCGCTCCGCTGATTCTTTGAATACCCGGGTAATTTTCAACATGAGGAGAGCTTACAATTTGACCGCCGTAAATACCGGCTTCGAATACAGTTACGCTTTTTCCTGCCCTTGCGCCGTAAATAGCTGCGGTTAAGCCTGCCGTTCCGCCACCGATTATAAGTATATCTATCATTTTATCACCTCGATTTTATAATAGTTCTGCTAAAAAAGATAAAACCTTGAGGAAAACTTTTTCTGAAGAAAAAGTTTTCCTCAAGCCCCTTTCAAAAAGACTTTATAATTTTTGTAAGGGTCACTGTTTTAAATTTGTTTTAATATATCTTTCCCGGAACAATAAAAATAACCCTGCGGATAAACAGGGTTATTTTTAGAAAATTAAAAGTTATTGGCTACATACTATATTTGAAACATTCCTACCATTTGAGCCAACACTTCTGATTGACTGCTTAATTCTTGAGCAGCGGCGGCGGATTCTTCAGAGGTTGAGGAATTACGTTGGATTACATCGGAGATTTGGGTTATACCTATGGTTATTTGCGATATACCATCGGTTTGTTCTTTTGTTGCTACGTAAATTCCGTTTATAATTTCGGAAACGGAATTTGTATCCGCTACGATTTTTTGCAAGGAATCGGCAGTAAGTTGGGCGGTTTTTGTGCCGGAGTTGATTTTGGTAAGGGTATCTTCTATTAGGACAGAAGTATCCTGTACGGCTTTTTGGCTTCTGCCGGCAAGCGAGCGTACTTCTTCCGCTACTACCGCAAAACCCTTGCCGTGTACGCCGGCCCGTGCCGCTTCTACAGCAGCATTAAGTGCAAGTATGTTGGTTTGGAAGGCTATGTCGTCTATAACCTTGATAATGTTGGAGATATTTTTGGAGGCTTCCTTGATATCATTCATAGAATCTAACATTCTCATCATTTCGTCGTTACCGGTTTTTGCGCTTTCTATGGAATGATGCGAATATTCGTTAGCAGTTTGGGCTTCTTCCGCTGTTTGGTGTGTTTGGTCATTAATTACGTTAATAGAGGCATTAAGTTCTTCTACAGAGCTGGCTTGGGTTGTGGCGCCGTTTGCCAATTCCATGGCAGATTCAGCTATTTGCCTAGCACCTGACAAAACATTGTCTGCGGAGAATTTAATTTCGGCTATGGTCTTCCTTAAAGTAACGCTTATATTGTTTATGGATTGTTTGATATGGTCAAACTGGCCCACATATTCCCTTGTAATATTCTTTCTCAAGTCGCCTTGGGCTATGGTTTCCAAGATTTGTGTAATTTCGCTGATGTAAGAGCCGGTGGAAGTAACCATTTTATCCATGGAATTCATCATTAAGGCGAAGCTGCCCTTGTAATTTTTGCCTATGGTAACCTTAAAGTTGCCTTGAGAAATTTGGCTTAGAATTTTGTTAGCGTCGTCTATGGGCACACTTACGGCTTGCAACAAGTTATTTAAGCCCAATGTAAGAGAATTCCAGTCGCCTTTATACAAAGAAGAATCCACCCGGGTTTCCAGTTTTCCGTCAATGGCTCCGGTAATTAAATTTGAAACGTCTTTATTCAGTGAAGACAAGTTATTTTTAAGCAAATCAAATTTCTCATTTATTATAGCTTTTTTGCCGGGCATTTTAGGCAGTTGGGCTTTAAAGTCACCGTCACCCAAAGCTGTAAAACCGGCAAGCATGGTCAACATATCTTTGATAAGCGAAGCTACGCTTGCATTTATGGCGTTGGCTACGCCTTTGTATTCTCCTTCAAATTCTTCCGCAGGTATTACGGCATCTATGTCTCCGTTATCCAATTCTACAGTAAGGCTGTTGATATTGGATGTTAATGTCAAAATTGTGTCACGCAATTTTACAAAAGAAGACATAAGCATACCTATTTCGTCCTTGGAAGTTACCCTCAGATTTACGTTTAGGTTGCCCCGGGCTATATCCTCGGCGGCTCTTGCGGCTTCGTTTATGGGTGTTGCTATAGATTTTGTTATCAACATAATCATTACAATAGAAGCTAACACTGCAAATACAGCTACGCTAATAAGTATAATATAGGCCATTGATGTTGTAGTATCTGCCTCTTTACCACGATCATCAATAATCTTAACTTGTTCATCGGCCAATTCCAATATAACTTCTTTAGCCTTATCGAAAGAGGGCATATAATCCGACATAAATATTTTAAACGCTTCTGCATTGCCTTCATCTGTGTTCAAGCGAATTAACGGGTCCATTTTATCTTGTGCTATATCCGCTTGTTGCAGATAAGTTTGAAAAGATTCCAGCTTTGTTTGATTTGTGGCTGTGGATTGTTTAAACTTTTCCAAAGTGGTGTATAAGCTGTTTTTATCCTTTTTTAATTCTTCCAAGGCGTTGTTTACTGTAGCTTGGTCGTTAGATAAAACCCCGATTAAAAAGTACCTCTGTACGGAAATCATATCTCTACGCATTTGCCACATCATTTGTACGTTGGGTACAGACTTGTTTTTATATGTACTTGCTATACCGCTTAAACCGGTAACGCCTATCATGGCTGCCGTTACTATGGCCAGCAACATAACAAGCACCACCCCAAAGCCTACAAAGAGCTTCCCTTTGATTTTCAAGTTACGCATATTAACCTCCTTCGGTTTAGATACTGCATAAAACAACCTGCTAATTACCCCTCGTTGAACCCCGCTTTAGTTTACGAGAGGTGAGGTATGTAAAAAATCTCTTGACTAAGCAAGATCATAGAAAACCTCCCTTTTACCTACCGAATCTTTATAAAAATATATAAAGTTTAAATAATGAACATATCAATTAATTTTTCTTCTAATTATGTATACTTATCAGCCATATATATAATCGATTTAACATAATTATACAAAAATTATGTTACCCTTAAAGCTGTTATATTTAGATTATTGTATAATTTGCATAGAAAAAAGTCAATAAAAAATTAGGAAAAAATTAGATAAACAGTTGATTTACACGTATATTTTTCCTATAGATTTATTCGGATTTCAGCTATTATTAACCCAAACGTACTTGCATAACCCTACCGGTTCTTATCAAAACATTATATTGCTAAAGTAACCGGCACTTTAATACTATAGGGCTTTTGCCGGCGGAATTGTAATATCAAGGCTTTTGGTATTTTGCATAATTATTCACAGCTGCTATTTTTATGTAATAATTTTCAAATTGAAACCGGGTGAAAAGTAAAGTGATTTATGATAAAATCCTTTTATTCGAAAATTTGCGGTAAAATATTAATTGTTTTATTATTTAGGCAGGAATATTTTAAAAGTTGAAAAAAAATTATAGCACTTTTTAAGAATTTGTAGTATTCTTTAGAGTAGTGCAATTTTCGGTTGGGATAATCGAAGGTTGACGTCTGAATTTATTGAATTAATATAACAATCAACGACATTAATAGTGGTTTATTCTTAATTAAATTTCAGTACTTTTACTTAAACCGCTATAACATAACCTTTGACAATAATTTGACGGAATTTACTTTACGTGATTTAAACTGAGAGGATGTACTTAATGGAGTATCTAGTAATAAACGGTCGCAAGCGTCTTGATGGCCACGTTCATATTAACGGTGCCAAGAATGCTGCGGTTGCCATTATCCCTGCCGCCCTGTCCACCGAAGGAATTTGTATTATCGAAAATCTGCCTCATATTGAAGACGTTGTCAACCTGGTAAATACCATCTCCCAAATGGGAGCGGTATGTGAATTTATAGACTCCCACACCTTGAAGATAGATGCAAGGAATATTACCAACCATCGTGTCACTTATGAAGGGGTAAAAAAAATCCGTGCTTCCTATTATCTTTTGGGAGCATTGCTTACCAGGTTTAAGAAAGCGGAAGTACCCTTGCCGGGAGGCTGCAATTTCGGCTCCAGACCCATAGACCAGCATATTAAAGGTTTCGAAGCCTTGGGCGCCAAGGTTACCATCGAACACGGTACCGTAAAGGTCTATGCCGAAAAACTTGTGGGTACTCATATTTACCTTGATGTGGTTTCGGTGGGTTCTACCATTAATATAATGCTGGCTGCTGTTTTGGCAGAGGGAACCACCGTAATAGAAAACGCAGCAAAGGAACCCCATATTGTTGATACGGCAAACTTCCTTAATATGATGGGAGCAAAAATAAAAGGTGCCGGAACGGAAGTTATACGAATTAAAGGCGTTGAAAGATTACACGGTTGCGAATATACCATTATCCCGGACCAAATAGAGGCCGGTACATACATGATAGCCTCTGCCATAACCGGCGGTGATGTTACCGTTAACAATCTTATTCCCAAACACATGGATTCACTTTCGGCAAAATTATGCGAAATGGGCTGTAAAATACATGAAGGTGATGATTATATCCGTGTGGTGGGTACTGAAAACCTTAACAACGTTCATGTAAAAACCATGACCTATCCGGGTTTTCCTACGGATTTGCAACCTCAAATGGCGGCTCTGCTTTGTATTGCAAAGGGTTCGGGTATGATTACGGAAACCGTTTGGGAAAATCGCTTTCAATATATCAGTGAGCTTGCAAGGCTGGGTTGCCATATAACAGTAGAAGGCAGGGTTGCAATGATAGAAGGCAGCGGCAATCTTTCCGGGGCAGAAGTTTTCGCCACCGATTTACGAGCCGGTGCGGCGCTGGTTATAGCCGGTCTTGCGGCAGAAGGAACCACCACCATAGGCAACACTAAATATATAGACCGGGGCTACGAAGCCATAGAACTTAAACTTGCCGGCCTTGGTGCTGATATTAAGAGAGTAAGCGAATAATTTAATACTTTTTGAAATATTTATTAATTAACTTGCGGAAGAATTTTTCTCCGCTTTTTTGTATAATTTAAAGCAAGTATGCTAATAAGGAGGAATTATATGTATATTAAGAAAAAATACACCTATGTTATAATTGCAGCCTTTGCGGTGGCTGTGGTATTAATCAGCACTGTTTTTGCAAGCACACCCACAGGCGGTACGGAAACTGACCCTTTGGTTTCGAAAAGCTATGTTGACAAAGTTGTTGCCGATGCAATTAAAATTGCTTCCGGAACAAATGCAAGCGGTGGTTCGTCTGTAGATATGGATAGAATTATTGCCGATGTAAAAAGTGAATTAAGCAAAACCTCCGTAGAGGGTTATGTTCCCGTAAACGCAACCAAGGGCCAAACCCTTATCGGTCACGAAGGCACGGAAATAATTCTGCGAAGCGGTAAAGCTACCGCACTTGCACCGGAAAGCAACGGTATAGTTAACGTTACTTCCGGAAGCGACCTGATAAACGGTGCCGAAGTTAAGGCGAACAATCTTATGATTATTCCCAGATATGACGGCAGAGGTGTTTATGTAACAAGCGATGATGCATGGTTTTTGATTAAAGGAGGTTATGATAAGTCAAATTAAGGCGTAAATTGAGTTGCAAAAAAAATATTTGGATACCCGGAGAAATTTATAGGCTTTGATACAGGGAAAGAGTTACTCTTTAACAAGCATTTGAGTAAAAGCCTTTCCCTATAATTATTTAAAGGAAAATTACATAAGAGAAGGTGTATAAATGAAAGCCTTGCTAAAGTTTTTTATTGTTTTTGTGCTACTGTTTACATCAGTGCAAAATGTATTTGCGGCTACATATTATGAAAAGGTACAAAAAGAAAACATCTCAAAGAATATGACCTACGAATCGGCAAAGACAGTTACAGATAAAGGTCTGCTGGACATATTTGTACTGAAAGTACCGCTGAAAGACCCTTACATAAAAGTAAAACCCACAATTTCATTAACAAGCTACGGTTTGAAAGAAACCCTGTCCAAACTTTTGGTTTCCAACGGTGCATTAGCCGGTGTAAACGCTGATTTCTTCGATATGACAGGCACTCATTCCAACCCTGTAGGCTCTCTGATTATAGACGGAAAGCTTATTTCGGCAGACATAGCCAACAATATGTCTAGCCCTTATTACGGCACTTTTATGTTGGACAAGAACTCCAACCCTTTTATAGACTACGTTAAATTCGACATATACACAAAATTCAACGGATACAACATACATATAGCCGCTTACAACGAAGTTTCCGACATGGCTTTTCCGGTAGTTGTAAATAACATAGCCATGAAAAATACAAGCGCCTTGGACGCTAAATTTCCCGGGCTGGCAAAAATAGTGGTGCAAAACGGAACGGTTAAAGAAACCGTCCGTGGAAATACTGTAGAAGTGCCGGACGACGGTTACTTGGTTCTTATGAACAGTGCGGCGGCGGATGCACATTTTCCCAATATCGGTGCAGGTCAACCGGCTGAACTGTCCATTACGGCAAATGTTAACCATAACGAATTGCAAACTGCCATAGGCGGTGCCGGTCGTATTTTAAAAGACGGTGCTGTGGTGGCGGATAACGGTTTTGTGCCCAGCGGTCGCCAACCAAGAACTGCTGTCGGCTATACAAAAGACGGCTCTCAATTAATATTGATGGTGGTGGACGGACGTACACACTCCGTAGGAGCTACTCACGAAGAACTGGGGCAACTTTTGCTTAAATACGGCGCTTACAACGCCATGCATTTTGACGGCGGCGGCTCAAGTGCCATGGGCATAAAGGCTTCCGGTGCTTCACAGGCAACCTTGGTAAATGCGCCTCAAGGCGGCGAACGTCGTATTTTAAACGCCTTGGGTATATACAGAGAATCCCCAACCGGGCAATTATCCCAATTAATAGTAAAACCCCAAAACACCAAGGTTTTCAACAATACCGGCATACCCATAAACATTACCGGTGCAGACGATTACCTTAACACCGTGGCTATTCCCAAAGAGCAACTTGCTGTGGCCTTTTCAGACCAAAACGGAAGATTCAGCGACGGAATGTTCTATCCCTCCATACCCGGAAAAATTGATTTTACGGCAAGTTACGGCGGTTTTAACGGCAGTACCCAAATTACTTCCATGAAACTTGCCGCCTTAACGCCCACCGTTTCTTCCATAAAAAGCGGAGTTGGCGTTAAGACCGAATTGGGCTTTGGCGGTATCAGTGACAAGGGCGAAAAAGCCTATATTTATAGCAATTTAAATTACGAAATATCACCGCCCGGCCTGGGACATATGGAAGGCAGAACCTTTGTTGCCGACCAATTGGGCGCCGGTTACATAAAAGCCTCTTTAGGCGATGTAGCCTATTACATAGATATAAGCGTAGGTTCCCAAACCAAGCAACTAAACGGCTTGGACGGCAACTTGCCTGTTAAATTTGTGGGCTTCCCGGAAAATGTACAGGGCAAGGCCGAATACAGCTCTGCTACAGTTAAAGAGGGCAGCAAGGCTTTGGAATTAAAGTATCAATTCGGCGTTTCCGAATCCACCCAAGCGGCTTATGCGGCTTTTGTAACGCCCTATACTATGGCCGGAAACCCTACACGTTTAAGTCTTTGGGTAAATGGCGATAATTCAAACAGCTGGTTACGTGCCAAACTTATAGACGCCAACAAAAAGGATATTACCTTGGACTTAGCAAGAGAAGTTAACTGGAGCGGTTGGAAACAGGTTTCCGTTAATGTACCGACAGACGTTAGATACCCGGTAGCCCTGGACAGAATTTACGTGGCAAGCCTAGCAGGAACCCCGGGGAAATCCGGCACTTTGGTATTTGACGATTTACAGGGTGACGTTTCCGGCAGCAGCCAAACCGTTGCCGTTCCTCAATCCACCGCCTTTGTAGACCAATTTAAAACAACCCTGGCTGACAAAGGCCCGGGATTTGACATTACCATAGCCGGCAATATTAAGGCCGAAGAAGCAGAAATTCCTTTGCAGCAAAAAATACTCCAACGTATACAACAAAATACTTCCTTGGCTGTAATCGCAGGTTCTTCTGAGAATATAGGCAACCTAGCCACCAAGTCCGTCATCTGGAACGGAAGCTATTCGTATATGAAGCAAGATAACGTTGCCCTCATAAACCTAGCGGCCGGCAAAGGCGGTATTGTAGCCACAAATCCGTCCCAATGGGCAAGCCTTCTAAAAGATATTAAAGAAAGCAACGCCGACCATGTACTGATTATGACGGATTTAAGCCCCATCAGATACGCCCAATCCAAGGAATACGACTTGCTCCAAGATGCCCTTACGGAGTTAAACAAAAATATTTTTGTAATCTCCACCGATGCTGCCCAAAACACGCTTAACGTACGTGACGGCATTCGCTACATAAACATCAGCGGCATAAAACAAGACCCCAAGATTCTTAGATTCAGAGTAAACGGAACAAACATTAATTATGATTTTCAGTCTGTAAACTAAAATCACCGGCTTAATGAGGAAACCTTAGTTTCCTCATTTTCCGTTATCTTCACCATATGAATGTATTTTGTACTTACGTTTGACCAAACGTTTTTTTGTTCGGCTTTTTTGGAAAAAGGGAGTTCATACTAATTCCATGGAATTAATATGATGGAGAAAACCTTTCTTGCCGTTGAAAAAAAGGTTTTCTCCATCAAGGTCTTTTTCCTTATTTTTTAACACTATTGCCGTCCTACCGGCAGCGAAAGGCGAATTAAGCTATGGAAACAAAAAACACCTCCAAAACGGTAATCTGGGTTACGGTTATTTCTCTGGTCGCCAGAATCCTAACCTTAGTCAGCTACCAAATGTATATGCCGGTCTACGGTGCCAAGGATATTTCCTTGAATATATATTCTTATGCACTTAATTTGCCTAACGTTATTTTCACCTGTATAGGCACCCTGTTGACCACTGTGGTTATACCGGTGTATTCCGGTTTGTTGGCTAAAGAAGATACAAAAAAGGCAAAGTCTTTTTTGGATAATATATTGACCGTTTCCGGCACTTTAATGATAGCCCTGGTAGGCATAGGTATGCTTATAGCCCCGTTTATAGTGGGCTTTTCGGCCTACGGACAAGTGCCTGACCAAGCTGATTACGCCGTTTACGCAACAAGAGTACTTATGCCTGTCATGTTCTTTCACGGGCTTTGCTTTATTTTCCAAGGAATCTTGCAATCCCACGGTAAATTTAAGCTGGTTGCGGCAGTATCAATACCCACCAGCCTTACAACCATGTTTTACATGATTTTCTTCGGTAAACAATTCGGCGTGGACGGCTTGCTTATAGCCACTCTTGTGGGATTATGCGCCCAGTCCCTTATACTTTTGCCGGCTGTTTTAAAGACGGGGTATCGTTATAAACCGTCCTTTAACTTAAAAAACCCGGAATTACGCAGTTGTTCGAAACTTATAGCACCGGTTTTGCTGGGTGTAAGTGCTTATCAAATAAACACCTTATACAACGTGACCATAGCCTCGGAATTTAACGTGGTTACCTTGATGGTTAACGTGCAGAATTTGCTTGTTACCTCTGTGCTGACTGTGGTTTACTCTGCCACGGCGGTTTATTACCCTAGGTTGACCGTGCATTGGGCATTGAATAACATAGAAGAATTTAAAAAATCCCTATCCGAGATTATTTCAGGCCTGCTATTTCTGTTGATTCCCGCTACCTTGGGATTTATAGCTGTAAGATACAGCCTGTTTAACCTAATCAGCCGTTGGGGTGAAGTCACCTGGGACGATATTTTGCTTTCCGGAAATATGCTTGCGCTCTATGCCATGGGCATATGGGCTTTGGGCTTAAAGGAAGTTTTCGACCGTGCCTTTTATGCCCAGAAAAACGCTAAAATTTCGGGATTTGTAGGGCTTTTGATTATGGTTGCAAATGTGGTATTCAGTCTGTCATTGTTGAAGGTATGCGGTGTTTTCGCCTTGCCGCTTGCGTATTCCCTGTCAAGTTCGTTAGGTGTAAGTGTTTTGATTATTTTTATGTACAAAAAAATCGGCAAATTAGACACCGACCTTTGGAAGCATATTATTAAATGTACGGCTTCGGCTTTGATTATGTTTTTATTTGTGATTATGATGCAATTGGCTATTCAGCCCTTTGTGAATAACAGACTGCTTTCAAGAGTTTTGGAATTAGGAGTGCCGGTATTTGTGGGCGTGGCGGTTTATTTTGTTTCCGTGTGTTTGTTGAAGGTTAAGCATGGACAGGATATGTTGAATAAGATTAAGAAATTGATAATTAGACGCTGATGACCTTAATTCACATCGAATAGCGAATAGTATAGCGGTCGGAGCAGAGCCCCGACCCTACATACTACGGAGCAATTGAAATAATGAATATTAAACTGTCCTTGGGACAGTTTTTTTATGCTTTTAAAACCTCTACCGTTACTTTATTTTCTTTGGTAAAGGCGGAAATTTTAATGGGAAATTGCAGGGTGTTTTTGAATTTAAAATCTATGGTACCGTGAGAGGTTGCGGCATCTTTTCCTTTGGGTACATAGAAAATTTCTTTGGAATGGTTATGACGCTCGGTTACTTGTAAGCCCAGCTTTTCTATGGCGTTATACAAGGTACTGCTAACCTGGCAAACACCGCCGCCGTAGCCCTTGGAATCCTTACCCTTGACAAATATACGAGCCAGATGGAAACCGTTCTTTTTAGTTGTGGGTCCTACGGTATCGTTAAAGGAGAACTCTTCTCCGGGCTGCAAAGTTTTGTTGTTTATTGCCTCAGCGGCACGTTTTATATTTTTGCCTCTGGCGGACTTTGGTGTGTCAAAGCCGGTGGTATATTCGGATAACTTTTCGCCTGTAAATAATAAATCAGACGGAGCAATGCCGGGTTCTGCTGCATATGCCACAACCTCCGCACCACAGCAAGCCGCAGATGCCATATTTTTCGCATTGGAAGCACAGCCCGAAATTGTAATACTAAGTAGAATTAAAGGCATAATAAGTATATATTTTTTCATAATTATCACCTGAATGATTATTGTCGATTGCGTTTATTTCAGTAATAAAAATCGTCTATTGGAAACAGTGAGTGTCCGTGTTTCTTGAAACACAGGAAACTACCGTTTATGGAGAATAGATTTTTGTTACTATCTTATCTGCAATTGGCTATAGTAGAATCTATAGTAAAATAAGGGATCAAAAATAAAACTCCTTTTTCCGAAAACTTAATTTTATATTAAAAATACACATATATATTTTTCCGAAAACACTAAAAAAAATCCTCAAGTTTATATAGCAACTAAGGGATAGTATTACAAGTAATTTTTAAGTATGAAAGACAAAAAAATCCCTACTTTTCAAAAGTAGGGATTTTTTTAAATTTAATCGTAGTCTTCTTCTTCGCTATCGTCCACAGCATAGCTGTATTGGACTGTATCGCCGGATTTTACACCGTATTTGTTTAACTTAAACTGACCGACCATGGCTTCCAGTAACTGGGCTTGAGCCGAGAGTTCTTGGCTGGTTGAGGCACTTTCTTCCGCAGTAGCCGTGTTGGAAATGGTTACTCCGGAAATTTGTTGCATACCGCCTTCTATAAGGATTATGTCTTCGGTTTGTTTTGTTGAGGCTTCGGCTATGGTGTCTATAAGTTCTACGGTATCTTTAACGGACGTTACTATTTTTGTTAATGCACTTTTGGTTTCGGATGCCATAGCCGCACCATGCTCAATTTTGGCAAGGCTGCTGTCTATCATTCGAGTGGTGTCTTTTGCCGCCTTGGCGCTTCGTGATGCCAAACTGCGTACTTCCTCCGCTACTACGGCAAAGCCCTTGCCGTGAACGCCGGCTCTTGCGGCTTCTACTGCGGCGTTAAGCGCAAGCAGGTTTGTTTGATAGGCAATGTCATCTATAACTTTAATAACCTTGGCAATGTCATTGGATGAGTCCTTAATGGCTTCCATGGCGGTTACCATTTCAATGATTTGCTTATTGCCGGATTCCGCATTACGTTGGGCATGAGAGGACAGTTCCTTAGCCTTAATTGCATTTTCGGCATTTTGCTTGGTTTGCTCGGTAATATGGCCTACGGCATCATTAATGAGTTCAACGGAACTAGCCTGCTCGGTAGCACCTTGAGCAAGGATTTGCCCGTTGTTGGCGCTGTGGTTTGCTGCGTCTGCCACATCCGTAGAAATATTAACTATTTCGCCGAATACTTCGTTTAAGCTTTCGGATATGCTGTTAATGGAGTCCTTTAGGGTTACGAAATCGCCTATGTACAGCCTTGAGATGGAGCCTGTAAGATCTTTTTGAGAAAGACGTCGTAAGTTTGCGTCTACTTCGTCTATGTAGCTTTTAATGGCACCTGTACTGAATTTAAGGTTTTTGCTTATTCTGTGGAAGTCACCGTAAAGGTCTTCCAATTCTTCGTCGGTTCTGGCCGGAACGTATTGCAGAGGCAATTTGCATTTGGAAAGCTGTGCCAATTGACGCATGAGTTTTTTCATTTCCTGGGATTGATAATCCGCACGTTTTTCCATAAGGTGTTGCGCCTTGCTAAGGTCTGTAAGGTCTACTATAAATTCCAAAGCCGCAACAACTTCTCCGGTTTCGTCTCGCAGAGGGATACCTACGTATTTAATGAATAAGTCGTTTCCGAAAGGCTTTGCGTTTGTTCTTGCGTGGATGATTTTGCCGGTTTCCATACTTTTCTTAACGGCACATTCCTGTGTAGCACAATGTTCGGTATTAAAATATTGGTGACATTTCATACCGCAAACATCTTTCCATTGTTTGCCTGATAACTTTAAGGCCTTTTTGTTCATGAAGTTCATATTCATTTCTTTGTCGATAATAACTATGGGAATGTCTATATTGTCCAAATAACTGACCAGAATTTCTATAATGTTGTTTGCACCCAAAACTATATCGTTAAAACAACCTTTTAGAAGGTCGGTTCTTCCTCTTTCCTGTACCTTTCCGCTTACAACACTGCGGCGAATACGGTCAAAATCCGTCAGCAATGTGTTTATGGTTTCGGTAAGCTTGTTATAAGAGGCTATAAGCTGGCCGGTTTCTGAATTATCGGGCTTAAAGGTAATGTTGTTGTTTAGGTTACCGTTAGACAGGTTTGAAATTGCGGTATTGATTTGCATTATGGGTTTTATGATTCTGCGGCTTGTGAATATACTCAAAGAAATTTGTATTATGGGGATAATTAATGCTATTACAATGAAAATCATTCCGTATAAATTACGCTTTTGGGTTTGTTCATTTAAAATCTTTTCATATCTGGCGTCCGTTTCCACTTGGAACTGTATTGCATTAGCTCTGATTCTATTCTTGGACGCTGCGTATTCTTCGGAATTAATTAATTTTGAGGCAGAGCTGAAATTGCTTTGCTGAATGTGTTTTATGATTTGCTCTTCTATGGGTACAAGCTTGTCGCTTTCGGCTTTTATTTCTGTAATCAAAGCATTCTCTTTATCCGAAAGGCCTATAGCCCGCATACCCTCCATAGCTTTTTCTCTGTTTTTAAGGTTGTTTACTTCGTTATAATAATTGTCCACATGTATTTGGTTACCGCTGTTGATATAGTCTTTTATTTCATCCGTTAGATAATCCGAAGTACTTTGCAACAAAAACAATTGTTTTACCAATTCATTTTTGTTTTCCAGGTTTTGATAGGATTCACCCAACACGCCGGTTAACAGGTACATGATAAAGAAGAAAATTGTGATGGAGACAGTTATTACAACGGTGGAAAACTTAGTAAATACCGATAATTTCATATAATCGCTACAATAGTAGCTTTCCTCCTTTAAGTTTATTGATAAAGGGTTATTTTTCGGCAAACCTAAGGAAATATATTCGTCGAGAAGCTAACGGATTTATACAATATTCTATATTTAAGCCTATACCCTATATTGTAATTATAAAATAAAAAACAACTAAGTCAAGTTAATTTTTTTGTTAAACATTATTTCAACAGTGTGCAATTTTTTTTGCAATTTGTACTAATTCCAATCCCTGTAAAAAAGCTTGATATATGGGCATCCTTACGAGGTAGGCAAAAATTGTGTTTAAGGTAATAACCCTACGGCTAAACACTGCCGAACATGGACATTTACGTATTTACCATATTTACAGCATTTTTAAAGGTAAGTATTTTGCCGTTTTGCCGTTTTATTTTGTTCAGACAGTATTATATTCGCTTTTTCTTATAAATTGATAAAAACCTCACCGGTTTTGGCGAGGTCTTTATTTATTTTACGATAAACTCTTTTTAAAGCATTCCACAACAAAATCAAGTTGTTCTTTTGTATGGTTGGCGCAAACTTGAGTACGAATGCGTGCCTTTCCTTTGGGTACTACGGGGTAAGTAAAGCCTGTAACGTATATATTGTTTTCGTAGAGTTTTGCGGCTGTTTGGGTAGCCTTGATTTCATCATAAATCATTATGGGTACTATAGGGTGAACTCCCGGGATAATATCTATGCCGCTTTCAGTAAGTTTCTGGCGGTAATAAGCTGTGTTTTCCTCAAGAATGTCACGTTTGTCGGTACATTCCGTAAGTATGTCTATGGCTTTAATACTGCCGCTTACTATAGAGGGTGCTAAGGTGTTGGAAAACAGGTAAGGACGGCTTCTTTGTCTTAAAAGTTCAACTATTTCTTTACGTGCGCAGGTATAACCGCCGCTGGCACCGCCCAGAGCCTTTCCGAAAGTACCGGTTAAAATATCTATGCGTCCCATAACATCACGGTATTCATGGGTTCCTCTGCCGGTTTTGCCCACAAAACCCACAGCGTGGCTGTCGTCTACCATTACCAGAGCATCGTATTTATCCGCAAGGTCACAAATTGCTTTAAGGTCGGCAATAATGCCGTCCATGGAAAATACGCCGTCTGTAACTATCAATTTTATTCTTGCGTTTGAGGCGGCTTTAAGCTGTTCTTCCAAATCTGCGGGATTATTGTTTTTATAGCGGTATCTTGCGGCTTTGCAAAGGCGTATACCGTCTATTATGCTGGCGTGATTGGATTCGTCGCTGATAATGGCATCTTCTGCGGAAAGCAGAGTTTCGAACAGACCGGTGTTTGCATCAAAGCAGGAGGTGTACAAGATAGTGTCGTCCATATGCAAAAATTCGCTCATCTTTGCTTCAAGTTGCTTGTGTATATCTTGAGTACCGCAAATAAAACGTACAGAGGACAGACCGTAACCCCAGTTTTCAAAACTGCTTTTTGCTGCTTCAATAATCCTAGGGTCGTTTGCCAAACCCAGATAGTTGTTGGCACACATATTTATGGCGTTGGTTTTTTCGTTGGTGTTAATGCGCTCACCTTGGGCACCTGTTAAGGGCCTCTCTGTTTTGTAAAGCCCGTTTGACCTTATTTGGTCTAATTCAGCTTGAAATATTTCTATGGCTTTTTTCAAAATACTCCCTCCCAGTTTAACACTACTTTTCCGGAATTGCCTTGTTGCATGGCTTCGAAGCCTTTTTCGTATTCCAGGGCAGAAAATCTGTGGGTTATAACCTTGGAAATATCCAGGCCGCTTTCCAGCATGGTGGACATTTTATACCAAGTTTCGTACATTTCCCTACCGTAGATTCCGTGAATAGTAAGCCCGTTGAAAACCACCTTATCCCAGTCTATATTAACGTTTTCGCCGGGTATGCCCAGAAGTGCAATTTTTCCGCCGTGGTACATAAGGTCTATCATTTGTTTGAAGGCTGATGGGTTTCCGCTCATTTCCAAGCCTACATCAAAGCCTTCCTTCATGCCTATATTAAACATAACGTCCTCGAGGGATTCTTTTTGGACGTTAACGGTAACGGTGGCACCCATTTGTTTTGCAAGGTCAAGACGGTAGTCGTTAATATCGCTGATTACAACGTGCCTTGCGCCTACGTGGCGGCAAATAGCGGCGGCCATTATACCTATGGGGCCTGCACCCGTTATTAAAACGTCTTCTCCTACCAAGTCATAGCAGAGGGCTGTGTGAGTGGCATTTCCCAGTGGGTCGAATATTGAATATATTTCTTCGGGAATTTTTGGAGAGCACTTCCATACATTGGTATAAGGAATAACCAAATATTCAGCAAAGGCTCCGGGATAATTTACGCCTACGCCCTTGGTATCCTTGCATAAGTGTCTTCTTCCGGCAAGGCAGTTACGGCATTTTCCGCAGACCAAGTGACCTTCGCCGGATACGGTTTCGCCGATGTCGAAGCCTTCAACGTTAGAACCCACATCTACAATTTTGCCTACAAATTCATGGCCTATATTCAAGGGTACCGGAATTGTTCTTTGTGACCAGGCGTCCCAGTTGTAAATATGCAGGTCTGTACCGCAGATAGAGGCTTTTGTAATTTTTATCTTAATGTCGTTTGGGCCCAGCTTGGGCACAGGGATTTTTTCCAGCCACAAGCCTTTTTCGGCCTTGCTTTTCACCAAAGCGTACATGGTTTCGCTCATTATATTGTCTCCTTGCAGAAAGGTTAATTTGTAAAAGAAAAAGTTTTCCCAACCCCCTTAAAAAAAGACTTTAATATTTTGCTTGGGGTATATATATATTAAATGACTTAGTATAAGTTTATACAGAACCGGCTAATTCAAGTGCCTTTTTGGATAAATCCGCATAGTTATTGCAGCAAGGGCATTTTAAAACATAATCCAGTAAAAGATGCAGAATTTGTCCCATTTTTTGACCCTTGGGTATGCCCAGGTTCATAAGGTCGTTTCCGTTAATAGCCAGTTGGGATAAAGAGGTGCAATGGCCTTCGTCTATAATAAAATTCAGGGTATCCTCTGCTTTTGCCAAGTCCTCCTTATATGCCCGTAGGCTTAAAAGAGCATATGCCTGTTCTTTGCCTATTTCCGATAGGAGTTTACGCAGAATATAGGCATCGTTGGAAAGCGGATAATCCATGTATTTTAATAGGGTAACGGTATCCTTTATAGTGGCATTATCCAGCCTTAAAAATTTAAGTATGGGTTCTGCCTTTTTACCGGGCATATTTCGAAAGATTACGGCAAGTCTTTGCACCAAATCTTTTTTTGCCTTTGGTAAGTGTTGTATTATTTCGTCTTGATTTTTAAGGCAGTGATTATACAAATCTTCATTTATATATTTAAGAATTTCGGTTTCGGTCAAAAGAGAGAATTTCTCCGAGTTTTTAGAAATAATCAGCTTTAAAATTTCGTCTCTTATGCGTTCTATGCTAATTGCAGAAATTGCGGTAATGTTGTTTAACAAGGCATTATAGGTGGCTTTGTGTACGGAAAAATTAAGCTGTGCCGAAAAACGCAGGCAGCGTAACATTCTTAAAGCGTCCTCGTCAAAACGCCTTTCCGGGTCCAAAACACAACGTATAACCTTGCGTTTAATGTCGCCTTGACCGCCGAAGGGGTCTAGGTAGCCTGTTTTTGGGTGATAGGCTATGGCGTTCATGGTGAAATCCCTACGCATTAAATCCTGCTCTATGTCCTCGGTAAATTCCACCCGTTCGGGGTGGCGTTTGTCAAGATAGTCGCCGTCCAAGCGGAAGGTGGTTACCTGATAATTTTCCTTATTTTTAACCACGGTAACTGTACCGTGTTCTATGCCTGTGTCAAAGGTTTTGGGAAAAACAGCCTTAACCCGGTCGGGAGAGGCGGAGGTTGTTATATCCCAATCATGTGGCTCTATGCCCATAAGACTGTCCCTCACGCAACCGCCCACCACATAGGCTTCGTAGCCTTTTTTGTTTAGGGATGCGATAATTTCCACCACGGGTTTAGGTATATTCATAATTATTTCCCTTTCTGTTTGGTTTCCTTTTTGGACTCTTTTTTAGATTCCTTTTTGGACTCCTTGTATTCCTTTTCGCTTTTTAAACCCTTCATATCAACGATGTAAATACCTGCAAGGTCTACTTTTACGGTTTTCTTTAAGGGCAATGCCTTGAAAACACGCTTATCTGCTATGAGGGTCATAATTTGAGGGCCGATTTTTGCTTTTACCAAGGGTAGATTCATCATTCGTGTCATTTTGGGCAATTGCTCCATAACTGCTTTCGGGAAGTTTGCATCCTTGGCCTTAGCCTTCTTTTTATCAATAACATAAATAGACATGGTTTGCTTGGTTTTTGCTATCATTTCGTTTTGGGCAGTCATTTTAGTGCTTGCCCAACGGTTTAAGAAATATAAACCTGCAATTATTGCCGCTACCAAAGCTACAATTAATATTAGCCAATCAGTGGGTTGCATGAGCGTTTTTCCTCCGTAAAATTATTCTTGGAATGTTTTCTGCCGAAAGGGGTTATTACAGCTTTCTTCAGAAATTGTTCTTTCGCATTTTGTATTTTAGCATGAAATTTTACATTTGAGAATAGTCAACATATAAAAATAGTGATATAATATGCAAAATACTTAAAGCTTAACCAAAAAGTTACAAAATTAAGAATTATTTCTTATGCTAAAGATATATTTTCTTTTTAATAACTAAATACAGTGATTTTATATTCGGCTTTTTTGGAAAGAGGGAGTTCATGACTGATTCCATTATAATGGAATTAGTATGAGGTAGAAAACCTTTTTTCAACCTTTGAAAGAAGGTTTTCTACCTCAAGGTTTTAACTGTTTTTAACCGGTCATTTCGGCGTCTTGTTGAGTTGCTTTCTTAAACCATGCCGAATGCTTCTCTACAGGGTGATGATGAATGTTGATTTATGATATTTTGATAATACTCAATGTGTTTTTTGCCGCCTTTATTGTTTTCCATGAGAGAAAGCAGCCGGCCGGTACTTGGGCCTGGCTGATGGTGGTTTTGATTTTGCCTTATGTGGGCTTTTTCCTTTACCTGGCCATAGGGCTTGACAGTAAAAAGGATAGAATATTTTACCAAAAATATAAAAGGGATTTTGCACTTTTTGAAGAATGTATCAAACATAGCGTAATGCAATTCCAAACCCCGGAAAATCAAAATTCCGTACCCCAAGACTTGGCAGACATGGTTTTCATGAACGAAAGTGCCGGTAAAGGAATTTTGACGGACAATAACCGCATTACTTTATTCCACGAGGGTAATACTAAGTTCGAATCGCTTTTGGATGACATAAAATCCGCCAAGCATTTTATTTTTCTTCAATATTATATAGTAAGAAGAGACAGCTTAGGCAAAAGTATAGTGGAAGCCCTAACCGAAAAAGCCCAAGAAGGTGTGGAAGTAAGGTTTTTGATAGACGGCATCGGATCCTTTTTTACCCCGAAAAAGCTGTTTGCTCCGCTGATAAAAGTCAAGGGCAAGTTTGCTGTTTTCTTTTCGCCTTATTTTTTCAGAATAAACTTTCGCAACCACCGGAAACTTGCAATTATAGACGGAAAAATCGGCATGATAGGCGGTTTAAACATAGGCAACGAATATTTGGGCTTGCATAAGCGTTTCGGGTTTTGGCGTGATTCTCATATGAGAGTATCCGGAGATGCCGTAAAGGAAATGACCCTGAGATTTATTATGGACTGGAATTTTTGTTCCAAGGATAAATTCTCAAATATTCAATCATATTTTCCGCCGCTTAACTATCCCAAAAACACCAATATGCAAATCGTCTCTTCCGGGCCGGATACAAAATGGCAATCCATACATTACGCCTACGTAAAAATGATTTCCAAGGCGAAAAAGTCCATATTTATTCAAACACCGTATTTTGTTCCGGATGACTCTGTTTACGAGTGCCTGCGTATTGCGGCTCTGTCCGGAATAGACGTAAGAATAATGATACCCGCAAAACCCGATCATCCCTTTGTTTATTGGGCCAGCTTGTCATATTTGGGTCAACTGTTGGACGCCGGCGTAAAATGCTACAAATACGAAAACGGCTTTCTCCACAGCAAAACCCTTATAATAGATTCCTCCGTAAGTTCAGTGGGTACGGCTAACATGGATATGCGTTCTTTCAGGCTTAATTTCGAAATAAACGCCTTTATCTATGACCCTGCCATTGCCCTACAACTGGAGGAACAATTCTTTTTAGATATTAATTCTAGCACACAAATTCTACTGGAGCATTACCAAAAACGTTCCGCTGTAACAAAAATCAAAGAGTCAGTTTCAAGGCTTATTTCTCCCTTGCTTTAAGGGCGAAAAGTTTACTCATGTTTTTTTACCCGAAGCTATCTCACAAAAGGAAAGTTCCTCTATAAATGCAATATAATATTAAGATTTACTTTCCTCAAAGATATACCCAAGGAGGCAAATATGGATTTCTTAGAAGGCATAACCAAGGAAGATTTAAAAATACGTATTACGGAAAACGTTAAGACCATGTTCCGTAAAACCCTTGCAACAGCTACCAGCGAACAGATTTATCAAGCCCTGGCTTTTACTATTAAAGACGTGGTTACGGATAAATGGATACTTACCCATGACATTTACAAGGAGCAAAACGTAAAGGTTGTTTATTATCTTTCCATGGAATTTTTGATGGGTAGATTCTTGGGCAACATGATTATAAACTTAACTATGCACCAAGAGGTTAAAGAAGTGCTTGAGGAATTGGGCATAGATTATAACCTGTTGATAGAAGCCGAAAAAGACCCCGGTTTGGGCAACGGCGGCTTGGGTAGACTTGCGGCTTGTTTCTTGGATTCTCTCTCTACCTTGAGCATACCTGCCTATGGCTGCGGTATACGCTATAACTACGGTATTTTCGAGCAACGTATAGAAAACGGTTATCAAATGGAATATCCTGATAACTGGCTGGAAAACGGCGATATTTGGGGCGTTAAGCGTCCGGAATATGCCGTTGAAATTAATTTCGGCGGAACCGTTACGCCCGTAAAACAGGAAAACGGCAAATATAAATTTATTCAAGAAAATTGCCAAACCGTAATGGCTGTTCCTTATGATTACCCCATTTTGGGTTACGGAAACAGCACCGTTAACACCTTGAGATTATGGGATGCGGAAGCAAAAAACAAATTCGACTTAAAATCCTTTAATCAAGGTAACTATGCACAGTCTGTAGAGGAACAAAACCTTGCACGTATACTTTCCGAGGTATTGTATCCTGCCGATGACTTAATGTCCGGCAAGGAATTACGTCTGAAACAGCAATACTTCTTTATTTCGGCAACCCTGCAACGTGTACTTAAAAGACATCTTGAACTTAATGCGGATTTCACAAGTCTGCCGGATAAAGTTCAGTTCCAGTTAAACGATACTCACCCCAGTATGGCTGTTGCGGAACTTATGCGCCTGTTGGTGGACGAATACGACCTACTTTGGAACGATGCCTGGGAAATAACAAGGGCTACCTGCGCTTATACCAACCATACCATTATGTCCGAAGCCTTGGAAAAATGGCCTATAGAGTTGTTCAGCAGACTTTTACCACGTATTTACATGATAGTTGAGGAAATTAACAAGCGTTTCTGTGCATTGATTATTACCCGTTACGGCGAGGACCCCGTAAAATTACGCCGTATGGCTGTTATAGCCGACGGTCAAATTCGTATGGCTCACCTTGCAATAGTGGGAAGTCATTCCGTTAACGGCGTTGCTCATATACACACAGAAATACTTAAAAGCCAAGAATTATCGGATTTCTACGAAATCTATCCAGAAAAATTCAACAACAAAACCAACGGTATAACCCAAAGACGTTGGCTTGCACACGCCAACCCCGGGCTTTCCGGTTTGATAAACCAAACCATAGGCGATAAATGGGTTACCAACCTTGACGAATTGAAAAAGCTTGTACCATTAGCCAAGGACAGTGCCTTCCAAGAAAAATTCATGAAGGTTAAACACGACAACAAAATTGCCCTGTCCAACTTTATTAAAGAAACCAGAGGTATAGACGTAGATCCGTCCTCTATTTTCGATATACAGGTTAAACGCCTTCATGAATACAAACGCCAATTAATGAACATACTTCAAGTTTTAGATATGTACAATCAAATCCGCAGCAATCCTGCCATAGATACGGTTCCCAGAACCTTTATATTCTCCGCAAAGGCGGCGGCAAGTTATTGGCGTGCAAAGCTTATCATTAAGCTGATTAACTCTGTTGCAAATTTGGTAAACAACGACCCCTTAATGAAGGGCAGGCTTTGTGTACTGTTCTTGGAAAACTACAGTGTATCTCTTGCGGAAAAACTCATTCCGGCCTGTGATGTAAGCGAACAAATTTCAACCGCCGGTAAGGAAGCCTCCGGTACCGGTAACATGAAATTTATGTTAAACGGTGCTTTGACCATAGGTACTTTGGACGGTGCAAACGTTGAAATCCTTGAAGAAGTAGGCGAAGATAATATCTTTATTTTCGGCTTGAGGGCAGACGAGGTAAGCAAGCTTTACAGAGACGGTTCTTATGCGCCTTGGGATATTTACAATATGAATCAATCCGTTCGTATGGTAATGACTCAGCTTATCAGCGGTATTTTAACACCTGAGGAACCGGATTTGTTCAGAGAGCTTTACGAGGCTTTGTTGAACGGTGCCAACGGTTCTCGTCCGGACGAATATTTTATATTGAAAGATTTCGAGGCTTATGCAAAAACTCAAGCTCTTGTGTCCGATAAATACTTGAACAAGACTAAATGGGCCGAATCGGCTATTATCAATACAGCTAAAAGCGGTAAATTCTCCAGTGACCGTACTATTTTGCAATATGCAAATGAAATCTGGAAAACTGAACCGGTTATAATAAAATAGTAAGAAGTAATTTGACAAGGCATTTTCTCCCACAGGGAAAGTGTCTTGTTTTATTTAAAGACCTGCCGGAAGTGAAGGTTTATGGGTTGTGATGGTCCGGGGAACACCGCCTTTACAGCATGGCGTCATCCTATATCTATGTCTCGTATAGTCGGTTTTGGATATAATTTGTAGGTTACTTAGTAAAAATTTAATGGGTGAGGCAGATTTTATTAAACAATGTTTTTAATAACCGGATAAAATTTGCGCAATGTTCTGTAATATTTTGCAGGTGTATGCAATTTTATACCAATTACGACAAGGCATATTTTCTATTGACATATATAAATTTATTTGGTATGCTGATGAAGTAATTAAAACCCATTAACATGGTATGGATTCATGATCCGAGAGGTGATATTATGAAAATATCCTCAAGAGGACGATACGGCCTACGTGCCATGGTGGATTTGGCGGTTCATGAAAACGATCGCTGCATTACGCTTAAATCCATTGCCGAAAGGCAAGGAATTTCCGAACACTATCTGGAACAACTTATAGCCGCATTAAAAAAAGCCGGGTTTGTAAGAAGTATAAGAGGCGCCCAAGGCGGCTATCACTTAACCAGTGACCCTCTTACCACCACTGTGGGCGATATATTAAGGGCATTGGAAGGTTCTTTGTATCCGGTGGAGTGTATTTCGGAAAATGAACGTACCACCTGCGGAAACGCTTCTTGTCGTACCTGTGTTACCAAGCCCGTTTGGGAAAAATTGTATGAAACTCAAAACGACGTTCTCGATTCGATTTCCTTACAGGATTTGGTTAACGATTATAACGCAATGAATAATCTAAGCGAAAATAATTCTGATGAAGATTAAAAACAATTTATATAAAGTAAACGCCCATAATATGCGTTTAACCAAAGCTAAGGCAATATGACCGATAAACGAAACGAATTTTTATCCGTCAAAACTGCCGCTAAATTTTTATTTATACTCGAACCGGAGGAATACTCAATGGAACAGCTGATTTATTTTGACAACGCTGCCACTACACCTATACGTGATGAAGTTTTTGAAGCAATGCTGCCCTATTTAAAAGAGAATTTTGCCAATCCTTCCAGTGTATACGGTGTAGCAAGGCAAAACAGAAGCAGTATAGACAAGGCAAGAGAGCAGGTAGCAAATGCTCTGGGTGCCGATATTAAAGAGATTTATTTTACCGGCAGCGGTACAGAAGCCGATAACTGGGCAATTATGGGTATAGCCCAAGCCAACGAAAAAAAAGGTAAACATATTATAACCAGCCAAATTGAACATCACGCCGTTTTAAAGGTCTGTGAATATTTGGAAAAACAAGGTTTTCAAGTAACCTATCTTCCTGTAGACCAACACGGCTTAATAAGCATAGAAGACTTGGAAAAAGCAATCAGACCGGATACGATTTTGATTTCCGTAATGTATGCAAACAACGAAATAGGCACTGTTCAGCCTATTAAAGAAATCGGAGAAATTGCAAAAAAACACGGGATTATCTTCCATACAGACGCAGTACAAGCTGTGGGACATATTCCCATAAACGTTAAAGAGCAAAATATAGACCTTTTATCCCTGTCCGCACATAAAATTTACGGGCCCAAGGGTGTAGGGGTATTGTATATAAGAAAAGGCGTTAAAATCAACAAATTAATACACGGCGGCGGCCAAGAAAACAAAAAACGTGGCGGTACGGAAAACGTAGCCGGCATAGTTGGTTTAGGCACTGCCATAGATTTAGCTTGTAAGGAAATGCATCATGAAGTACAACAACAGGCAAGACTGCGTAATAAATTAATCAACGGGCTTTTGGAAAAAATCCCTAACGCAAGATTAAACGGTCATCCCGAAAGACGATTACCCGGTAATGTGAATATTTCTTTTGAATTCATTGAAGGCGAATCCCTCTTGCTGCTTCTGGATATGAAAAATATAGCAGCCTCCAGCGGTTCTGCCTGTACTTCCGGCTCTCTTGACCCTTCTCATGTACTTTTGGCTATAGGCTTGCCTCATGAAAAGGCTCACGGCTCCTTGCGTTTATCTCTGGGACGCTACAATACGGAAGCGGAAGTAGATTTTGTAATCAACGAGTTGCCGGCTATGGTCAACCGATTGAGAGAGATGTCTCCTTTGTACGAAGATTATCTTAATTCTTGTAAAACTTGCAATTCATGCCAATGATAAATTAACGAAAGTTTAATATATTACACTTCCGAAGAAAGGTGAATATTATGTATAGCGAAAAAGTTATGGACCATTTCTCAAACCCGAGAAATGTAGGCGAAATTCTTGATGCCAGCGGTATAGGAACCGTAGGCAATGCCAAATGCGGCGACATTATGAAAGTTTATTTGAAAATAGAAGACAACATTGTAAAAGACGCAAAATTCAAGACTTTTGGATGCGGTGCCGCCGTTGCCACCAGCAGTATGGCTACGGAATTGGTAATAGGAAAAACCGTAGAGGACGCTTTGAAGGTCACTAACATAGCTGTTATGGAGGCGTTGGACGGACTGCCTGCGGTTAAAGTTCACTGCTCCTGTCTTGCCGAAGAAGCTTTACACGCCGCTCTTTGGGATTATGCGCAAAAGAACGAAATCAAAATCGAAGGTCTTAAACCTCCGGTGGACGACATCGGCGAACACGATTTTGAAGATGACGAAGATTAATAAATATAAGGCAAAAAACGGAGCTTAGGCTCCTTTTTTGTGTGGAAAGGTTAAAGCCCCGGAGGAGAAACTCCGTTTTCTGCAACAAGAAGGGGTTCTCGCTTAAATAATTCCGTTTAGAAATTTAATAAAATATGGAATTAGCAATATAAAAAAACCGAACAAAAAAACAAACAGGATATACAAAAAAATAAGTGTATTAAAAAAGATTATTATTTCTTTCATTATTACGGAAATATGACAAATCGGGAGTTTTTCTTTGGTAACATAGGATAAATACAAGATAAAAATTGTATTTTTTATGAAAGTATTTCTATTTTTTTTCCTTACAATATTGACTTTAGTTCGGTATACAAGTATTATAGAAAGGATACAAACACTTTTAAGCAATATACATAAAAGCTTGAATAATTATTAATTTGTGTAAGGATAGGACAAGCATAAGTTCATCCTTGGTGAGTTTATGAAAAGAAGGCTCTTTAATTTTACATTAATAACGGCTATTGCCTTGGGCATTATAGGCAGTATTTTCTTATCGCCGATTTTTACGGTAGAAGCTGTTGAGTTGCAGGGGTTAATAAGTATATCGCCCGAGCAAGTAAAATCGGTTGCCGGTCTTACGGACTCCACCAATATTTTCGTATTTAATGATGGGCTTGCCAAGAGTAAGTTGCTGGAAAACCGTTATATCGAAAATGTTGTTATAAAAAAAGACTTCTTCTCAAAAATTATTACCATAAAAATAGAAGAACGTATACTCAGCGGATATATTGAGCACAGCAGCGGCTCGTACCTATACATAGACGATAAAGGCAGAGTTTTGGAAGTCAAATCCCACATTACTCAAAACTTACCCTTGGTATCCGGATTGGATTTTAACGAGTTTACCTTGGGAGAGCCATTGCCGGTTAACAATTCGGCTTCCTTTGAATCGCTGGTGACTTTGGTAACATTGTTTAACAAATACAACCTGCAAGGCGATGTTATTAAGGTTGATATATCCGACGAAACAAACATTACTTTCTTAATCAAAAAAATTGAAGTTCAATTCGGAAGCATTAGGGATGCCGACGAAAAAATCCGTACCTTAATAGGTATACGTGAGAAGAAAGAAAAGGTAGATTTCGATAAACACGCCGGTTTCCTTGATATAAAAGATATTAGCTTAAATCCAAGATTCAAATATCTTACCTAACCGCCTTTTGCATATGTGTTTTATACGAGTGTGAAGGAAGGATATTTTTTTCACAACTAAATTTATAAGGAATGGGACAGGCAGATAAACAGAATCTCATAGCTTTGCTTTGCAGGGACGGTTTCCGGTTAGCCCCGAAATTATAGGGTTATACATAAGTTGCTTTTGTTTTTCGTTGCCGGAACCCTTAATGCAAGCTTTCCGGCTTGAATAATCTTCCTATAGAAAAATTTCTCTGTTTATTGTATAATTAAACCGATCCTATTTATAAGGAGGTAATTATTTTGATCGATATTGCAAGCTCTCAAATTGGTACTGCCAAA
>CAYMOU010000017.1:0-32273 GCA_964392115.1 uncultured Defluviitaleaceae bacterium | reverse complement strand
CTACTATAGTTTTACCGGTGTAGGTTTGCAGAGATTCATCAACCGATTCTTTATCAATGAAATCTATGATTCGACTATGCTATATTTGTTCCGGTAGACGCCGGTGTAATACATGGTATAACTGAAATGGAAATAATACCTGCTAATAAGAACAATATAAATATTTTACGTCCTATTCAACTTTGGTACGCAGGTATTGCATTTCGACAAAGTTCTATATTGTATAAATGCAATAAATGCTATGGATTTGTTGCAAAATTATTTATATGATTCATTAAAATAATTGTTATATTATGGTGTAATTTGTATAATTGGTGACGTTAGATTAAGGTAGCTTAATGCTTGTTTATAGCAATAATTTAGAAGATGTTAGTGCTGATTTTACTCCATCTAAGTCTGGATATAGCAGCTATTCTAAACATAAGAAATCCTTTATGTAATTTGATTAATAATACGTGGTGTGTATGTTCGGAGTAATATAGCCCCTTACTTAGGAGGAGAGAGCAAGTAATATTCCGTGAAAAAATTGATAAACTGCGCAAGGGTGCAAGTGAGGCGTAGTCTGCTTCCAAAATTATTGATAAGCTTAAAGCACTTAAAGATAGCAACAGCCTGGACAAGTGTAGGGAATTTATAATCCCCTGCACTAAACATATTTGTGGGTTAACAGACTAAACAACCATGATAACCAATGCACAAAGTCGCGCGGATTATTGATTATTATGGCATTTTAGGAAAATTATCAATTGAAGGTGATGATTCCAAAATATCTGTAAAGCAATGAACCGCAGCGTACTTACACAATTCCTCATTGGCAAGACCGGCTACATAATTATCTGCAGAAATCAAATCCTCGTAGGTTTTGCCTGTCATTCTGTCGATTGATTCAATCGACGCTTTGATGTAGCGGTTAAATAGCTCAACCAGTGTCGGCATTAAATCTGCCTCAATTATGTAGTTCATTACATAGGACAATTCTTTGTTTTTGCTAAATTCTATAAGGCGTTCAATCGATTTTTCGCTAAGGCCCAGCTTGTCAACAACGTCGTGATATTGCCTGTCCTTGCTATTTGAAATACCGAATAAATAATCATAGGAGACATGAAAATACTCCGAAATTTTTTTGACAGTTTCAAAGTCCGGCTTGGCTAAGTCGTTCTCATAGTTGTTGATAGCCGATTTACTTAATGAAAATAACTCTCCAAATTTTTCTTGACTGGGAAACCCATTTTCAAATCTAAGTAAAATAAGGCGCTCGCCAATGGTTAACTCCATTGGCTTTTTCCTCTTAAGCCGGTCTATTTTTTTGTTAAAATTTTTCTTGCCCTTGAACCGTTCGGCAATGATATTATGCTTTTCCGGTTTGTTCACCTACAATTCGTTAATATATAATAGAATTATGGATTAAAAATACGACTACACATTATTTTATAATTCTACTCTTTCAAATACGGATAAGACGACGATAGCTTTAAACATCATCTTTGGGGCAGAGAACTTATACCAAATAACGGATTATAGGGAGGCGCACAGAAAAATCGTGTGGTTTCTGAACTGCGGCAAAGAAGCACCGACGAAAGATGACGATGACATTTCTCCGCCGCTCATGGACTGGGAGCAAGACGAACAGCTTATTTTCTCCGGTATAGCAAAGACGGTGGGCAGAGATATTCGCATGGATGCCTACTGCCACTATTGGTCTTTTATGTCCTATTTCATGGGCATGGGAGAATGCACGTTCACTTATGTGAAGTCCATTCGGCACAAATTGGCGAGACACGAGAAACCAGAGAAGTGGGAGCAGGATTTCTACAGGGAGAACAGGGAGGTTGTGAATATTAAAAGGGAAGCGGAAATGCGAGAGGATCTTTTTAAACAGGTTTTTGGCATGGACAAGAACGAAGATAATAGAGCGCGTTAACGTCACAGAAGTACGGCAACACGCCCTGTATTAAACTATAAAAATTAATTACTCAACGCTAATCGACCATTTACCGACAGCAACAACTTCTAATAAGACAGGCTTGTTTTTCAGCATGACTTTACCGTTATACGCATCGGTTGTCTTGACCGGCAAATCATATTTCCCGGCATCGTTATATGCTTTCACAGCAAAGTGTCCGGCTTCACTGTTGCCTTCGATTCTTAAAGAAGAACCGCCGTTAATCAGTATGACTTCATCGCCGTTTCCGGATATTGTTTGACCTGATTCCGGCGTTCTGCAAGAACTTGTCGGGCGGACTTCAATTTTCCATTCACCGGTTGCGGAGATTGCCAATTTCCTAGTGGAAGCTTTGGCGTCCAAGGTGATTCCTTTATATGGAGCTGTTGTGTTGACAAAAAGACCGGTGGACTTATCGTTCTCATCCAATCCCTTTACCGCAAAGTGCCTAGATTCTTGATTTCCTTCGATATACAGAACACTCATGCTGTCTGCGGAACTTATTTGAATAACATCATCTCCGGTGCCGGAATATGTATTTAATTTAGGCGCTTGTGTTGGTGTTGGTGTTGGCGACGTAGAGGCTTGAGACTGTGAAGTCGGGTCTTCGTGGGCGGATGCTGCGCCCGCTGGGATTGTTGAAATAACCACCGTGCGGTTTTCCGCTATCCAGTCTACTTTGGCACCCAGACTTTCAGCAATATAACGTGCCGGAACCATCACGCGGCCATCAATGATCTTGAGCGAAACGGCCAAAGAAATAGTTGATTTACTGCCATCAGCCAATGTCTTGTCCGCAGTGGCCTTATCGACGAAAAGTGTGTTGACCATGCCGTCCTTCGTAATTGTAATTTGCTTGGTTTCGTCAGTCCAACCGACTTCCGCGCCAAGACTTTCGACGATTGCACGCAAAGGCACCAGCGTGTAGCCTTCAATTACAACCGGCTCAACATCAAAAACAACCGGCTTGCCATCGACAGTAACCTTTGTATCCGCTGCCATTACAGGAACGCTGCATAACAATAAAGCAATAGCGATTAAAGACAATACGCATTTTTCACTTAAGTAACCTTCCGAATTTTGTTGTATATGCTTATTTATATTTAAAATTACCATTGTTTTTTGCATTGTCAACGATCAACGACAAAATTTTTAAATTAAGGCTTAAAGTGCAAGAGATTCAGGCGGTAACTAAAGAAAGAGGTGAACAATTTGACAACAAACGTAACTTTTGATGATGTTGCATATTTAAGCGGGAGGCAGAGTAGAAAGAAAACCTTTTCCGGAAGGTTTTCGGAAAGGCTTGACCTAAAGTACAGTGTGGTTTTGAGAAAGAGAACGGTCTGTAATCTGTGACTTTAAAGCATCCATGAACAGGTTAAAATTGCCGAAAAACGGATAGGACTTAAAGCGTATTTCCTTTTTATCGCCATATTTGTTCAAGTAAGTGATAGTGCAATATGTTATTAATTGTTCGCTATATTTGTAACCGCGTTCTCTTACAACAGCAATATCAGCATCAATAATTTGAGAATACAGCAGAGAAACGCTTTTATGGTTATCAGAATGTTTACCAAACCCTAATTCATGAAATTTTATCTCATTTGCGAGAAGTTCTACCTGTACATTGACGTTGTGTTTGAAATCGTCAACGCCCTCAATGCCACTAGGGAGAATAAAATTCAACGTTTTTTTATTATCAATGAATGCTTTTAGTTTATTTTCTCTCATTTGTTGTATTTGTCTTTTTGCATTCAAAATTGCGAAAGGAAAAAGCGTCAAGCCAATTATAACAATATTACCATAAAACAATACCGGTTCTAAATTATACCTGGTTCCATACCAATATATGAAATCATACAGACATGGGAAAGCAATGATTGGGATAAGTGCAGATGCTATAAATTCTCTAATTCGTCTATCTCTTCTTAAAAAGAATGGGAATATAGCCAAAATGACTATTGTCAGACCGTTAAGTATAAATCCTTTATCCGCGAGCATCACGCCCAATCTTGATTTCGAGAATATATAAAGCGAAATCAAATCCACTATTAATACAATGCTAGATATTATAGCTATTGTGGATGCCTTGATCGGCTCTCTATTAGGTACAGGATTCATTTTATTTCTTTTTAAAGGTCTTAATCGTTGATGAAGTACCCATAGTCCAAGCATTATTGCAAGACTAAAGACTACAATAAAAATAATACCACCTCCGGGACCGGGACTATAATAATACGTTCTAGTAAGGAATGCCTGCCCCAAGTAAACATATACCATCACAACATTAAACTAATTATAAAAATATATATTAAACGGACTTACTTGTCAATTACATTGGAGGTGTATACAATTTGACAACAAACGTAACTTTTGATGATGTTGCATATTTAAGAGCAGTAAAAAACGCTACAGATGAAACTATAATATTGGATAGCTCTATAGCTGATTTGCGGTCAGAACTAGTGTTATTGTTGGAAGGTATGAAAAATTTAAAAGACGGTTTGAATGACGGACTGGCAAAGGCATTTATGGACACATCCTCTCAGAGCGACATTGTTAAAACTTCACTTAAGGGGGTTGGTGAAGCGGTAGGTTTTCTTGCAAATGCTTTTACCGCTCTTGTTTCAGCAAAGACAGCAATAGAAATAATAACTGCAACATCCGCTTTTGTAGCTGCACGAGATGGTATTTTGGCAATAGTTATCGCCGTTGGGATATACACATCAACTACGACCCTTGCCACGCTTGCCACAGATCTTTTAAACTTGGCTTTAAAGGCTTTGCCGTTTATAGCTATGGCTGCGCTTGTTACGGCAGTGATTGTGGGTATAGTTGCTTTAATTAATCATTTTACCCAAGCCGGCGAGGAACAGAAAAAACTTAACGCCCAAACCGAAACAATGAAGAAGAACACAGACGAACTTACTAAGTCCTTATCCGACAGCAAATCGGCGTATCAGGAATCAATAGATAAAATGAATTTAAACGCCGGTGCAGCACAGGTGTTGGCGGATAAAGTGTTTTCGCTTTCGGAACAAGAGGGTAAGACCGCCGAGCAGAAGAAACAACTAAGTGTTTTGGTGGACGAGCTAAACAAAAGTATGCCGGGGCTAAACCTTGTGTATGACGAGCAAGCAGATTGTCTTAGCAAAACTGCTGAGCAAGTGCAAGGGCTGATTGAGGTCAAGAAAGAGGAGATATTGCAACAAGCGGCTTCGGAAAGGGCTTTGGAGCTTGCAAAGGAAATGTTGGACATTGAAACACAATTAAATGATGCGCAAGCTAAGCAAGCGGAATTGGATGCGAAACTTGCGGAAGGTACGATTAACCAAAATGAATACAACAAAACAATGGAAGACCGAAAGGTCATCATAGACGACCTAAACGCCAAATATCAAGAAACCAGCGATGTCTTTGACATCACCACGGAAAGCATCGTAACATCAGCTCAGAAGCAATCGGAAGCCATTAAAAATTCCTCCGGTGACATGTCCGAGGCATATGCGACTCAACAAGCGACTATGGAGGAAACTGCAAGGCTAGCGGAAGAGGCGCAAAAACGTGAAGAAGAGGCTCTAAAGCAAAGAGAAGAAAAATTAAAGAATTACACCGATACCGCAACTAACATGTTTTCCTCCATAGAAACGGAGAGCAAAACATCGGTTGCCGATATGATTTCAAACCTAGAGAACAATCAAAAGGCGTTGGAAGAATGGTCGAGCGGTATTGCTGCATTGGCTGATAAGGGTATTAATGCGGGATTGCTTGAAAAATTGAAGAGTGCCGGGCCGGAGTCTGCCGGGATTGTTAAGAACTTGGTCAAAGCCAGCGATGACGAACTTAAAAAGCTTAATGACGTTTTCTCAAGCGGAGCCGGTGTTGCAACAGAAGCGTTGATCAAGGAATTAGGCTTGCCGGCGGTTGAAAACTCCGGGTCAGATATGGTAGACAATATTTCTGAAGGCGTAGCTAATAATGGTAACCTTGAAAAAGAAACTGTCAAGCTCATTAAGGCAACACTGGACACGGCTCAAGCCGAAATTAACAATGGTGGGTTTGTCACTGTTGGCAAGCAAATTGCGGAAGGAATGGCGCAGGGCGTGCGCGATGGCACAGACATTCTTGTGCAAGCCGTTAGAGCTATGGCGCAAGCGGCGGTGTCTGCGGCTAGAGCGGCATTGGATATTCATTCGCCCTCAAGGTTATTTAGGAATAGCATCGGGCTTATGGTGTCTCTGGGATTTTCGGAAGGTATCAGAAATGGATTTGATAATGTAGTTCGTACATCGGAAGAGATGGCGGACAAAGCTTTTAAAGGAATGGATTATAACGTTACAAGGGGTATCCAAAAGCTCACCGACAGCTTTAGCGGAGCTATGCCCGTGCCGATTTATGCTACAGGGCGTGCAGTTCCGTATTACACGCCATCATCCGGTTATTCCACAAGCAATGACGACTACTCCAAAACGTTTACGCAATACGTAAACTTAACCGGTAATGAAATGTCGGATGTGCAGAAAATAAGGCTTCTGCAGATTCAAAGCAGGCGTATGCTTAGATTGGGGGTGTGATTGAATGAATGATTTAATAGAAAAAAACGCCGCCTATGTTATTTTCGAGACTGATTACGGTATTATCAACACCTACGAAAGCAGGGAGATTCGCGTGCTGTCATTAGACGGCATTACAACGGTTCCTACAAGCATTGAAACGTCCTCTAACCCATATACTCCCGGCGGAATCATTACGGGAACGCACCAAGAATCAAGGATTATAGCAATACAGTTAACTGCGCCAAACATTTACAGGGCGCAGATGATTAAGCTATTTCACACAGGAAGAAGTGGTAAGCTAACAGTCAATTGGGGCGGTAATATGCGTTATATTGAATATGTGGTGCAGGATGCGGAGATTATTCAAGAAACAATCGCTAAGCGGCTTATAATCAATATTACGCTGTTGTGCCCCGATGTTTATTTCAATGATATGAACGACTTCGGTGAAAATATTGCAGCCAAGGTGCCGTTAATCATTTTTCCAAATCTATGGTACATTGACGACGGGTTGATGACGGATTACAAGCAGTTCGAGAGTGCCGTGGCGCTTGAGAATAATGGGGACGTTCCTATAGGTATTAAGTTTAATATCAAAGCCATGAAAGGAGATGTGCTGAACCCAATTATTTATCTGTCGGAGAGTGTTTACTTCCGTGTTTTCGTGCAAATGCGGACGGGAGACGAGCTTGAAATATCCACCGTCAGAAGGGGTAAATATGTGAAGCTAAACGGCAATAACGTTCTGAACAGAATAGACATGACAAGCACCTTCTTTGAAATAGCACCCGGTGTACATAAAGTTTACTACGGCGCAAAAGACGGCATGGAGAACATGGAGATTTACCTTTACAGAAGGCCGCAGTATTTGGGGGTGTGACGTGAATATTTATATTTTAGACGAGGGTTTTAACACAATAGAAGTCATTGACGACTTTGAGTATCTGGTTTGGGATACAGCTTTTTATAAAAAGGGATTTTTCGAGTTTAAGATTCCAATCTCCCGATTGGACAGTGTGACGAAAGGCTTGTATGTTTATCGCTATGACAGCCTTTATACAGGACGAATAAACGCCTACAGCATAGACGGCACAATGGTGGTCGTAAGTGGCTGTTTTTTGGAGGGTCTGCTGGATTTCTGTGTTGATACGTCCGGTGAAGAGTTGACCGGTGCAGTAGAGACAGCCATGTTTACCCTTGTGCGGAATAATTTGGCGCAAGGGCGTGCGATTTCTAACTTGAAACTTGGTGTGGATAAGAAAAGAGGCGGAGTTGGCACGTTTTCCGCCTTTGGAGTAAGTCTGGCAAAGTATTTCTATACGTTGGCGGAAACTTACGACCTATCTTACAACATCACACTTAACCCTGAAGAAAAAACGATTACATTTAACGTTATTGAAGGGTTGAACCGCACTCAATCCCAAAATAAAAACGAATGGTGCATATTTTCCGGCGAGTTTGGCAATGTAAACAGCGAGTATTACGAGACCAACACAGATTTTCCCAATGTGGCATATGTTTACGGCGAGAATAAGTCCGACGCAAACGGAACGCCGCTTACGAGGCTCTCTGTTACAGTAGATACATCCGCCGGCAGCGAAAGGCGAGAAATATTCGTAGATGCAGGCAGTATCAAACAGGAAATGGGCGTTAGTGACAGCGCATACAAAGAGTTGCTTCGCCAACGGGGGCTTGAAAAACTCTCAGAAGTGGGACGATACGAGACAATCGATTTTGTTGTTGACCCCTGTGCGGACATGCCATACTCCCTCGGAGATATTTGCACATACAAACATATGGTCACGGGTAAAATTTATGAACTACGCGTGACAGAGATTAAGGAGACACACGAAAAGAACGGCGCAAAACGAAATATTGTCTTAGGTCGTTACAACCTAGGCGTCGTGGAAACTATGAAAAAAGGAGCGATAAACTAATGGCTATTGTAAGCACAGTATATCCGATGCAATCGGACAGAATAACAGGCACCACTCCCGGCGGATATCCCATAGGCGATAGAGCTATTTCAAGTAAAGATTTGGCGGAACTTGATAAAGAGATTTACGCCGACGGCATTATCTCTACCTCTGCCGGGAGCGGTGCATATTATCAAGTGGTTTCATCAGGTGGTATGAATATTACAGTTTCATCCGGAAAATGCTACATCAGAGGGCGCAAAGCTTCCACGCCGTCAAACACGCTTATCACGGTTGACGAATCTGACCCTTTTATCAACAGAACCGATCGTGTCGTTTTGCGCTTAGATTTGAGCAACGAAGTTCGTGATGTGGTAATCGACATAAAAAAAGGTGATACATCTCTTACGAGAACTTCCGGTATATGGGAGTTAGGGTTAGCTGATATTCTCGTTAAAAAAGGAGTTACGTCCCTTTCCCGGTCCGTAATCACAGATTTGCGTTTTGATACAAACATTTGTGGCAAAGCCTACAACGAACTTCTGAAAGTAGACACCACAAGCATATTCAACCAAATACAGTCCATCACTGCAGAACAAGGCGATAAGTGGCAAAAACAAACTAATGACCAACAAACTGCTTGGCAACAAGTGACACAAGAACAAAAGAACAAAAGAACGACTACAACGCTTGGAAATCCCAGATTGATACATGGGCAAGCCTTACCTCGACGGAACTTTCAAAAAGTGTAGGCATGAACATGGACAACTTGACCGCCTATCCAAACACCACCTACACATGTTCTTTCGCCGGGAATGGCAACATCACGGAGAAACCGGTTTTTAACTCCGGAGGAACATTAGCGGAAAGACTAACGGTATTTAATGCCGATGGGAGTATTGTACAGACCTTAACGGTTTACAATACAGATAGTTCTGTATTTGCAAAAACCAAAAGCACAACGACTTTCAAGACGGATGGTAGCATCTCTGCTTCCATCGCAAATGCGTAATATCCGATTTCACTTTATAGGATATATTTTCAATGTAGCCCGGAGGCCGACGCTTTCGGGCTATCTAACATTATCCCTACAACCCACACTGTCATATACAGCCGCATGGATTAAGCAGGCTGCAGGATATGAAAGAAACAACAGATAAAAATCCGAAAAAAAGTTTAAATCCTATCCGATTGGTTTTTTCATATCGACATAACAGAAGTGCGCGCAGAGGAAGGAAAGCTATACCTCTTTGTGCTACAGACCGCACTTCGAAATTTGTGGCAGCGAAATTATTTACCCGAGCAAACAAAGAAAATGCGAAGGCTTTTCTGGAATATTTACTCTCTTATGTTCCCTATAAAATACATACAATCCTCACCGATAATGGCATACAGTTTGCTGACTTGCCTAAAAATCGCAATTATGCTACAGCACTGCTTCGGGGATATCCGTTTGACCGTGTTTGCAAGTAACATGGCATAGAACATTTCTTGACTAAGCCAAATCATCATTGGACTACCGGTCAGGTCGAAAGAATGAACCGTACCGTTAAGGAAGCTACCGGTAACCGTTACTATTATCAGTCAAACGAGCAGTTGCAGGAACACTTAAACACCTTTTTAACCGCTTATAATTTTGCTAAACGGTTATAAACGCTAAAGGGTCTTTCGCCCTATGAATTTATTGTTAATGCCCGGGGAGAAAATCCTAAGTTGTTTATTGTTGATCCGTACCGGTTTAAATTGGGACTATACATCTAACATTACAACCGCTTGACCTACTACAGACAAACGAATTAAGATGATTAATAAATTATTTTACTTACAACTATACATAACTATTAGGTGTTTTAGAATGATGTATATCCCTGAAATAATACCATCAGAGAATTGTTTTTAATAAGACAAAGTTTAGTTAATAAAACTACTCATATCTATTTTAAACTTAACTTCTATACTCTGTCTGAATACAACAACTTCCTCAATTAGTTCTGAAATAAGCATCTTTTTTATTTCGGTAGAGGTATTTTGAAATTCTTCTTTCCAACAAGGTATCATTCCTTGAAGCTTAACAAACTTGTGTATTTCTTGCATCTTATTTTCTAACAGCTCTGCCAATTGTGATTCTGTTTTTTGTAATTCATTTAATTCTGATGTCTTTTGGTTAATCACATTTGAAAGCTGATTGGTTGTAAAATTGCTTTGACCCATTAAAGCTTTAACAACTTCATTGTTAAGGGTATATATTTCCTGTTCTTGTTCATTTATTTTCTTTCGAATGGCCCTTAACTCTTTTTCTTCATTCTTCAAATTCCTTTCTTTTATTTTATTGATTTGAGCTGCCATATCTATTTTTTCAAGTCCATCTAAATATTGATATATTTCCTCTAAGACCGGTTCCTCAATTTTTGGTTGTGCATAGGTAATCTGACCTTTACATTTTATACCTCTGTTTACGCTTGTACAACGATATGAAGGTTTAACTACTCGCTTGCTAATACCATCTTTAGTCGTCCACTTTGCTACACTTGTATAGGTGCATAATGTAGAGCCACAGTAACCGCATCGTATGAAGCCGGTGAATAGCAAAGAACTTTTGGTTTGTTTAGGGTAATTGGCATAATTTATATTTTCGGTCTGAAAGCAAATAGGTGTTCTGTTCTTTCTTATTATCTGAGCCTTTTCCCAAACTTCTTCATCTACTATTGCCAGCTCGTCTATCTTTACTTCTGAAATATACCAGTCATTAGGGCTTTTTCGTTTGTTGCGCCCTGTCTGGGAAGAGGTCTTTCCGTATGTAGGATAACCTTTATATATAGGGTTTCTTAACATGAAATTAGTTACGGTTAATCCCCATTTGCTGTTCTTACGAGTAGGTATATTACGCTCATTGAGATACATGGCGATTCTGTGACCGCCATAACCATCAACGGTAGCCAATTTATAAACAAGCTTTACTATCTTACTTTCATCTTCATCTATTACCATTTTCTTTAAGCGTCTACCTTTATTATTAGTTAAATCAGACCATTCCAATTTATAACCGTAAGGAGCTACACCGCCACAAAACTGACCCTTTCCAATCATTTGTGTATGTTTTTCCTTAACACGAATACCTGTTTTTTTACTTTCTCCTCCGGATTGCCAGAAACGAATGTAATTTATTAATTTGTCTGTGTGGTCGCTAAAACTTTGGCGTCCCTCTTTAACTGACCATACTTCTATACCCTGATTATCAAACCATTCAAGAATAAATGGCGTTTCATCATCTCTACGTCCCAAACGATCAAACATAAATACAAGTAAAACATCAAATAATCCCTTTTCAGCGTCTGATTTTAACTGCTGTACTACGTCACGTTCTAATGCAGACTTTTTGTAGCCTGAAACGCCCTTTTCGTAATATTCGTTAGTAAGTTTCCAGTTGGGATTTGAATTAATGAAATTCTCACAGGCAGATTTTTGCAAAGGGATATCATTAGTCAACTTATCTACCTGAGCCTTTGTAGAAACACGATAAAGGCAGACAACACGCTTTACATCGTCCACTTTAAGCACCTACTTTTTATATAATTTTACTATAAATTATAATAATATTTGTACGAAGAGTCAACACTGCAAAATAAAAGTCTTGACACAAAAACTGTCAAGACTTTTTCGTACTTTAACATGCTCCGGCATATGAATTAATATACTGCGCTGTAAGAGTTTCGATGATAGAGTTCTTCTGAGTAACATTACAAAAGTGCAATTTCACCCACATATTATGTTTGCTATTATATCGCATAAGAGTTTTTTCTCCTAGTTCATTTTCTTCATATGTATACTTAGTACCATTAATAATAATTTCGTTCATTATTTTACCTCCTAAGATGCATACTTAAAATATGTTTATACAGTTTGTCCGTATTCGTTTTTTGACATAAAAAAAGACCCTTTGGTTAAAGGTATCTTTGAAATAGAATATTTACATAATCCGTATTTTTCTAGGGTTAGCTAACTTCGCTTGTTTAATTTCATGTTTGGTTATATCCCCCAAGTATATTGGGTAGTTTTAAGTAGATTAAGCTATTCATTTTAAGGTTTCATAATCAGGACTCATAGACTGAAACTTATACCCAGCCAAATGTTCATATTTTTGAGTTTGATCCGGAAAATGCTTTTGTTGAAATAAAAGGAGACGTAACTACAGACGCAGGCCTAGGCACAGTTTACCGGCCGGAGAAGGGTTATCTTTGGGTTGGAGAAGGATTTATGGGGATGGACATAGCAAATAATCAAGCAAAAGTCGAGAAATCATGGTTACCAAGCAATAGGCTTTTACCTCAGTTTATTGGAGACGCAGATACTAGCAATTTAGAAAGTGCACCTTATTTTAGGTTTTTCAATGTTAGTACATATGATGAAGGTAAAGGCGGTAATTTGCATTGCAATCAATTGACTCTTACAGTGCCAAAGGGTTTTTTAACTGATAAAGCTATGCAAACAAAATACGGTATTACTATAGAAAACTTTGTTAAAGTTACCGGGGCAGCCAATGGACAATTCCTATTTGAAGATATAGAACCTATAAAGGATAAATCAACAAAAGGAGTAAATATAATCATTGACGGAAAACCCCTTGTATCCGATGTAGCTGCTTACATAGATAACAGTCATACAATGGCACCCTTAAAAGCAATAGCTGATGCTTTTGGCTTTGAAACAAAATGGGACGGCAAGGAAGGAAAAATTACACTTACAAATGCAACAAAAACCATTATTATGTATATCAATAAAGCAGATTTCACAATCAACGGTGAATCCGAGAAATTCGTGGACATTGTACCCAAGATTAAAGACGGAAGAACTTTTTTACCCTTGGCGAAACTAGCTGAATTCTTGCATATTGCTGTTTCTTGGGACGGTAGTACGTCAACGTCTGTTTTGACTAGTAAATAATTACATTCATAGGGATTTGAAGAAAGTTATCATCTTCAAATCCCTATGAATTTATGGTTTTAATATTTTGGGTATAGTCAAAAGTTGCAAGAACTAAAAAATATCATTTTGTTAACCACAAAGGAGATTTAAATTATGTATAAAAGGACAATAAAAAAGGCACTTAATGTGCTTGGTTTAATGGCTTTAGGTTTTGTAATTGCAATGTGTCCTATGGTTCAAACTGCCAACGCAAGTGATCCTTCGGTAAAGGCGGCTTCCACTGAGCCAATTCGTGTGACAGTGGATTCTGTGAATGTTAATTTGTAAATCAACAACCTGTTATAGTTGGTGGACGTACACTTGTTCCGCTTGGTGGTGTGTTTGAGCATTTGGGGTTTAAGGTAAGTTGGGAAAACAGCACAGCTTTGCTTACAAAGTATGGATATCGCATTCTGATTAAGCCCAATTCAAACACAATGAAGGTTAATAATAAAACTATCACATTGGATGTCCGGGCTCGGTTAATGAATGATCGGGTAATGGTTCCATTACGTGCAGTTAGCGAATCATGTGGTTTGTATGTTGATTGGAATCCACAAAATCGAACTGTGATTATCAGCACAAAACCTATCCCAATACCATCACCCTCTCGACTGATTGCACCGGATGGAAAGCCGTATAACGAATTATTACCTGACGGAATGTATTGCAGGCCCGAGTTCTATGATTCGACCTATGGGCACGCTGAAGATTTAGTAGCCCAGTCATTTGAGCCATTAATGGCTGACTATCTCTCCGATATAGAATTTGGGCCTGATGTGATTTTCCCACCTTTTCCGGAAGAAGCTTATCTTTTCCCTGGATTTATTGCTTGGGATGTTACTGATTATACACATATTCCTGTTGCTGAAATGGAGAAATATTTTCCTCAAGAAAAAATAGATTCTATTGTTTATTATGAGACGAACGGAATTGAAGTGAACGGAGAACGTTTCCCGTTAGACAAAGGAACGCCACCCAGGTATGAATAGATAGTTATTTATACGCTTCGGGATGGTTCGTATAAGGTGGGATACACAACATCCACCAGAACTTATTTCAGGAACTTTGTGGTAGACGCAGAGGGTAAACTAGAAGAAGTAGAAAGGAGATGGTGAGATAGATGTTAATGATGAACAAGGTTAGAAATTTGTCTGACCGAACGCTTTATATAATCACAATCTCATTCCCGTCTAGCTTAACTCGCCCTCCGAGAAAATAAATGTACTGTTCGGTAATGTCTGCAAAAGAGTGAATTTTTGCTAAAGCAGGAAGTTTTTCTATGTTGCATATGAACCGTATAGTTCTATTCAAGTCTTCAGATACCCCTCATTAAATGGTTTGCGTTTTAAATTGGAAAAACGAAATGATTACGTTGATGGTTTCTATGAATTGAAGCGTGATAATCTCAATGAGCTTTGTACACTTATCAAATACAAGTACAACATAAACCCTGAAGATGATTCTTGGAATATTTCTTTTTATTCTCATAATTCGGAAATTACGAAAGAACTGATTAACGCAAAAACAAGACCCTTTGAAACGGCTAAACATAATGCAGTAACTTTTTTACCGCTCAAAACACAAGACGTCGAGGTCATGATTAGGACATTGGAAAAAGAGGGATCATAATATTGCAGCAAGGCAACATAGGCTTGATGAATCTGCCCGTTTCTGTGGAAAATGTGGGGTGAAAGTTATTGAAGACGAATATCGCATTGCTATTAAAAGTAAGAATAATAAAGTAAATCCAGAAATTAAAGCCGATTTTAGTCCTTCCGGTGGTTCGGCAGTGTTTACAGTGACTGTGGTAACGATATTATATTAAATCATTGTATATCATTGAATATTTTTATTGATCGGAGAAAATGCTATGGGAAAAAGGCAATTTTGTTTCATCTTGCTTTTGTTATTGTTTTTTATTTTTACTATTGGTGAGAATCCACTGTTAGCAAATCCGGCTAACCGGGTAACAATAATGTCAAATGGAAAGAACTTTGTTTCAAACCAAGCCCCATACGTTGAAAATGGAACAATTATGGTGCCGCTTCGCAGTTTAGCTGAGGAATTTGGGTTCTCAGTGGATTATGACACAAAACTTAAACAGGTTACACTCACAAAGGGCAGTGCGATGGACGGCTTTAGATTTGATGTTTCTTGTGGCGACTATTTTGGACTTAATCAGTTTCAAAACGTAGATGGCAAGGAATATTCAGGCGGAGTTTTTGTGAAATATAATTTTTTACCGACTTACAAAAGTGGTTCAATCTTTGTTCCGATTCAAACAGCGGCACAGATTGTTGGCATTGGTCTTAATTGGGATTCCACTAAAGAAACTGTAACGCTTTTGCCTTTAGAAGATACGGCAAGGCAATATTATCAGGCGGTTAAAAAATATTGAAAAATCATGGATATAACTATCAGGAAAGCGCAACGAATAGTGGCAGACTATATTACCTTGATAAAATTACAAAACCGTTACCGCATAGAAGCCAAATTATTGTTTCCTCAAACGGCATTTCAATGATACCACAGCTTGAAGTGGGAAGTAGTATCAACATCTTTACAAGGGTTGGGGTAACTACTATTAGAATGGACATGTATAGCCCATTGAATAGTTCATACTCTGTTGATTCTGATTTTTATCTTTTACTGGAAGAATTAAGCCGGTTAGGCTCACCGGAATCGGTTTAGGGTTTTACAAAAACTTTTATTGAACACTTTGAAAACAAAACATATAAAGAGTTAGATTCGATAAGGGGAAACTTTCGGTACGGATTTGATGATGACTTTACTTTTATAAGTAACAATGCAAAATATCGTAGGCGCGCGGTAATGAATTATTGTGTAGGCAAAACAGAAAGCAAAGATTCAATATACAGTGGCAATGCAAATATCGAAATTCAGCTTTGTGTACCCAACATTGCAATCGAAAACCCTCAATATGCCGGTTACGTTGGTTATACACCGGAATATGGATTGGAATATAATCAATTTTTTGCGTCTCCAACAGAAGGTGGAACAGTCAATGTTAGAAGCGCCTCAAGTGAAAGCACACCTGTTATCGGAACATTAAAGTATGGAGAAACAATCAAGATAACTAGGAAGTCAGATGCATTAACAGTATATCAAATACTGTTTAATGGACATTTTGGTTATGTTACCTCAAATCAACGCATAGTTTGATTAGCTTGATATTTTACTTTATCTTAATGGATTGGCATAAGTTAAGAAAAGAGTTCCGGCTTCTTTCAGAGGGAATGTTTCAACTTGTAAGCTTAGTTATATATCTACAATACACTATAAATCGTTTAAGCTCGAGGCGCTTGAACTGAGTATTATACATACAGAATGTAAATATAATACTCAGGTTACCTATCGCATTGATAAATAGTGCTACCTACTCTATCAATATGTTCTCTTAGTTCCCTATTAGCGGTTAATTCGTAGACAATTACATCAAATTTAAAACATAAGGGTAGTAAGTCAAGGTCACTTGCGATTTTCTCTGCTTCCAATAAACTTATTTCACCAAACAAGGTAATATCAATATCGGAGTTGTCCCGGAAATTCCCTTTTGCTCGAGAGCCAAATACAACAGCTTTACTTATACCGGGATGAGTTTTAAGTACTGACAATATTAATTCCAGTTGTTTTTCAGACAGGCCTATATTCTTCATCCCAATACCCTCTCTAAAAAGAAGAAATGCAGTTCTCCTAAGGCACCTAGGTATCTTGCGTTAATTGTAACTAAAACCTCGTTAAATTTTTCAAAGTCGTAACAATGGGAAAGCAAATTTCTGCTTAACATCATATCTATGAATACTTGTCCATCATGCAAAATACCAACTGCAAAGGCTTCCTTTATAACGGAGCGAGGAGTTAGTTCGAGGAGGTTACTGCCGTTTTCCTTTAGATAATCTTTCAAGGTTTTCCATGCAAGTTCAAAGGTATATTCAAAGCGTTGAATAAGCCCTTCTCTTTCCAGCATATTAAATTCTTCAAGCTTCTTTTCTTCCAAGGCCTGCCTTAACAACTTAAACGCTCTGTCAAAATTCTGAAAACGTTGCTTCCAACGAATATCCTTACTTTCCATATATTTTCACCCTTTATTTATTATTGAAATTATTGTAGCATAATTGTAAATGTACGACAATTACTATTCCACGACATATTAATTCATAATAATTACTATAGTATTTATATAGTAGTAGTCTCAACATCCCATTGTATTGTATAATACCCCAAAGAATCAGCCGCTTCCACTACCGTATTGTTGTATTCACCAAACGGCGGTCTGTATAAATCCATGTCTATGCCCAGCAGGTTTTTTACTTTATCATGGGCATTTTTAATTTCGGCCACGTTTTGGGATAGGCTGAGTTGCGCACCGTGGGCGTGGGTATTGCCGTGGTTTCCTATGTCATGACCGGCCTCAAATATTTTCTTTACTTGCTCCGGATATTTGTCCAGCCAGTATCCGCACAGGAAAAATGTTGCAAGTATATCTTCCTCTTTAAGTATGGACAGTAATTCGTCTGTATCGTCTGCACCCCAGGCGGCGTCAAAGGATAGGGAGATTATTTTCTTATCGGTTTCTACCGAGTAAATGGGGATTTTGCGTTTGGAACCGGAAGCTTTTGCAAAAGTCTCCAAGCTGTAAGGGTTTAGGGTCAGCACGCTGATTACCGCCAAAAGTATTAAAACGGTTGCAGTCAGCATAATTCGTTTGTTAATTAAATTATCGAACATAACAGTCCCTCCAAATTTTATATGCATTATAATATATACTATAAAATCTTGAAGGTTAGACGTGTTAATTACCGGAATAGCCATACGTAATGCATTATACTAATTCCATATTTGATGAAGGATAAAAATTTGTAATTTATCCTTGAATCTTTGTCTAAATTGCAAATCTTTATCTACTGCTTTAAATGGAATTAGTATTAAGTATTGTGTTAGCGTAAAGTGGCGGTTGCAGAGCCACCACCCTACAAATAAAGCCCCGAAAAAGAGTAAAGCCCAGCCCTAAATTAAAAATTGTGTAAATTAATCACACGTCGTTTTAATTTAGGGTTAGGCTTTAATTTATCTCTGTATTTTAAACATAGGCACGTTAACCCTTGCAAAATGCAAAGGAAGAAAATTACTTGCTTTTACCCAAATAAGCTTCCTTAACCTCTGCATTAGCCAAAAGGTCTTTGCCGGTACCTTCTGTTTTAATTTTTCCGGTCTCCAGAACATAGCCGTAATCTGCGGCTCTAAGGGCCAGATTGGCGTTTTGTTCAATAAGGAGTATGGTTTTGCCTTGTTTGGCGATTTCTTTGATAATATCGAATATTCCCCGGACAATAATAGGTGCAAGACCCAGGGAGGGTTCATCCATCATCAAAAGTTTAGGACGGCTCATAAGTGCCCGGCCTACCGCCAACATTTGTTGCTCTCCGCCGGAAAGAGTGCCGGCGTGTTGCCAGTTACGCTCTTTAAGTCGGGGAAAAAGGTCATAGATCCATTTTATATCTTCGCTTAAATCGTCTTTGCGAAGGAAAGCACCGATTTTCAGGTTTTCCAAAACGGTCATATCCGGGAAAATTCGGCGACCCTCGGGTACAAGAGTGATGCCTTTTTTTACGATTTCTTGAGTAGGCAGTCCGGTAATATTTTCGCCTTGAAAGGTTATTGTTCCGCCTTGGCAGGTTACCAGGTTAACAATAGAACGCAAAGTGGTGCTTTTTCCGGCGCCGTTTGCACCTATAAGAGTTACTATACCGGTTTCCGGCACGGAGAGAGAAATGCCTTTGACAGCCTCTATACCACCGTATGACACTCGTAAGTCTTTAATCTCAAGCATCCTCGTCCTCACCTCCCAAATATGCGTCAATAACACGTTGATTGCTTTGGATTTCTTCGGGTAAGCCTTCTGCAATGGGTTCGCCGAAATCAAGCACGTAAATCCTATCCGAAATTCCCATAACCAATTCCATATGATGCTCTATCATGAAAACGGTAAGTTTAAATTCGTCTTTAATATTTTTGATAAAGTCCGACAGCTCAAGGGTTTCTTGAGGGTTCATGCCGGCGGCCGGTTCGTCCAGCAAAAGCAGTTCCGGGTTGGTTGCCAAGGCACGGGCTATCTCAAGATGTCTCTGCTTGCCGTAGGGTAAGGATGAAGAAATTTCATCACGGCAATCCCATAAATCCAGCCGGCGTAATAAAGATTCAGTGTCCTTACGCATGGCGGCTTCTTCTTTTACGGCCGAAGGAAGTCTTAATGTTGATGCTATGAAGTTGGACTTAATATGCAAATGCTTGCCTATAATAACGTTTTCAAATACGGTAAGTTGTTTAAACAACCTAATATTTTGAAAGGTTCTGGCAACACCCATACGGGTAATTATATCGGGTTTAAGAGAGGTTATCTCCCTTTCTTTTTTACCGTCGGGAGTAAAAAATACCTTGCCGGAGGTTGGTTTGTAAACCCCGGTGATAACGTTAAACGCAGTGGTTTTTCCCGCACCGTTAGGCCCGATTAATGCCACGATTTCATTTCTGTTAACCGTGATGTTTAAATTGTTTACGGCAGTAACACCGCCGAATCTCATAACTATATTTTCCGTTCGTAATACGCTCATCTGTTTAAGCCCCCTTTGGGCTCTTTTGATTTGGTAAAGAAATTTTTAATGCTCTTAATTTTATCCGATAACAGTTTCCAAGAGAATTCTTTTTGTCCCATAAGACCGTTTCTGTAATACAGAACAAGAATCATAAGTATAGCGGAGAATACAACCATTCTCAAGCCCGGTCTGAACAAGGGTACGGAGAAGCCGAACAATTCAAGAGGTTCGTCAAATATACGCAGCCACTCCAGACCTGCGGTAACGATAAAGGACGAAATAACAGTACCGGTAATACTTCCCATACCGCCCAAAACTATAATCAAAAGGAAGTTATAAGTAAATGTAAAGTAAAAGCCTTTAGGCTCAACAGCGCCCAAAAGTGATGCAAACAAACCGCCGCCTATGGCAGCAAAAAATGCACCTATGGCAAAGGACATAACCTTATGCTTAACCAAGCTTATACCCATGGCTTCTGCGGCTATATCGTCCTCACGAATGGCCTTAAAGGCACGGCCGTAACTGGAGCGTATAAGCAGCATAACCAAGATTACCACTATGGCACAAATTGAAAAGGGTAAGAACATGGTGTTGATGGTAGGTATACTTTTCAAACCCAAAGAACCGTTTGTTATGGTTTGGGTATTGGAAAAAATAATACGCAAAATTTCCGAAAAGCCTAAGGTTGCAATTGCAAGGTAATCGCTTTTAAGGCGAAGTACCGGCGTGCCTATAATAATGGCAACAAGGGCAGCAATCAAACCGCCCAGCAATAATGCCACAAAGAAAGGCAGTTCTACATTTCGTAAAAACGGAGCCATAGGTTCTATGTAGAAAATTGCATCTCTTACTCCCAAGGGTAAGGTAAATATACCCACGGTAAAGGCACCTATAGCCATAAATCCTGCCTGACCCAAAGAGAACAGGCCGGTAAAACCGTTAACCAAGTTCATGGATACGGCAACTATACAATATACCGCTCCCAAGTTAAGTACACGTCTAACATAGGCATCGCCTATAATACCCTTGTCCAACAGGAACAATAATATTACGCCCACTACCGCAAGGGATATGCTCATAAATAATTTTTTATTGGGATTCTTAACCTTGCTCATATCTTATCCACCGCCTTCTCACCCAGCAAGCCTGTAGGTTTTACAAGCAGCATAAAGATTAATACAACAAAGGCAAAGGCATCTCTGTACCCGGTTAATTCTTGAACAAAGGCCACCAAGAAGGTTTCGCCCAATCCCAGAATCAGACCGCCCAAAACCGCACCTTTTATATTGCCTATACCACCCAAAACAGCGGCAACAAAGCATTTTAATCCGGGCATAACGCCCATTAACGGCATAACGGAAGGATAACGAACACCCCACAGAATTGCTCCTATGGCAGCAAGGAAAGAGCCTATTGCAAAGGTAAAAGAAATGGTAGCGTTTAGCTTAATACCCATAAGCCTAGCCGTTTCGTAATCTTTTGAAGCGGCACGCATGGATAAGCCAAGCTTGGTATGATTGACCAAATACAACAGTACGGCCAATAATATGAGCATTACAACAGGAATTACAATTGTAGCAACAGGAAGGGTAACTTCACCGAGTTTAATGTTTCCTGTAAGCAGAGGTAAATCGGGGAAACCCTTGGGCACGCCCGAGAATAAGTAAGTCGCTAAGTTTTCCAGCAGGAACGATACGCCGATGGCCGAAATCATAATAGACATCCTTGGTGCATTACGCAAGGGTCGGTAAGCAATTCGCTCGATAACCAAGCCTAAAAGTATGGTCAGTACCACAACCAAGGGTATGGAAAGGAACCAAGGTAACCCAAAGTTTACCGCCGAAAACACCATAAAATACGATGCCATCATAAAAATATCGCCGTGAGCAAAGTTAATCAAACGCAAAATACCGTAAACCATTGTATAGCCCACGGCAATCAATGCATAAAGGCTGGCCAGGGCGATACCGTTGGCAGTATGCTGAATAAAAGTATCTAAAGACATATGTAATCCACCTTTGTCAAATGAACACGCCGATAAGGCAGGAATATAACCTAACGAACGTTATGTTACCCGGCTATACGAAAATTCTCCGTACAACCGGGCCGATTTTCGAATTCGTTGAGTTATATTATAACTCTTAATAAGACCTTTCGGTATAGGTAATTTAAGCCAAGTATAGGTCTTAGACTCAAACGAACAAGGCCCGGTAACAATCATATGAGTTTTCAAGAGGTTGTCGCCGCTAAAAGAGGGCAAAATGCCCTCTTATTAACTGTTCCCTGTTCATTTAAGTAAAAATTATTCTACAATAACGGTATCAATATAAACGAATTTACCGTCTTGGATGGTTTTGATAACCGCCAAGTTTTTGTCGGCATCGCCTTCTTCGGTAAAGTTAATAATACCTGTTACACCCTCAAAATCTTTTGTTGCTTTAAGGGCTTCTTTGATTTTTTCGCCGTCGGTGGAGCCGGCTCTTTTGATAGCGTCAAGCAATACAATGTATGCATCGTAGCCCAAAGCGGCAACTGCGGGGATAATTTCATCGGAATTGCCCATTCTTTTTCTGTAGCCATCAACGAATTTTTTGGCTTCTTCGGTTGCTGGGCTGGCTTCGTCAAAGAATGTGGAGATTACAACGCCTTCAGCGTCTTTGCCGGCTACTTCAACCAAGGAGGGATTTTCCCAAGTGTCGCCGCCCATTATGATGCTTGTTATACCCAAAGCACGAGCTTGTTTGATAATAAGCGGAGCGGTTGAAGGTGAAGAAGGAGCAAAGATAACGTCGGGATTTAAGGATTTGATGTTGGTTAATATAGCGTTAAAATCTTGGTCATTGGCTTGGAACTCAGAAACTGAAACGATGGAGCTGGGGTCGCCGGTTAATTCTTTGAAAGAGTTTTCAAAGAAATTTGCAAGACCAACAGAGTAGTCATCGCCGTTTTCTTTGATTATAGCGGCTGTTTTTGCTCCGCTTTTAATGGCGTAATTTGCCATTACTTGACCTTGGAAAGGATCAAGGAAGCAAGCACGGAAGTAGTATTCGTTACCCATGGTAACCATTGGGTTTGTACAAGAAGCACCCATAGCCGGGACTTTCGCGGTTTTGAAAATTTCGCCTGCTGCAATGGATACGCCGGAGCCGTAAGAACCTACTACGGCTACTACTTTATCTTTTTCCACAAGTTTTGTTGCTGCTGTGGTGGCCTCGCCTTTATCAGACTTGTTGTCAACAATAACAAGCTCAACTTTTTTGCCTAAAACTTCTCCATAGACTTCCCAGGCGTATTTGATACCATCGGTTTCTTGGGAACCGCCGCCGCCGTTTGTACCGGTTAGGGGTTGGAATACACCGATTTTAATGGTTTCCGGCTCGCTTGGGCTGCATGCAGACAAAAGAGCCATTGCTAAGCACAATAAAAGTGCAAGCATTTTTTTCATACTTTCTTACCTCCTAAAGTTTTTTAAAGAAACTTTTTTATACATATTAATATAATGCTTAGTTTTTTGCAACAAAAAGATTTCTTTTTAGACATAATAAACAAAATTATGTAACAAAGGGAAACAGGGTGCAAATTAAATTTAAGGCATTTTAGGCTGTTTTCCTGTCACTTCTGCTTGTACAACTTGCATAAAGATTATTACATTTAATAATGTTTACAGTCTTAAAAAAGTAAAAATTACTGTTGGGTCAGCCGGTACAAAGTTTACTGCCGCTATGAAATATATGTGTTGATTTAATTAAATATTATATGCAACTTAGAATTGTCCGTTTACTGTAAGTTTTGCAAGTCATTTAGTTTTTAAAATTTTGATTAATATTTTCAAGCCATAGGGTATTGCTTAGATACCAACGTATGGTTTGCTCAATACATTCTTGAAATGAGAATCGGGGCTTCCAACCAAGTTGTGTTTTTATTTTAGAGGAATCTATGGCATAACGTCTGTCGTGGCCTTTTCTGTCTGCGGTGTAGGTAATCAAATGCTCGCCTATGGCGGTATCTGCGTGTTTGTTCAAATAATTCACTATGGTTTTGACCAAGGATATATTTGTAAGCTCATTATTTGCACCTACGTTGTAGATTTCTCCGACTTCACCCTTATGAATAACTAAGTCTAAGGCACTGCAACAGTCCTCCACATACAGCCAATCCCTAATCTGCATACCGTCACCGTAAATAGGCAGAGGACTGTGTTTTAGGGCGTTGTTTATGACCAGGGGTATTAATTTCTCGGGAAATTGAAAAGGCCCGAAATTGTTGGAACAACGAGCTATATTCACAGGGAATTTATAGGTATCGAAATAGGACTTTACCAGCAAGTCTGCCGATGCCTTGCTTGCGGAATAAGGACTGTGAGGGTCTAAGGGAGTTTGCTCTGTAAAATAGCCTGTGGCACCCAAAGAACCGTATACCTCGTCTGTAGACATCTGAACAAACTTTACACCCGGTTTATATAAATCGTCCCCGGTTTGCCAAAATTTCTTGGAAACGTTCAATAGGCTGAGAGTTCCCAAAACATTGGTTTTAACAAAAATATCCGGATTGGATATGCTTCTGTCAACGTGAGATTCGGCGGCAAAGTTTACTACACAGTGGATTTCATGTTCCCTAAAAACGCTGTTTAGCAATTCGTTGTCACAAATATCACCCTTAACAAAAAAATAACGGGCATCATTTTCTACAGACTTCAAATTTTCCGGATTTCCGGCATAGGTGAGTTTGTCGTAATTAATTATTTTTATATCTCTGTATTTTCCCAGCAAATATATTATAAAATTAGAACCTATAAAACCGGCACCGCCTGTTATCAGGAATGTTTTCATGGATAACCTCCTTAACCGGGGACTGTTGAATTTCAGCAGTCGCAGTATTTGAAATTATCTTGATTGTAACATTTGATACGACTTATGCCAATATAGTCAAATGCTAATTAAAGAGTAACAAAAGCGTCTATTCGCAGTGGTGAGCGACCGGTGGTTTTCCTTGAAAAACACATGAGCGAACCGTTCACGAAGAATAGCTTTTGTTACTATTCCTTATTCATTTGAGTATAAAAAAGGTTTACCGGTGTATTTCGTTGTAATTCAACCGCTACTGATTAATCCTATAACAATAAAAAACCTTGGGTTAACCTATTTCAAGGGATTCCCAAGGTCTGTTATTTTATGCCAATATATTGTCACAAATTGCCTTACCCATTTCGCTCGTGCTTACTAATTTCATACCTTCGGACATAATGTCTTTGGTACGTAAGTTTTGGTTAAGCACTTGATTTACAGCGTCTTCAATGGCTTGAGCTTCGTCAAGAAGGTTGAAGGAATGGTTAAGCATCATAGCACAAGAAAGAATGGTGGCTATGGGGTTTGCAATGCCTTTGCCGGCGATGTCGGGAGCGGAGCCGTGGATAGGTTCGTACATACCCAATTTGGTAGCACCAAGGCTTGCGGAGGGCAGCATACCGATAGAGCCGGTTAACATACTTGTTTCGTCGGAGAGAATGTCGCCGAACATATTGTTAGCAACGATAACGTCGAATTGTTTGGGGTCACGGATAAGCTGCATAGCGGCGTTATCCACCAACATATTGGAATATTCCACGTCCGGGAAGTCTTTAGCAAGTTTTTGCATAACTTCACGCCATAATCTGGAAGATTCCAAAACGTTTGCTTTGTCTATGCTGCAAAGTTTTTTCTTGCGGTTTTGAGCGGCTTTGAAGGCAACCAAACCTATGCGTTCCACTTCGTGTACGGAGTATTGTTCGGTGTCGTAGGCGGTTTGTCCGTCTTCGGAGCGGCCTCTTTCGCCGAAATAAATACCGCCTGTAAGTTCACGAACGGTAAGGATATTGAAACCGCCGGCAACTATGTCTGCTTTCAAAGGACAGCCGTCAATTAAGGCAGGATAGAAAATAGCCGGACGAAGGTTTGCGTAAAGTTTAAGAGCAGAACGGATTTGGAGCAGAGCTTTTTCCGGACGCAAGTGACCCGGAAGGGTATCCCATTTTTCGCCGCCTACTGCACCCAAAAGAACGCTGTCTGATTTTAAAGCTGTTTCAAGGGTATGTTCGGGAAGCGGAGTGCCGTATTGGTCATAGGCGCAACCGCCCATGGGTACTTCTGTAAACTTGAAGCTGTGATTAAAGCGTTGACCGATAGCGTTTAAGACCTTAACACCTTCTGCAACTATTTCCGGGCCTATACCGTCGCCGGGGATTACAGTAATATTAAATTCCATAGTTAACCAACTTTCTATGCCTATTGTTTTGCAAACTCCGATTGACCGGACTTTTTGTAAATCTTCGGTTACCGGGTTTTTTTTATTAAATAATTTTTTATTAAATAATTTTACACTTAATTTAAAATTCAATCCTAAAAAATTACTCAACCAGGATTAACCCAAAGTAATTGGGTACTTCGGTTTTTTCTTTGAGAGTATCTATTTCCAAACCGTTTGCTCTGACGGTAGCAAAAACGTCAATTCCGCAAGCCTCCATTGAAGGAATAACCTGACCCTGAAAATTACAGTGTTCGGGATTGCACTTGGCACATTTTCGGCAAGGGCCGCTGCCAAAAGCGGTCACTTTATAGTATCCGTCCAAAAACAGTTCCTGTGCAACCTTGATAACCATTGGAGATACGGCATTCATCTCGTGGCAGCGAAATAAAATTCCGTATTTAAAGCAGTCAATCATTTCTTGGGTTTCTTTCCAAGTAGGTGTTTTTGGTGGGCAGCAGTGGCTTTTTCCGTATGCTGCACAGCCGAATTGGCAACGATAAACTGTCCATGGTGCCGTGGAGATTGTTTTTGTGTCTATTTTTATCGCCAAATCGGAATCGTTTGATTTCAGTATTTGAAGATATTTGTCCACAATACTTTTCCTCGCTTCCGGGAGTAAGGCTGTATTCATAAAAATATGTATTGCACCACTAAAAAACATTGGAAAATATACCAATGTTTTTTAGTTTGTTATGCTTGGCAAGAAGCATAAAATTATTTATTTTGAATGCTTTTAATTAAACCGCCGGCGCTGATAATTTCACGGACGAATGCCGGGAATTCTGTAGCTTGGAAGGTTTTACCGGAGCCAAGGACAGTAATCGTAGCGTCTACAAGGTTTACTTTAACTTGTTCGCCGTCAGCAATAGCTTCTGCGGCTTCCGGGCATTCCAAGATAGGAAGGCCGATATTGATAGCGTTGCGGTAGAAGATTCTGGCGAAACTTTTTGCGATAACGCAGGATACGCCGGAAGCTTTGATAGAGATTGGAGCATGTTCACGGGAAGAACCGCAACCGAAGTTAAAGCCGGCAACCATGATGTCGCCTTCTTTTACACGGGTTACAAAGGTGCTGTCCAAGTCTTCCATGCAGTGAGAGGCCAATTCTTTTTCATTTATAGTATTAAGGTAGCGTGCGGGGATAATAACGTCGGTGTCAACGTTGTCTCCGTACTTAAAAACATTACCTGTAAATTCCATTTGAGTTCCTCCTTATGGGTGTCCCGAAAGAAATCCGGTGAGTTGTTTCTCACAGGGCTTCTTTCGCTTATTTCCTAATAAATTTATATAAAACTCGGTCTACCGAAAAATTATTTTGCTTACATTACAACGTCGGGAGTGCAGATATAGCCTGCAATTGCAGAAGCTGCCGCTACTTCCGGAGAAGATAAGTATACTTTGGAATCAACATGACCCATACGGCCGATAAAGTTACGGTTTGTTGTGGAAACTGCAACTTCGCCTTCTGCAAGGATACCCATGTGACCGCCAAGGCAAGGACCGCAGGTAGGAGTGGAAACTACACAGCCTGCATCAACAAAGGTGCTGAATATGCCTTCTTCAAGAGCTTGTTTGTAAATTTCCATAGAGGCCGGGAAGATAATAACTCTTACGCCCGGGGCAACTTGTTTGCCTTTAAGGATTTCGGCGGCTCTGCGTAAGTCGGAAATTCTGCCGTTGGTGCATGAACCGATAACAACTTGGTCAACGTTGATTTTGGGTAAGTTTTCTACCAATTCGGTGTTGTCCGGTAAGCTGGGCATGGAAACTGTAGCTTTGATTTGGCTTAAATCTATGTCAAAAACTTCGTCGTAAACTGCATCAGGGTCGGCAGTGGAAGCTACGTAGTCACGGTTTACACGGCCTGTAATGTATTCGATGGTTTTTTCGTCTACCGGGAAGATACCGTTCTTTGCGCCGGCTTCGATAGCCATGTTTGCAATGGTGAAACGGTCGTCTATGCTAAGGGAGCTGACGCCTTCGCCCATGTATTCCATGGATTTGTATAAGGCACCGTCAACGCCGATTTTGCCGATTATATGAAGGATAACGTCTTTGCCGCCTATCCATTTGTTTAATTTGCCGGTAAGGTTGAATTTGATTGCAGAAGGTACTTTAAACCAAGCTTTGCCTGTAGCCATGGCAGCCGCCAAGTCTGTAGAGCCTACGCCGGTTGAGAAGGTACCTAAAGCACCGTAAGTACAGGTATGAGAATCGGCACCGATGCAAAGTTCGCCGGGTGCAACCAAGCCTTTTTCGGGTAAAAGGGCATGTTCGATACCCATTTGGCCTACGTCAAAGAAATTGGTAATTTCGTGTTTGCGTGCAAAGTCACGGCTGATTTTACATTGTTGAGCGGATTTGATGTCTTTGTTGGGTGTAAAGTGGTCAAGGACTATAGCAATGCCGTCTTTGCTGTATACGCTTTCAAAGCCTGCTTTTTCGAATTCTGAAATAGCAACGGGTGTAGTAACGTCGTTGCCCAGTGCCATATCTAAATTAGCCATGATTAATTGTCCGGCCTCTACTTTTTCCAGTCCTGCTTTTCGTGCCAAGATTTTTTGGCTCATTGTCATTCCCATGTAAGTTCTCCTTCCGTTTTGTTACGATGTGATATAAATTACATTGAGGGATATGGGATTCCCTCTTACTCCCTTTTAATATATATAAACAGTTGAGTTAAAAAGGATTTTTCATTTTAATAGGGTTCAAACTTAGAGGGATAAAACCTTTTTCATAGGCTGAAAAAAGGTTTTATCCCTCAAGTTCCCTCTCTCCAATAAAGCCTAACATAGAAATTACTTTGTTTACATTGAGTTGATTTAGCCCGCTTTTTTGTAAACAGCGGTTATTGTGCTCTGCATAATTATATAGACATTAATTTGTTTATACCGTTTAAGTATGCACGAATACTGGCTTCGATTATGTCGGTGGAAAGACCTCTGCCGGTTACGGTTTCGCCGCCGTTACGTAATTTAACGATAACTTCGCCCAGAGCGTCCTCGCCTTGAGTTATGGAGCGGATTTGATAGTCTTCCATGACCAATTCTTTGTTGACCATACGATTGATGGCGTTAAATGCCGCATCAATGGGACCGTCGCCCATACAGGCCTCTTCGGTTTCTTCGCCGTCTTTGGTTAATCTTACAACGGCGGTGGCAGGAATGGTATTGCCGGCTGTGGCGATAAAGCGAACAAAGTTGTATTGAGATGCAGTGATAACCTGTTCTTTACTGCCCACCAGAGCAACTATATCGTCGTCGGTAACGGTTTTTTTGCGGTCTGCCAGAGCTTTGAAGCGTTCAAACAATTTGGTGATTTTTTCCGGTGTCATGGTATAGCCCAGTTCGTTCAAGCGGTCTTCAAAGGCATGACGGCCGGAGTGTTTTCCCAGCACCATTTTGTTTTGAGGTATACCTATATCCTCAGGCGTCATGATTTCATAAGTACTCTTATTGGCCATTACCCCGTGTTGATGTATGCCGGACTCATGGGCAAAGGCGTTTGCACCGATAATGGGCTTGGTGGGAGCCGGTTGTTGACCGATAATGGAAGAAACCAATCTGCTTGTGGAGTAAATTTTTTGGGTCTTAATGTTTGTTTCTAATTTATAATAATCTTTTCTTGTGTTCAATGCCATAACAATTTCTTCCAATGCGGCATTACCTGCACGTTCGCCCAAACCGTTTACAGTACATTCAACCTGTCTTGCTCCCGCTTGGATTGCGGCAAGTGAATTGGCTACACCCATGCCCAAGTCGTTGTGGCAATGTACGGAGATATCAACCTTATCCGCATTTGGGATTCCGTTCTTTATGTATTCAACCAAGCTGAACATTTCCATGGGAGTGGCATAACCCACGGTGTCGGGAATATTGATAACGGTAGCACCGTTTTCGATGGCGGTTTTATAAGCACGCAACAAGAATTCGCGGTCACTCCTGGAAGCGTCTTCCGCGGAAAATTCAATGTCGTCGCATTTGCTTTTTGCTAACTTAATCAATTCGGCAATTCTGTCTAAAACTTGATCGCGGCTCATTTTAAGCTTGTATTCCATATGCAAATCGGATGTTGCGATAAAGGTATGAATTCTGGGATGGGCGGCTGTTTTTACCGCATCATAGGCTGTTAAAATGTCTTTATCGACCAAGCGTGCCAAACTTGCAACTTTAGCGTTTTTAATGGTGTCCGCAATGGAGCGAACTGATTCAAAATCGCCTTTTGATGAAATTGCAAAGCCGGCTTCTATAATATCAACTTGCAAGCTTTCCAACTTTCTTGCCACTTCCAGTTTTTCTTCTATATCCATACTGCAACCGGGAGACTGCTCACCGTCACGCAGGGTCGTATCAAAAATTTTGATTTTCTCCATAATAACCTCCGTAAGTAGTATTTAGGCAGTAAACAAGAAATTGTACTGACTATAAAATTTGTAATAAAGTATTATAACACATAAAACTTAGTGTAGATAAAAAAATCGGGGTCTTTGGATTGATTATAAAAAAATCTTATAAATTTGAGTGGATAAGATTTGTTGAAGTATCAGGCGATGTGCAATGTGTATAAAATGTAAAGAAAAATTACGTGCACTTTGTGATTGTTTTCAGAAAGACACTCAGCTTTGCGCCGGGGTTCAATGCAAGTTATCCGGCGGGTAAATAGGGGAATGGTCGATTTGAAGAAAATTACGTAAAAAATAATCTTAATTTGCCGGAAAGAACCATAATGTTAAAAATATAACAAATAACTACCGACAAAAATCTATTTACCGTACACCATTAATATAAAAGATAATAATATAAGGAAAATAGATTAAGCCTTCTTAAAAATAACTTAAAACTCGCAAATGCAAAAAAATATCAACCGGATTGTTCCGATACATGTTGACAAGCCGTACACATTCCATAGAAATAAAGTTGTTCATGAAGCATTAAAAATTCTGTTTGTTGGGCCACTTCGTCCCTAAGGGCTTGAATAGAATCCAAACAGGTTAAATCAAAGACTTCGTGACATTTAACACATATAATATGAGGGTGAGATTCTATGTTGGCGTCGTAACGGAAACTGTCTTCTCCCACATTAAGCTCTTGAATCAACCCGGACTTTTTTAAGGTGTCTAAAGTTTTGTAGACAGTTGCAAGGCTCATAGAAGGGTGAGACTCCTGTAACTCTTTGTAAATCATTTCTGCGGAAGGATGTTTCTTGGTACTGTAGAGCATTTGAAAAATGGCGAGTCTTTGGGGCGTTACTTTTAAGCTGTGAGACTTTAGTTGTTGAATTAAAAGTTTCAAAGCAATCACTCCCATCTATAATTATTAGATAATTATTATTATATGATAATATGTTTGAAACGTTAGGTCAATATGAAAATTGTGAAAACTTTAATTTTTTATAAAATTTTCCACTGTGGCCTAGTTCAAAAAGGTATTTCTTAACCTATGTTTACTAATATTTTTATTGGAATACACTGATACTAAGGTTACTGTTTTATTTTTAGTTACGAATTTAACCGGCCGGGCTATGTTTAAAAAACCAATCGCCGGTATATAAAATGCTCAAAAATCCCGATAATTAATATTAAGCGTAAATTATAATCACATGGCCGGGATGAATTTTAATTATAATTCTTTGAAACTAAAAGGATAATTTTTGCTTGTTATATTTGGAAGTCTGTGCTAATATGTATTTTAGTTATTGCGTAAATGTGAGTTTTAAAAAAGAAAAATAAATTTCATATAAATTTTTCCCTTTTTCTTACCATACTATAGCTTAATATTTTTCGGGGATAATCTTAGGTCTCTCCGGCAGGTTCGGAACTTATAATTACCGATTTGAAAAAGGCTAAATGCCAAATAAACAGGTTGTATGGCGGCTTCCAAGCATAGAAATGCACCGGTTCACCGTCGCCGTAATACATTCCGAAATTCAAAGTTCCGTAATTGCGTATGTCGGAAACTTTAGTTTGAATTATAAGGTGGTATTTGTTTATGAAAGCTGA
>CAYMOU010000016.1:0-32628 GCA_964392115.1 uncultured Defluviitaleaceae bacterium | reverse complement strand
TCCCACGTGGGTTCGAATCCCACACCCTCCGTTCAAAAACCCGGTCCCCAAGCGGCTTTCACGCTTGGGGATTTTTATTTTATAAGGCCCTGTGACAACTATGGGCAAGGGAATAATTTGTAGCAAGCAGTGGTAATGTAACTGACGAAGTTACAGAAGAATATAAAACATCAAGATATTTCAGAAAACACGAAAAGTGATAACTTCAATATCATTGAACTTTAGGCGGCTTTCAGCCGGTGGTGGTTTATTTTTAAAGGTATTTAAAAACTATTGGAGAGTATCATCAACAGACTATCGGAAAACAAAATGATGCCCGGTACATATATTTAAGGATAAAAGTTTACAAATTATTCTTGAATCATAGGCTGAATTGTGAACCTGATCCACTGTTTTAAAGGAACCGTCATGACAAACCTAAGATCGGCACTACATCGAATGTATGATGGTGCCGATTTTTTTCGTTGATCATTGTAAGATAATCCATATGAATTGTAATATATCACAATATTATTATGGTCAAATTAATTGTATACTTAACAGTGTATTGTATACTTAATTAAAGCAGTAAGCATATTTATGCAAAATCGAAAATCTGTCCCGGTGAATACAAATTTGTTGAAGCTTGCCAATGAAATCCGGAAAAGCGAAGCCCATATAATGCAAAGAAAGGAGATGGATATAGTTATTGATTTTAAAGCAAAATAGCCAATGCCACAACGTAATTTTACTAAGGGATTTTACCAAGAAATTGCCATAGTTTACTTTGATCATTATAACAGGGACGTCTTATATTTCAAAATATCATCAGTTTAGCAGAATAAAAAATACCAACGTAAAGTCGGGGCTGCAAATTAGGTAAAGCGAATAATTTGACAATATTAAGACTTTAAGGAGGAGCAATAAATGAAGAAATTTATATTTAGTATTATGCCGGTTCTTGTGATGTGCCTTTCTTTATTACCTATGACGGCGTTTGCAGAAGAAGCCAAATACCGTTTGTATTGGAGAGAAGGGAGCAGGAGTAACCCAAATTGTCCGGTTACTGTAACATGGGAAGCAAATAGCCATAAAGTAAATGTAAGGTATGATAATAGCGGTGATTACTTCATTCTTGAAGACTTCGATGTAGAACAGGAAACCGAATTGTATAAGCAAAACGAAAGTTCAGGCTCATGGAGCTTAGTTTCAGGCGTTAGCACCCGAATTTTAAATGCAGGTGATGTTAGATCGGGTAAGAACTATGGTTCTGTATTAATAGGGTTCTTTGATGCGTCGGGAACACCCTATGCTTTCACCGATGGAGTATACGGCATCGACTTCCGTATTGGTGCAAATGGTTTTCATTCTACCCCTTCCGGCGGAGAACGATTTATAATTAATGTATCAGATTCCGGTATTACCCATATGCCTTTGGCAAAAGGTGAATATAACGGTCATAGGTACGAAGTGTACGATGTGAATTTGACATGGAAAGAAGCAAAGGAATTTTGTGAATCCATTGGTGGATATTTAGCCACAGTAAGCAGCGATGACGAAAATAGTTACATTCTTAATTTGACAAGACAAGGTAGTATGCAAAACTACTGGATAGGCGGATATAAAGCTCAAGATAATTGGTTCTGGGTTAACGGAGAGTCCTTTTCGTATAGCAATTGGGCACCGGGTGAGCCTAATAATCAAGGCAGTTCGGGCAACTCAGAAGCATATACGCATATTGACGGCAACAAAAGTAGGAAATGGAACGACATTGGAAACAATGCAGAAGGTTACGGCTTAAAATCCTTTGGTCTTGTATGTGAATACGGCGAAGCATTTTCGCCGGCGCCTACACCCACGCCAACACCGCCACCAAGCAACGGTACCGAAATCGGCGGATTCAAGGGCGAAAGTATTTCCTCCGGCGCTAAGCTGTGGTGGAACCCCGTTAGAGGTGGCGTGGGCTATAGAGTGTTTAGAAGTACTAACTCAAGCCAAGAAGGCGTTTCGGCAACGGATTTTTACATAACAAGCAATGAATTTGTAGACGTTAACGTTGATGCAAACAAAACATATTATTACACCGTGAAACAAGTCATAAAAGAAGCTCGTCCACTTGAAGGTTTAAAAGAAGAACTTGGCCCTGTTACCTCAAAAGTTACGGTAAAAACCGGCTCATCCATATTAGGCGGCAACGCATCGGATTCTTCGTCCCCGAAACAGTTTATTTTAATGACATTAGATGACCCATACATGAGCGTTAACGGCGTTAGAGAAGAAATAGACCCGGGTCGTGGCACAACGCCTCTTATTTTAAATAGCCGTACCATGGTGCCTATCCGTGCTATTGTAGAAGCAATGGGTGGCACAGTGGGCTGGAATGATTCTGCAAGAAAAATTACACTTAACTATAAAAACCGGGCTGTTATAATGACCCTTAACAGCAAAAACATTACGGTTGACGGCTCGTCAAAGGACATTGATGTGGCACCTACATCTATCAATTCCCGTACAATGGTGCCTATCCGTTTTGCAGCAGAAAACCTGGGCTGTGCAGTTGACTGGTTAAATTCCACGAAACAGATTGTAATTGTATACTAAGATGTAAAACTTGTATTTGAAAGCAAATAGTAAAACGCTTATGAATACAGGCTACCGGGTATATTATGCGTTGGTTCGGACGAACTTGTAAAACATATGTTAAAACCTCTGATGCATATAAAATGATTTTCAAACAGAGTATTATTGTCAATTACGTTTATTTTAGTAACAAAAACGCCCGGTCGTAATGGTGAGTTTTGTTGCCGGTGTTTCTTAAACCACAGGAAACGAACCGTTTACAGAGAAAACGGTTTTTGTTACTACCTTATGTGCAATTGGCTATAACATATGAATAAAAGACGTTTTTATTATAAACTGCGTGAAGCAATCAATTTGCTCCACGCAGTTTTTGTTTGGGTACCTACTCTTCCTGAGCTTCATCCCGGGTTTGACGATAACCGTCCTCAATAAGCCGGCTATTTTACTGTGTAGGAAGTGTTTGGAGGAATATTAAGTAAGGAAACGCTTTGCCCATACCGGAGGGTTATGCTAACAATTATAGTGAATCAAATTTCGACCACTAACATTACAATCATACTATCAATCTTTTTTTAAGCATAAAAACTTTAATATTCTTCTGCTGACCGCCGGGCTAAGTTTGCCGTAGATTTTAAGCCAATTCTACCTTTCCTTTTTATTTGTTTCTTGCTTTAAAATACTTCATCACACGCTTCATTTCACCCTTACCGCCAAACATTCTGTTGATCTTTTCATTTTCCAGTTGGCGAGAATTCAGCCCTGTATAGGAAACTTCCCGTTGCAATTTTTGATAACTCTCAAAGCGTTTTTCGGACAGTATTCCGTTTTCGATTGCTTCTCTGACGGCGCAACCCGGTTCTGAACCGTGTGAACAGTCCCCGAATTTGCACCCGGCGGCAAGTTCTTCAATATCTTCAAAGGTTTTTGACAGGTTACCCGTATAAATCTGCAACTCTCGCATACCCGGCGTGTCTATAACTATGCCGCCGTTTGGCAACAGTAATAATTGGCGGTGGGTTGTGGTATGCCTGCCCTTGGCATCATCTTCCCGTATGGCCTTTGTAGCAAGCACATTCCGGCCCATAAGGCGGTTAATAAGTGTGGACTTTCCAACGCCCGACGAACCCACAAATGCTATGGTCTTTCCTTGCCCGATAAAGGCGTTAATTTCGTCAAACCCATCACCGTTTTCGGCAGAACAGGTAATGACATCCGTTCCCGGGCTTACGGAAGCTATATCTCTAAGTTTCTCCGGTAAATCCCGGCACAAATCCGATTTTGTCAGCACGATAACCGGGGTTGCCATGCTGTCCCATGCGATTGTTAAATATCGTTCGATTCGGCGTATATTAAAATCAGCATTAAGCGACATACATATAAAGATAATATCTATATTGGTTGCAATTACCTGTTCGGCGTGTTCCGTACCTGCGGCTTGCCGTGCTAAAATGCTTTTACGGCGCAAAATATGATGAATGATTGCATTACCGGTGCTTCCGTCCAAGCGGTCTATCATCACCCAATCACCAACAGCAGGAAAGTCGGCTTGACCGTATGCGTTATAAGCAAGTTTCCCGGAAACACTTGCGTCTGTTTCGCCGCATTCACTGATTACTTTGTATAATTCACGGTGTTGCTCGCTTACTCTGGCAAGAAACAGTCCCTCATACATGGTAGCTTCTTGTTCAAATCGTTGGATTAGTCCGTAGTTTTTTAAGTTTATATTCATCGGTTAATGTCCTTTCGCAAAGTATATGTGTTCCAAATAGCCTTGCGACAAAAAAAGGCACAGTTACCCACTGCGCCGGAAAACATACGAAAAGGTGCTTAAAACACTTCTCATACTAATTCCATATTTAATGAAGGATAAAAATTTGAAATTATCCTTGAATCTTTGTCTAAATTGCAAATTTTTATCTACTGTTTTAAATGGAATTAGTATCATGTCATTCTGTAAGGCATTTGGGTACACAAAATAAGCAGGCTAAAATTCCCACTTTTAGTGATACAAATAACTACCTTATCAGATGACCGACATCAACACACCTCTTTATATAAAAGTTAACTATAAAATATCACATAGGCGAAAAATTGTCAAGGATGATACAAAGCAACTAACCAACCATGGCTAAACCATATGCAATATCCGTGTTAACAGAAAAAACACAGCCGGCGGTACTATACCGAGAAGCAAAGCCACATTCCCCAATTCCGTCAGCTCAAGCATATAAAACGATACACTCCCGGCTATACCCAACAAAGCACCGGCAACTATCAATATGGTTACAGATTTTCCGCCTGTCACCACGGAGATTATCCCGCCGGCCAAGTTGATTGCAGCACCGCAAAAACCCAAACCGATAACAGCAACATAATAAAGGGGTACTGAACGCTCAAAATTCGGCGGTCCGGTGCTACCTCCCATAAAAAACGATAAAATAAGCATTAAAAACATAAAGACCATGTCTAAAGCACTCCCGATAATTAACGAAATACCGGGTATCTTAGATGATTTATGTTTTGATGGGTACATAGTCACCTCCAATATTACCTTATACCAATTCCATATTTAATGAAGGATAAAAATTTGCAAATTATCCTTGAATCTCTGTCTAAATTACAAAGTTTTATCTACTGTTTTAAATGGAATCAGTATTAGTTGTACGGAAAACAATATGGGCTGAAGAATACAGTCACAAAGCAGTCTTCAGCCCGGTCATCTTACAATTTTTGTATTATAACATATTGCAAATTTTTGAAATACTCACTTTCTTCATAGGCATTTGCCCCGGGTTCGATACTGAATAACAGGTCCATGCCTCCTTGCATATGGGTAAGGGTTCTTGAAGCGGTATCGTATTGTTCCCAATCCCCTGTAGACGGAAATTGTTTGGCTATGCCTTGATAAATAGCCCAATCTTTTTTTGTTTCGTCCCATTGACGAGTGTCTATGGAGCCCTTCGCCGGTTCGGCTTCTGCTCTTGAATAGAATACTGTAACTTCATAATCGCCGTCCTCGGGAATGGTTATGCTCCAATAAACGGCCGGTACATCTTTGCAGGGCCAACTTGTAAAGATTTTTTCGTTTTCACCCTCAAGCTTTATGGGCTTATCGAATTTATGCGCATCTTTCGGATAAAGATACACCACGCCGTCATCAAACTTAGCAAACTTTATATTCTTCACATCATCAGAGTTGTTACAACCGGTAAAAAGTATTAATGCAAGCAGGCTTACAACCGTTATCTTAAAAAGCCCCATAAATCCCAAAATAGTCCCTCCTAAATGATATAAAAATCAATTAACCGGCCGATTGTACAATATTTATGGTTCGAGTTTTTTCGTCCCATTTTACCTGACAACCCAGGTTCTGGGCTATAAAACGCACCGGAACCATGGTTCTGCCGTTTATAGCTTTAGCCGGAACATCCAGTATTTGTTCATCCATCACCCCGTATATGCCTGTAGAAACCTTAGCCCTGTTAGAGCCTACCTTTAACGAAATCCTTAAATCCTCTGTTACCGGGTCGTATATCTCAATGGTTTGCGTTCCCGAGTTAAAGGACACTATATAACCCAACGCTTCCACAGTGGCACGCAAGGGTGCCAAAGTTCGACCGTTTTCAATTACCGGCGGACTGTCTGTTTTAACCGTAACGCCGTTAATCTTTAGGGTTATGGGCTTTGCGGCTTGAGCGGCGGCCTGAGCCTTGGCTTGCGCCTCTCTCTCTTTTGCGTACTTTTGTTGAAACATTGCGTGCAATTCAGCTTCGAACTTCAATTGTTCGGCAACATCGCTGTTAATTTGCGCTATTGTTTTTCCGGCGTTAATGCCGTCTATAAATGTAGCAGAGTTGCCCAGCGAATTAAGACTTTCGTAAAGTATTACAGCGTCCGAACCGGTTACCGCAACACCATATTTAAAGTTTACAGTATTGCCCACAAGTGCCTCATGGGTTTCCAAAGGCGTAACCCTTGCACGGTATACACCACGGGGTAAAGTAAGATTTGCGCCGGACACACCGGTGACTTGCTTAAAGGCGTTATAAACAAGAGGGTTTTCACCGGGAACGTTATAGACGGCGGCTTTTAAAACAGCTTTCTGTTTAATCTCGGTATTGGTGGTGTAATGCTCGATAACCACTTTTAAGTTAGTGGGAACAGATATAATTTTATAGGAGCCGTTGGTAATGTCAAACCGGTATCCCGTAAAGTTTGAGCTGAAGTAAATGTCGTTTAAGGTTGTTTCTTGGTTTATAAAGAAAACTACCGACATTTCGCTCTTATTCCAATCAGAAATACTGAACGAAGCGTTCCAGCCTTTTGCCGGGTCGGTTTCGCCTGCCGGTGTGCCTGTAAATACTGCGTTCGGAAGGCTTTTCACAAGCTCGGCGCCTTGTTTTTTGGCATCTTCATCGCTCAAATAATTTTGTGAATAAGGACTTTGTTGTTTAGCCGCCTCGGCCTGTTGCAATTGTTCCCATAGTCTTGTGTAAATTTCCACGGACTCAGAATCCCAACTGGCGGTGCCATAACTCTTTTGTTTTTCCAAAAAACTCTGCAAATCTTCCGCTGCCACAGGTATCACGGCAAGGCTGACAAATAAGAATATACCGCATAGAAACGCTGAAGCTTTCTTGATTTTTTTCATACTAATACCCCCTAAATTTAATCGTTAATATTACCCCAACCACGTCTGCCGATGCCGTCACCTATTTGATATATATTACCTTCATAGCTGACCGCAAACATCATTTCACCCAAGGAACCCGTAACACTGAATAAGTAACATTCATCTTTTTCGCTCTCAATAGTGTATGTGCCCACAACCTCAAGGTTCATGGGGTTATCCACACTGTAATCGTCGCTGTCATAAATATTCGTTAAAGCACGGTAATACAGGCCTTTGGCGGCGTTGTAAGGGTCTAAATTGTCTCCGGGGTCGCCTTCAAGCACAGATCCGTTGTATATAACCCCGGGAGCAATAATTTCGCCCTCGTTAAGCTGTTTTTGCTCTTGGGACTGTGGTTGTTCCGGTTTCTCAACGATTTCAGCGTCGTTGGGTTTGTTATTCATACCCGACTCAGGATATTTACCGCCAAATTCATAAAACAAAGGCGGATTCATTTTGTCTGCTTGTGTTTCATCATATAAAAATGATTTGTTCATAGGATAAAGTTCATTGAAATAAGGTGTGTAGGAGTAAAATGTCTTCCACGAATCCCCATAGGCGTTTGAAAGGGTGATTTCAAGCAAAAATTGTATATAATCCGCTCCCGTATCTCCTCCGCTTTTAATCAGAAAGCCGGCTGTCTTAACATCTTTTTCGCTAATTTGCTGTCCGTCATACTCCGGTGTAAACAGACTATCAACTTCATCTAACAAAGATGTTTCGTCAATTCTCGAATATGCCATTGCATCGGGAATGGTTATCCACCTGTTTTGGTCTATATCGTAATTAACGCTTATTATACTTCCGTCTGTCCCATATGTAGGGAAAATACAATATGTGCTGATAACCTGAAGATATTTTTTGCTCGTAAAGGGAAAAGACCTTATCTCTATCCATTCGCCATTAACGGCGTTTTTTTGGAAGTCCGTATAAACTTGACTAAGCCCCATATTATAGCCGGTGTTAATTTCATCAATCACCTCATTTTTTTCACCGCTATACTCGAAATAGGGAATTTCTACGATGTTGTCGCCTTCATATTTCTGCGTACTCATAACGATTTTTACATTGGCGGCCTTTTCTTCCGTAGGCGTGGGTTCAGCTGAAGGTGAAGATGAGGGTGACTGAACGGCAAAAGTTTGCCGGTCCTCGGGCTTAGGCCCACAGGACGCTAACAGGCCTGTGAGCAAAACAGCCGCAAATACAGTAACTGTAAATCTTTTCATATTATAATCTCCTTGTATGAAATACATTTAAGCATTCATTTCAAGCAAAATCCAATCTGCACCCTGCAACGTATCACGGTAGTATACGTTACCGCTGTCTGTTACGGCGTAATGGTACATAGCCGTAAATTTAGAGCCGTCTGCGGAATTTTCACCTGCGGCAAAGGTAAGTGCCTGTTCGCCGTTTATTGTATCCCGGCCGGTCTGTACTAGGGTTGTTGCGTTTTCTCCACGCTGCTTCATGGCTTTTAATACTAAGTTAAATGCCTCATCATCGCTTACCGGCTTAACCTCTGTTAAATCACCTCGACTATCTGCATGGGCAAAGAAAAATGCGCTGCCCATATACGGCAATTCCTGCGGAAATACTTTCACAGGGTAAAGTTCTTCAAAAGCAAGCTCCTTACCGCCGTCTGTTGTAAAATACACATTTTCTGCTTTTAAATTCTCGGTTATGGTTCGCCAAAGGCTATCCATCATAAACCAACGCATTGACTCCGAATCAAAAAAATGAAATTCGTCTTTTTGCACCCGGTCATCAAGATTCGAAATCAGAGTGGAATTTTTTGCCCAATCCACGGTAATTCCGTCCGGTTTTTCTGTTGTGTCTATAAAAAAGTCCAGACCTGTTAATTGGGTTAAACCATCTGCCAGAACCTTAGCTGTCAATTCGCCTGAATATTCAAATTTGTGTTCTTTCCACTCGGCGGATTCGTTGCCCGTTTCCATATTGGTGTAAAGGGTTGCGGTTTTCTTTTCGGCGACCGTGGGTGCCGGAGAGTTTTGAGGTGCAGCAGTAAATTTTTCAGGTGTTTTTTCCTGTGAGCTACACCCAATCAGTGACAATAGCAACATAAGGCATAGTGCCAAGAACAATAACGCTTTCTTGCCCGGTTGTTTTGTTTGCATTATAGAATATCATCCTCCGTTCTGCTTAAGATACGGTACAAATCGGTTATTTGGCGGCAATACGGCTTACAGATCGGCTGACTCTCTCATGGGACAGAGGTTTGGCAATATAGTCAAGTGCCTGTAGGCGAAAACCCTCCATACCGTAGTCACCGGTTTCGCTTAACAGAAACATGGGGCAGCCGCTGTCAAGATCCCGGATATTTCCGGCGGTTTCAACGCCCGGCATATTATCTACCCCAATAAAAACCATGTGATAGGGCTTGCCGGTTTGCCGGCTGTTGTCAAAATCATAAGCGAAGGGCTGCATCCGGGTAAACTGCATAATATGCGCCTTAATTCCCTGTTGTTCAAAATACAGGCGTACCTCCCGGGCGGTGTGGGCACAGTCATTCTCATTAAGATCAAACACCGCTACTCTTTGTGGGTCTAACATCATACCACCTCTCAATATAATTTTATGTAAAATATAACGAAGGTGGAAGGACAAAACAATAGTTTGTGACGAACAGTATTTTTTTGTGACAAACGGGAAAAAAATTTGTTGATTAACTATTTATGTTTGCTATAATATACTAATATTGGAGTATTTTGCCTATAAGGAGGCATAAGTGATGAACATTGCCATTTGTGAGGACAATGCCGATGATACCTTACTTTTGCAAAGGCATATGGAAAACTATTTGAAGTCAAAAAGCTGTCATGGGGTAATACGCAGCTTTTCCTCTGCCGAGGAGTTGCTTGCGGCTTATTCACCGGGTGCTTTTGACCTGATTTTTCTGGACATATATCTGCCCGGAATATCCGGTATGGAAGCCGCAAGAACCATACGTTTGACTGACAGGGATTGTCTGTTTGTTTTCACAACCGTAACACCGGATTTTTCTATGGAGGGTTTCTTGGTACAAGCCGGCGGTTATATGTTAAAACCCATTAACGCCCATAAGCTGGAAACCACACTGCATATGTGCCGTGAGGTTTTTGAGCGTAGCGCAAGAGTGATTGAAATACCTCAAACCGGCGGTATGCTGCCGCTGTTTCTTTCACAAATCGAATACATTGAAATCTACGGCAATGATGCACTGTTTCATACTCGAAAAGACGTTATAAAAACTCGAATGTCACTGTCCGAAATAGAAGAAAAGTTGGGAGACAAAGCCTTTTTGCGCTGTCACCGCAGTTATATTGTAAATATGAACCATGTAGCGGAGATTGGAGAGCAAGATTTTAAGATGACAGGCGGCCATATTGTGCCTATACGAAAGAACGGTAAAAAAGAAATCCGGCTGGCTCTGACACGCTTTAAGGCCAACGCCGGCATGGGAGTGGAGAATGTATGAAAAACACAGTAAAGAAGATATTTGTCTTAATACTGACTGTTCTTTTGACGACTGCACAGGTAGCTTTTGTCTATGCTGCCGAGGAAGATAGAGTAGATACATTGTTTACAGCCGAGGATTTACTTGATGAGAATATAACCGATGAAGAATTAACCGATGAAGAATTGAGCGATGTAGATTCCGATAATAAAGATTCAAACGCTCACATTATAGAAGACAACACTACATTACCTGAGCCGGAAGACAGCCAACCGTCCGAACCGGATGAGGAAACGGATTCCGAAACCGAGATTAATCCCGAGGATACCGAAAACCTTGAAATAACCATAGACAACCCCATAACCTTAGACATTTCCGCACAACCGCTAACGGTAGCCGAAGAGAATACTGTATCTACCGAAGCTGAGTTAAAAAATTGGCTTCTTGAACATTTAGAAACCGGCGGCACAGTAATCTTAGGAAACAGCATTACCGTTACCCGGAGTTTTTTGGTTCAAAGCTCTTCTTCAATCACCGTTGATACGAATATGCATGGCCTTGTGTTCGACGGAGGAAGTATAAGTTTAGATCAATATTTTGGCGGCCAACTGATGTTTACCGGAGAAGGTGTTAACACGCCTGTAATTCAAGTAAAATCCCTTGGGCGAATTTTTACCGGCGACCGGAACAACTGCCTTTATAAATTAAATATAACCGCAACAGGAAAGGAAGGCGTAGGCGGTACGGCCTTGAGTATTTCGGGTTCCGGCAAAGGAACGTATAATGACGTTGAAATTCTATACTATCCGCCGGGAAAAATTCGTTCTTACGGTACCGGTGCAATAGGCATAGAATTTACGGATTGGTTTAATGCTTGCTGTTTTGATATTGAAGTTGAAGGAGAGGACAGCACTGCTGTGTCAGCTCCGGAAGGTGCCCTCCTTTCCTTTTGCAAGTTGGAGGCTTCCGGAGCAAACGCCGTAAGTGTGCGGGGTAATAATGTTTATGCAGACACCTGTATAGCACAGCCAAACCCGGAGGGTAGCGGTATTCGTTCATATACCCGGGTAACAGAACCGGCCTTTATGATGATAAAGCAAAACAGCAGCTTGGAAGATCTGAAATATATGTTAAGATACAACAAATATACGCCGCTTACAGGCGGAGAGGTAAGGTCTGCAATCGCCGGCTTCATAACCAAGTGGGACGAAAGCGTTTACGGGGCTGTGGATTTTTCTGTTACAGGCAAAACCACGGTTCCCGGGAAAATATCAAATTATTACTCTCCTTTTTGGATTTCTCAATTTATAGATATTACCGAAAATGCAAAGATGGTAATTGAAGTCAGGGACCCCGATATTCCAAGCATTTATGAAACAGAATATACGGACTTCCTGAATGATTTAGAGGAAGAATTTGTAGAGCTTCGTTTATGGCAAAGCGAAAAATGGGCACTGGATGAATGTAGCCTCCTGCGGTCGGACGATGGCAAAACCTGGTATGATTACAGTGATGACGAAAATGTCATTTGGGAAGAAGGGTATGATGGCTACAATAGCGTATATTTAACCATGTCTGCAATTTCGGACGGATGCATGGTTTTGGTAGATGTTCCCAATGTAGGCGAATCTAATGTTATACAATTCTCGTATGCGGACGGTCAGCCTATAGACGACCGTGGCGGCGACCGAACCGGGGCAGACCGAATAATAGGCATTAAGCCTGGACCGCACAGAAAAAACGACGGCGGCAATCCCGATGACGACGATGACGACAACGAAAATCCCGACGACAACCACAACCCGGGTGGTAATGACAATTCCGGCAGAGATAATACCGATAACGGCAACGACAATAACAGAAACCTCGGCGGCCGTAAAACCGGCACCGACACTATCACAAATACAACAGGTGAAAATCCCGGTAGTAGTCAAAATCAAGAGGTTGACGACAATTTAGGTAACAGCGGAAACTATGGCGGCAATATGGAAAACGAATCGGTCGGTGATAACGACAGTCTTGAGAATAATATATACAATACCGACAGAACCGAAAACCCGGGCAATACGGCTAACCTAAATAACATAAATTCCGAAAAACGGGGCATACCGTTGGGTAATAATTTAATTCATGTCGGTTTAAATAATGATGAAATACCGGACGAAAGCCTTGCCCTTACACAAGTTGCAATTGTAAATCTGCCAACGGCACCGCTTATCAACAGTGAAGACAATAATACTACCGCAAATACAATCCCGGGACTTAAACAACCCGCATTTAGACAACCCGACCAACCATCACCCTCACGCCAAGCCGAAACCGGCGTTGCAATACCCATAGCCGTCTGCGCTTTCGTGTTGTTTGCCGGAGGCTATGCATTTTTGCGTTTACGGTTTAGGGGTAACGCATGAGCGAAAAAAGCCAAAGGTTTTTGAAACCGCTGACAGGTATACTTTGGACACTTTCAATCTGTACGTTGGCAGTATTATTTTTTCTTCTACTGTATACGTTTGACAATAAATACACGGCCGCCGGCCCTCAGGCACAAGAGGGTATACTAAGATTAAGCGAAGAATCCCTTGCCGAATTTCCCGTTATGTTTCTAGTTGACGGCTGGGAGTATTATGACGGGCGATTGCTTGACCCACAGGATTTCACGGACGCAACATCAACACCAACACCCGATGAAATTATTTTTATCGGGCAGTACGGTGGTTTTGAGATGGGCGACACTTCAAAATTACCCCATGGCAGTGCAACTTATCGTATGAATATTTTACTGCCCCGGGAGCCGGCGGAATATATGCTGGCGCTTCCGGAGATTTTTTCGGCTTATGGGCTCTATATAAACGGTTGGCCGGCGGCCCTTATGGGTGAACCTCGGCCTAGTCATTATAAACCCGAAACAGGCAACCTTTCGGTAAAATTTATGGCATACGGCAAGACGGAGATTATTTTGGCGGTTTCCGATTTTTCGCATATATACAGCGGCATGGTTTACCCACCGGCTTTCGGCAAAGCAAAGGCTGTGGATGCTCTTGTGAATGTGCGGTTTCTCTTTCGCAGTCTGCTTACTGCCTTTGCCCTTGCTATCGGGCTGTTGGCTGTGCTTATAGGTCTGCTTTCCGGGCGTAACAGGCTTGCTATTTTATTCGGGCTTTTATGTATTTGCTTTGTGGGTTATACCGCTTATCCACTGTGGCAGGCCTTTCCCGGAAACCACAGTTTTCTATATGCGCAGGAAAATACATCATTTTACGCTTTGCTTACTATAGTGCTACTGTTGCAAAATATTCTGCATGGCAGTACCGGCAAGTGGCAAATTTTTAATCGTATAATTGTTGCATTTGGTATTGTTACTTGTGCCGTTTGCTTTCTGTCGCCTTTTTTTATTCCCTTATGGGACTTGAGGCTGTTTTACGCATATTCCTTGCTGGTAATGAGTTTTCAATGGACAGCGGCCATAGGAATAAGCATATCCGCCATAAAGGCTGTCATTCAGCAAACGCCTCATTCTCGTATCATTATATTTGGAATTTTGGTATTTGACACAGCGCTGCTAACAGATAGAATACTGCCACTCCATGAACCTATGGTTACAGGCTGGTTTCCCGAATTCGGTAGTTTTGTTCTGGTGCTGTGCATAGGAATTTCCGTAGGGTATGAAATGGCTATGAAGTACCGTGACAACGCCGTACTATCCGAGCGTGCAAGCGGTATGGAACAACTGCTTTCCATGCATCGGGCAAACTATGCGCTGTTGACCGAAAAAATCGAAGAAACCCAACGAGCCCGCCACGACCTTCGCCACCATTTTATGATGATAGGCGGCTTTATTCAGAGTAAAGAATATAATAATCTGGAAGAATATGTTAAGCAATACGGCGTGGCTATGGAAAAGGACAAGCCTTTGCGTTATTCTGAAAACGATGTGGTTAATGTGTTATTACACCACTACATTCGGCAGGCCGAAAATCAAGAAATTAAGTTGATACTAAGGCTTCCGATTGGTAAGGAAACAGGCATTCCCGATGCTGATTTGTGTGCTGTGCTTTCTAACTTATTGGAAAATGCAATAGAGGCTTGTTGCCGCCGGGATGATGGACGGTTTATTACACTGTCCATAGCACAGGAGAACTCGGCAATTTTTATTCATATTGAAAACAGTACGGACGGCAGGGTTCTTAAAAAAGGAAAGGACTTTGCATCATCAAAAGCTGCAAATCGTAAGGGATATGGTCTAAAATCTATAATGACGGTTGCAAAGCGACACCACGGAGAAGCAGAATTTTTTTTCGATAATGAAAAAGGCAGGTTTACCGGCACGGTACTTCTGTTGTCCGGAGGAAAAGGATAGGGAAGGTTTTTTCATTTCACATAACGATACAAGATATATCTGAATAATTTATATTTACAAATTTTTTATGACCGAAGGGAGACTTGCATGAGTATCATCATGGTAGGAATAGGCGGATTTATCGGTGCTTGTAGCCGTTTTCTGTTTGTGAAGTTATTCGAACAATTTAATCCGCCGTTTCCGTTGGCTACACTGTTATCCAATGTTATTGCTGCCTTGATTATAGGCTTTATTATAGGCATGGAGCGTCAAACATCAGCATTACCGGATAATACAAAACTGTTTTTAACCACCGGACTGTTGGGCGGATTAAGCACATTTTCCACATTCAGCATGGAAACCGTCCGTTATTTTGAAGGCGGTAAATACATTTTCGCCCTGGGTAATATTTTGTTGAATGTAGGGCTTAGTATTTTGTTTGTGTTTATCGGTTTGGTAGCGGCAAAGACGATTTTAAAGGCGGTATAAATAAAGAAAACCGGCGGTACTCGGGCGAAATGTGTTCGCCCGTTCATTACCGCTCGGCAACATTATTGTGATATATGCAGAATTTGAAATACTCCGGTTTCAGAGTTGGGTTTATCCTTATAAAAGCAATAAACAGCATACTTCCATTTATCAGGTTTATACACACATAGCTTACAAGTAAAACCCTCATCCTCAACCGGGAGACTTAAAATCATATTTTTTATATTAATCATACTTGCACCGGGAGAAATTTCACCCGTAAGTTCTGTCATATATTTCGAAGTATGAAAATCGTGGCTTTGTTGCAGTAAAAGGGGTATTGCCGTCTCAACATTCTGCCAACCGAAGGAACCCAATATATTATTATAGTATCCGTCAAACAGGAATTTGTTCATTCCGGTGCTATCCTTCCATAAATAAAGCGGAGCATAGGTATTTTGAAAACCGGTTATCCCTTTTTCTTGAATTAAATAACACTTAAATAATAAATCGTCGAATCCGTCTGTTTTACAACCGTTATTTCGTACTCGATCTTTAATAATATCCATATTATAATCGCCGGGTAAATTTATTTTGTATTGCATAGCAATCATTGGCAATTCTCCTTTATCGGTTAAAAACGTAGGAACGAACAATGTTCGACCATCTATATTCTACAGCATAATACTAAAAAACGCCAGACCGGACTTATGCAAAAGAGCTGTCAAATAGACAGTTGACAGCTCTTTTCAATGCTTGTTACTGTAAGTCCGTAAAACCTGTACAAGATTATACTTGTTTTACGTGGTTTAGGTTTCATCCATAAAAAATTTATTTGCAGTTAAGAATTACCGGCTGCTTTTATCATTCCTTGCTTTTACCAATGCCATAGATTCTTTGCCGCTGATATGTTCAATTAAAATTTCCACCATACACACCTGATTAAAAGACTTATCTATTTCTTTCATACGACCGTCTTCTTGGTTTGGAGAATATCTTGCCGCAATTTTTTCGAGAGCACTTCTTTTCTCCTCCTGATCTTCTAAAATACGGGCTTTTCCAAATATAATTACACTTCTGAAATAAGTGGTGTATTCTTCCGGAACGACATTATCCTCATCTATTACGCAAAAGGACACTTTGTCATTTCTTGTAATTGCATCCAACTTATGACCGGACTTGGCACAATGAAAATAAATTCTCGAATCGTCGTATACAAAACTAAGTGGAACAGCATATGGGTAATCATTATCACCGGATACAGCAAGAACTCCTGATGTTGCTGAATTAAGTACTGCTATACTGTCTTCTACTGATAGCTCCTGTTTGTTTCTGCGCATTTCTCTAAACATATATTTTCACCTTCCTAATTTCAGTTATAGTTGCTATTGTTTAAAATTATAAAACAATCCCCTATACACCGAAAGCTTTTAAATTCACATTCGACAGTTTCCCACAAATTACTGTACTTGTGAGTCCGGAAAAATTACAAGAGATCATGTCGTTTAGGTTTCATCCATAAAAATATTTATTTTATGTACTTTTTCATCTTTTAAAGACAAGTAAGCATCCGAACTTCTTATAAATTCAAAGAAATCTCCCTCAACATCATCATTCCAAATTGGCTCTGAAAATGACTTGTTAATGTCACTTGGTTCATATAGAATTTCTAAATGCAGTTGAAAATATTCTTCATCCTCATTCGGAAACTGCCTTACCAGTGAAAAGTGGAACATTTCCGGTCCTGAAAATGAAAATGTTCCTGTTTCAAATAAAAGCATTTCATCATCTTCGTTAACCCCATCAATTGCAATTTGACACATTTTTTCAAATACTTCGATTAACTCGGTCAGTTGCATTGATTGGCTGATACTGTCCTTTAAAAACTCTAGGGCTTTCATAGCATTCTCCTTCGTTTTATAAATAATCCCCTATACACCAAAAGCTGTCAAATTTACATTCGACAGCTTCCGGCAAATTACTGTACTTGACAGGATTCGAACCTGCGACCTATCGCTTAGGAGGCGATCGCTCTATCCTACTGAGCTACAAATACATGCATTATATTTAATTTCAGTGTAATTATATAGGAAACAAGAAATAATTTCAAGTATTTATTTTGCTTGATAAATATTGAATAATGCAGTAAAATTTATACAAAAACAAGCAAGGAGAAAAAAATGGTAAGAACAAGATTTGCACCAAGCCCTACAGGGTATATGCACATAGGAAATTTACGCACAGCCTTATACGAATATTTGATAGCCAAAAGTCTCGGCGGTAAGTTCGTTTTAAGAATAGAGGATACCGACAGAGAGCGACTGGTTGAGGATTCTGTGGATGTAATATACAAAACACTGAAAACAGCCGGAATAGTACATGACGAAGGCCCGGATATTGGCGGACCTTACGGCCCTTATATACAAAGTGAGCGCAAAAACGAATATATGAAATACGCCTTAGAGCTTGTGGAAAAAGGCGAAGCATACTATTGTTTTTGTACCAAAGAACGCCTTTCAACAAAAGGTGAGCATGAAAAATACGACCGTTACTGCTTAGATTTAAGCAAAGAAGAAGCAGAAGCCCTGCTGAAGTCCGGCACACCTTATGTTATCCGCCAAAAAATGCCTGACGGCACAACCACCTTTTCAGATGAAGTTTACGGCCATATAACCGTGCAAAACGAAGAGTTGGAGGACCAAATTTTAATCAAATCAGACGGTCTGCCCACTTATAACTTTGCAAACGTTATTGATGACCATTTAATGGAAATAACCCATGTATTGCGTGGCAGCGAATATCTTTCCTCCACGCCCAAATACAATATACTCTACAATGCCTTTGGCTGGGATGTACCCACTTACGTACACTTACCCTTGATTTTAAACGAAAACGGCGAAAAGCTCTCCAAACGCCACGGAGATGCCTCTTTTGAAGATTTAATTGCAGAGGGATATTTACCGGAAGCCGTGGTGAATTTCATAGCCCTCTTAGGTTGGAGCCCCGAAAGCAACAACGAATTCTTTACCATGGAGCAACTTATTCAAGAATTTAAAGCTACGGGTATCAGCAAATCTCCGTCTATTTTCGATACAAAGAAATTAACTTGGATGAACGGCGAATACATTAAAAAATTGTCCTCGGATACGTTCTTTGAAATGGCTAAACCCTATTTGCAAACTGCCATAAAAAATCCCGGCATAGACTTAAAAGTAATCTCCGAAATGGTGCAATCAAGAGTGAATTTCGTTAAAGAAGTGCCGGCTTTAGTTGACTTCTTTGATGTTTTGCCCTCTTATGACAGCGAACTCTACGTTCATAAAAAAATGAAAACCACCACTGAAAACTCCCTTGAAAGCCTTAAAAAAGCCTTGCCCGTATTGGAAGGTCACAATGACTGGTCCGAGGCTTCCTTACATGATTTGATTATGTCCTTGGTTCAAGAATTGGGCTTGAAAAACGGTCAAATGCTGTGGCCTATCAGAACAGCTTTGTCAGGCAAACCCGGTACACCCTGCGGAGCCACCCAATTGCTGGAACTTTTGGGCAAGGAAGAATCTTTAAAACGCATAAAAACAGGCATAGATTTATTGGAAAGTATATAGAAAACAAAAAGGGCATGGATTAATACTGATTCCATTTAAAACAGTAGATAAAAATTTGCAATTTAGACAAAGATTCAAGTATAAATTGCAAATTTTTATTCTTCATTAAATATGGAATTAGTATAATTTCCATGCCACTTATTGTTAATTGAAAATTTATTTTCTTAATTTATAATGATTATATTACAAAAAATATTGCCGAGCTTTTTGAAATAAGACGTTTAAGGGAGAAAACCTTTTTCAGTTTAAAAGGCTTTCTCCCTCGAGTTTAGTTTTTATAAGATTTTATTGATTAGCCAAAACATATACTTTGATGTTTCTGCGGCCGAATTTTTTGGCTTCGGAAACATTTTCGAAATAAAGGTCTATTTTGTTTCCTTTAATGGCTCCGCCGGTATCGGCAGCTATGGAGTAACCGTAGCCTTCAACATAAAGCTTGGTTCCCAGGGGTATTACTCTGGGGTCTACAGCAACTATGCCGGGGCGTACTCTTGCGCCGGAAGCGGTAATACCGTAGTTTTTGTCACCGGGTCTTTTGCCGGTGCTTTCGTAACCTGCGGTGTAGGCTGATGCGTTCATAATAAGCTCTTTGCTGTATTCCACATTGGAAATATCCTCTTTCATGGCAAAGGCAAAGTTTGCACCGTCTATGCCGTTTTTGGATACAGGTTCACGAGTACCTCTGTTTATAATTTTGTTAACGGGTTTCTCGGCGATTCTTTCTTCTGTAACGTATCTGTCGGTTTCTTCGCCGCTCAAGTAAACAACTTTAGAGATGATTTCTTTTTTGCCGGGCTTTCCTTCTTGAGCAATTTCCTCAACGCCCTTGTTTAAAGTGTTTACAAGCTTTACTTCGGTTTCGAAGGGGATATTTTGGGTTTCTGTAACGGTTTCTTCGGTTCTTGTTTGCAACTTGATTTCTTGGTTGGGTTCAAGTTTGCCGGCCAAGTATCCGTCATAGAAATATTTTTGCGAATTTAAGGCTTCCAATTGGGCTATCATGGTTCCGGTATATGTACCGGGTTTAACGGTTACAGGCTGTTCTTTTCCGTCTATTTCAACTTTTACGTCAAAGCCTCTGGTAATATTGATTTTGGATATTCTGGGTAAAACGTCTAATTTATCGTCTTTTTCCACATCCATAATATCCGTATCGGCTACTTCAATGCCGATTTCGTCCAAAAATGCGGAAACCGTTTCTTGTGAAGTCCAATAGTTTGTTGGGGTGCCGTCTACAATTACCCAAATATCTTTGCGTTGGTTGTTATAAGCGCTTACCGGCCCTGCCAGTATGCCCAAAAACACCATCACTATTACAAAAGTCTTTAAATATCTAAACATTTTTTTCCTCCCGGAAACTATTGCTTGCAGTCAAAATTCGTCATTGTTTCGTTTTGCTTAACAAATTTTAACCGGTTTAAAACAATAGTTAAGTTTTGTTACGACAATAATTAATTAATATTCCCATTTATTTAAAATAATGCGTGTATTTTTTGGATTTCAAGGGAAATTTAATCGAATTCTAGGCTTTGCTTAAGGTAAATTCAAGTAATTTGAAAAGAAAACCTTGTAAACTCAAGCTGTCTGTAATCACACTTTCTTATAATATATTAACAGATTCGTAACATTTATGCAACAAATTTATTTTCTAAAATATTCCCATAACCGGCTTTTCATAAGTTTTACCGGTTATATTCTTCACAATGCCGGCCGTTTCTTACGAATGCTTCGTTTTTCGGCGATTTTTAAGTTTAGTGCATAAGAAAACCCTGTAATACCGCTGTTTTCTTATTTATCTTTATTTTCACAAAAAAATCCGGTATTATATACCGGAGTGAAATTTAGCCCGTAAATTCAAGGTTTTTTCTTGAGGGTTATTTTTATTGAAATCTTGAAAAATTTCAACATCACAGAAATTTTACTTAAATATTTACGACGGTTAGGTGAGATATAAATGCCCGGATTTAACACAGCCATAGCTTTAAGTGACTTCGACGGTATGCACTTGGGGCATATAAATTTAATAGATTCCGCAAAAAACTATGCCCATGAAAACGGCCTAAAAGCTTTGGCGGTCAATCTTGTTCACGATTTATCAGAGGATACCGAAAGAAAATTTATATTAACAAGCGAAGAAAAGTCAGCCTTATTTAAAGAAACATGTATTGAAACAATTTGTTACTCCGTAGGCGAAAGCTTTATAGAATTTATTAAGAATATTTTAATTGATAAATACAATTGCAAAGCAATTTTTATTAGCGAGGATTTTGTTTTCGGAAAAGAAAAAGATATTAACAAAAAGTTAAGCCAATTCAGTGATAGGTTGACTGTCACAGTTTTGCCTAAGTTATATGTGAATAACACACCGGTTGATTCGGGAGTTATCGCCCATTTAATCAAAGAAAAGAATTTTTCGCAGGCAGAAAAACTTATGGGTAGACCTTACAATGTTTTTGGAAATGTTACGTCCGGTAAGCAACTTGGGCGAACTATAGGCTTTCCCACGGCAAATTTAAAGGCACCCGACCATAAGTTTTTGCCCTCCAACGGAGTATATGTAACTAAAACAAGTTTCAACGGAAATTGTTACAACAGTATTACCAACGTGGGTGTAAACCCTACGGTTTCGGGAAAGGCCCAAAGCATAGAGACCTATATATTCGACTTTTCCGAAGATTTATACGGCAAGGACATTACGATTAACTTCTATAAACATATACGTGACGAAAAGACTTTTGCCTCTGTAGAGGAATTGATGAATCAAATTTCCAAAGACGAAGCATTTGCAAGAGAATACTTGAAAACATAAGATAATGGAATTTTCTTACACGAATATACGGGGTTTTAAGTATATATTGACAAAATCATATAATTTTGCTATTGTAATATTGATATGCGTTAATTTAAATACTTTTGCATAACTATTTTACAAATCCCTTAAATACAGCGATTGAGAGCAGTAAAAACTACATAACACATGGAATAATCATACTGAGGTTTAAGATGAAAAATATAGTTTTAATAGGAATGTCCGGTAGCGGCAAAACCATTTTGGGTAAAGAAACAGCTAAAGTTCTGGGTTTAAACTATATTGATTTGGACCAAGAGGCCGAAAAAATACAGGGAATTACAATCCCGGAGATGTTTAATCTTTACGGAGAACCTTTTTTCAGAGAACTGGAATCTAAGGTTATTCAGTCCACCGAAAAGCTTTCAGGCTATATTATTTCCACCGGCGGTGGTGCGGTTTGTTTCCCGGATAATATGAAATTGCTGAAAAAGAACAATTTGGTTATTTGGATAAACAGACCGGTAGAGCAAATTGCCGCTGATTTAAACACCCATAACAGGCCCTTAATAGCAGGCGACCCTAACCGTGTTTTTACAATTTTTAACCAACGAAAAGAACTTTACCAATCTTATGCTGACACGGTAATTCATAATGACGGTGAAATTTCTGCTTCGATTAGACTCTTAACAGAAGCTTGCGGAAAATATTTAGATGCTACTCAGTAAAAATCCGATAGTAACATAGTCTTCGTCTTATCTTTTAACAATTCTCCCAAACCCTGTGTTTTACAGGAGTTTTTTTCTATCATATCGCAATAATATTATTAACTAAGTTTGTAAACGAACATAAAAATTTTGTTTATAAAAATTAATAAAGTATAACTCGCCGGGGGTTATACTTTTAGTTATAATTTTCGGATAATAATTACTTTCATATAATATTACGGGTCTTATAATAATAATTTTAAAAAAACAGTAATTATCCTTAATCTTTTGCTCTACTATTCCGATATACTTTATATTGTTAGAATTTTGCTTCTATCCATGCATGAATTACAGCATTTTAATTAAAAAGAAGGAGCCTACTATGATAAAAAATTTACGCATAGGTGATGTGCTTGTAGATGAAGGTTATATCACCATAGAACAGCTTAATACGGCACTTTCTTTACAAAAAACCGGTACGGTTAAAAAGCGTATAGGTGAAGTGCTGATAGAAAGCGGAATAATTTCCGAAGACAAAATGCTGTGGGCGCTTTCCAAGCGTCTGGATATTAAATATGTACCAATAAGCGAAGTACCCATAGACATTGCGGTAGTGGAAAAAATACCGAAACAAATGGCGCAAAAATACTGTGCCATTGCCGCATCCATAAGAAACAATATGTTGTTGGTGCTGATAAACGACCCCTTGGATTTCTACGCCATAGAAGACATTAAACTAATGACCTCTATGCCGCTGGAAATCAACGTGTGCAAAAAAGATGAAATTCTAAATGCAATCGGATATTGGTATTCAGAAATCGAAACTAAAAATGCCGCAAAAAGCGCAAACCAAACCGCAGCCGAAACAACCTCCGTGCTTTCCTTTACTGATTTGAGCGAAACGGCGGACGACACGCCTGTAGTTACTTTGATAAACTCAACATTATATAAAGCACACAACGCCCGAGCCAGCGACATTCACATAGAGCCGTTTGATACTTACACAAACGTAAGAATCAGGGTAGACGGACAAATAGTGGACTATCTTAATCTTTCCGCATCCTTGCATAATTCTATCATTGCCAGGATAAAAATTCTTTCAAATTTGGATATAGCGGAAAAACGTATGCCTCAAGACGGGCATTTCCGTGCAAAGTTGCAGGATATAGAAATGAACGTTCGTGTTTCCACCATACCGACTATTTACGGCGAAAAGGCAGTTTTGCGTTTTATAAGCCAAAGCACCCAACTTGACAACGCCAATACCTTCGGCATGGAACCGGACGATTACGAAACCATGCTTAATATTTTGCAAGTGCCCAACGGTTTGGTTTATATAACCGGGCCCACAGGTAGCGGAAAAACTACAACCCTATATATGATACTTGAAATGCTGTCCCGGAAGCTGGTTAATATAGCAACCATTGAGGACCCTGTTGAAAAAAACCTTGCAAAGGTCAACCAAACTCAAATTAACCCTCTTGCCGGGGTTACCTTTGAAACAGGTCTGCGTTCCATATTACGCCAAGACCCGGATATTATAATGATAGGCGAAACCCGTGACGCCGAAACCGCAAGTATTTCCGTAAGAGCCGCCTTAACCGGTCACTTGGTTTTGTCCACCTTGCATACCAACGATGCGGTTTCTGCCATAGTTCGTTTGGTGGACATGGGCATAGAAGACTATTTAATAGCAAATTCCCTAGCCGGGGTGGTAGCCCAACGTCTGGTCAAAAAAATCTGTCCCTTCTGCAAGGAAGAGTATCAACCCACAGAAAACGAAAAACGCATTTCCGGGTTGGATACAGAGATTTTGTTCCGAGGAAAAGGCTGTCACAATTGCAACAACACCGGCTACAGAGGCAGAACAGCCGTACACGAAATTTTACCCATAGACTACGCCATCAGAAACCTAATTTCCAAGAAAAACTCCACCGAGGACATTTACACCCACGTGCGAGAAAACAAAAAATCCAAGAACCTCCGCCAAAGTATCTCCAAACTGGTGCTTTCCGGAACAACCACGGCAGAGGAAATGGTTAGACTGACTTATTTTGTGGAATAGTCAAAAGTTCGAAACATCGTATGGTCCAACAGTGTATGCTATGATTAATGAATTCGTAGGGTCGGGGCTCCGCTCCGACCGTTATACAATTACGCTCAACCGACCCTAAAACACCGGCGCACAGGAGTGATTACATGAACGTACAAGAACTGATAATGCTTGGCAGGCAACGGCGTGCCAGTGATATACACCTTACCACCGACAGAAACCCGGTTATCCGTGTGGATGGCGAACTGGCAGAAACCGAGTTTAACTTTTCCAAGCAAGAAAAAGACGAATTAATTCTTTCTTTATTAAATGAAGAACAACGAAAATCCGTCCACCACGGCGCTGACTGTGACTTTTGTTACGCCCTGCCAAACGGAATGCGTCACCGTGTGAATGTATTTCACCAGCAACGCAAGCTAGCCGCTACCATCCGTATTATCAATGACAACATACCCACCTTTGAGGAATTAAACCTACCGGAAATTCTTCGCAAACTTGCAAGCGAACCCCGTGGTTTGATTCTGGTAACAGGCCCTACCGGCAGCGGAAAATCCACAACTTTGGCAGCAATGATTGACTACATAAACCAAACTAAGGCTTGCCATATATTGACTATTGAAGACCCGGTGGAATACCTTTATACTCAAAAAAAATCCCTAATTCATCAGCGTGACGTGGGCGTAGACGTGGAAAGCTTTTCATCAGCTTTGCGTTCCTCTCTCCGTGAGGATCCGGACGTTATACTGGTAGGCGAAATGCGTGATTATGAAACCATCTCCGCCGCCATTACAGCCGCCGAAACCGGTCACTTGGTTCTATCCACCCTACACACCACCGGAGCAGCCAGCACCATAGACCGTATTATAGACGTTTTTCCGCCGCATAATCAGCAACAAATCCGTACCCAGTTGGCAAGCGTTTTAAAGGGTGTTATCACCCAAACCCTTATTCCTCGCAAAGATGGTAAAGGCAGGGTTGCCGCCTTTGAAATTATGTTAGGCACAGACGCAATCCTAAACCTTATTCGTGAAAACAAAGGCCACCAAATTAACTCCAACATCCAAACCGGCGGAAAACAGGGCATGGTATTGTTGGACAGCTATCTGGCTCAATTGGTTATCAAAAATGTTATTTCGAAAGAAGCTGCACTGGAAAAGGCATATAATAAAAACGAATTGCTGAATAATATAATGAGAATGTAAGTTAATTATGTTAATAAAGTATACGCAATTAAGCAAAAACCCCGTTGCCTTTGCGTTGCTTTTATTATAAATATTTTGCTGAACATTTGCCACCTGTTGCAAAACATTGAGATTGTAAATTTATCTTTGTTTAGCCGGTTAAGCTTAAAAAATTGAAAGGATGATTTTATGAAACTTTTTAAGAACGTAAAAGCCAATCTTAAAAATAAAAAAGGCTTTACTCTTATTGAAATTATAGTAGTTCTTGTTATCTTGGCTATTTTAGCCGCTGCTGCTATTCCTTCTATGATGGGCTTTATTGAGGATTCAAGAGGCAAGGCTCTGATTGCTGAGGCAAGAGCTGCATATGTTGCTTGTCAAGCTATTGCTACGGAGGAAGTATCTGCCGGTACACGTATAGTTGACATCGCTGCTGCTTTTGATACCGCAACAACAGTTCCACCGGCTGATGCTCCTGCAAATCGTAATAATCAAGCAAATTTAAGAGGAAGCATTGCTTTTAGATTGCAGTCAATGCTTTTACCTGATAATGTTTTGGTAGCAGATCCGGCAGGTGTAATAAATACCACTCCTGACAGAACAAACACTAGAGTACCCACTCGTTCTTCAGCTTCACGTATAGTAGTCGCAGCAACTGACTTTACAGACGCAGGTCAGCTAACCAGAATACAATTTATTAAACAACTTAATCCTACAAGAATTGCAACCATTACATTACAACCTCCGGCAACTGCAACAATTGTATTCACACCTAATCCATAAATAATATGTGGTATAACCTATGTTAATCCTAGCCTACTTCATCATCTACACAATAATTTTCCTCTTTGGCATAACCATAGGCAGTTTTCTGAACGTAATCATATTCAGAGTACCCAAGGGCGAATTTTTAAAGAGGAATCGCTCATATTGTCCACAATGCGGAGAGTTAATTGCATATTATGACCTAATACCGGTTTTAAGCTATTTAATACTGGGCGGTAAATGCCGTAACTGTAAGGAGAAGATTTCTCCTCGTTATCCCTTGGTAGAGTTGGCAACCGGTTTGGTTGCCCTGCTTTGCCATTGGCAGTTCTCAATGACCTTAAAGTTCCTATGTGTCTTTACCGTAGGTGCAATTTTTATCTGCATTACCTTTATAGACATAGAGCATATGGAGATACCCGATTCTTTGGTTTTGGCTCTGGCGGTTCCGGCGATTGTAAGCGTGTTTTTGTTTCCGGAAGGCTTGACCTCACGAATTATCGGTATGTATATAGTCTCCGTGCCCATGCTGTTGATTACTTTACTTATACCCACCGCTTTTGGCGGCGGCGATATAAAGCTGATTGCTGTATGCGGATTTTTGCTGGGCATGAGCAATGTTTTGTTGGCAACCTTTGTTGCCTTAATGACCGCCGGTATTCGGGCGTCTTGGCTATTATTAACAAGAAAATCCAATACAGAAACTCATATCTGCTTTGGGCCTTACATATGCCTGGGAGTATACGTTTCCTTGTTTTGGGGTGAAGCTTTAATAAATTGGTATTTGGGGTTTTTTTAATTAGTATGTATACTATAAGCTTACCAAGGTGCAAATCCACTTCTCAAAATTTAATATTTACAATCTGAGAGTGGGGACTTAATGTCCCCTTTCTTTTTTAAAATTAAACCCAATGTAGCCTGTCGGTATAAAAAACGCAAAATATAATAAGCTATTATGGCACCGGTTTATAATATATTTGATGAAAAATTGTTGAAAATAATACTGGTTTGTTATGATATGCAGAAAATTAGTTTGAAAATAAAATTATCTTAAATTCCGGAACGGAGGTGTAGAATATGCCAAAATACACTTATACGGCGAAAAATTTACAAAACAAAACCGTTACCGATACTGTGGAAGCCCGTGATATTAAAGACTTAAAACGCAGATTAAGGGAAAAAGATTTGGTGCTTATAGACGTAAGCGACCAACAAGACGACCCTTCTCGTAATTACAGGCTAAAAGCAAACGAACTTGCGGAGTTTTCAAGGCAGCTTGCAGATATGTTAGCTACAGGCACTACCGTTTTGCGTGCTATAGATGTAATATTGCAGGGTACTTCAAAGCGAAATTTACAACTAATAATAGAACGGGTGCAAAGAGATGTACAAGGCGGTATGACACTTTCCGAAGCTATGCGTCAACAAAAACGTGCCTTCCCGGAGCTTTTCGTTAATATGTTTGCCTCCGGCGAAGCAAGCGGTCAGTTGGAACAGGCTGCCCGAAAAATGTACGTTCATTACGAAAAAGAGCATAGGCTCAACAAAAAAATACAAGGGGCTATGGTTTACCCCATTTGCCTTTTTGTAATGACCATAATCGTAATCCTGGCTATATTTATTGGCGTTTTGCCCCAGTTTTTCACCTTGTTTGAGGATATAGAAATACCGGCCATTACCCAAGCGGTTATAGCTATGAGTAAGTTTCTGCAAAATTATTGGCACGTTTTTATCATAGGGTTATTAATGTTTATAGCGTTTTTAGGCTATCTCTTAACCATACCCAAAGTTAAATTATGGGCCGACGGAAAGAAATTGCGTATTCCTTTTGTGGGAAAACTGCTGAAAACAATATATACCGCAAGGTTTTCCCGTACTTTGTGTTCCTTATATACGGGCGGTTTGTCTATGCTTAATGCACTGGAGATTTCCTCTAAGGTTATGGGCAACACATATATAGAAAGCCAGTTCGACACTGTAATTACCAAAGTTAGAAACGGTGATGCTCTTTCCGAATGTATTTACGAAGTAGACGGCTTTAACAATAAACTACCTGCCAATATTCTTATAGGTGAAGAATCCGGACGGTTGGACTCTATACTGGACTCTGTAGCGGAAAGTTTTGATTACGAGGCTGAAATGGCCGCACAAAAACTGGTTGCCTTAATAGGGCCTGTAATGATAGTTTTTATGGCCATAATTATTTGTTTCGTAATGTTATCTGTTATGTTACCTATTCTTACTCTGTATCAAAATATTGCATAACCGCTGTTAGGAGGTAAAGCGTGGATTCTTTAATTTATATCGCTTCGGACCGCATAGAAATATTGGGATATAAAAAAGGGTCTAATCCTGAGTTGTTGTCTTATGCCAAACAGCCCTTAAACGAGGGCACCATAATCAACGGCATGATTACCGACCCATCGGAACTGACAGAAAAACTGCAAAAACTCAAAGAATTGAAACCCCAATTATTTTCCGATTGCAACTTGGTAATAGACAGCACCACTTTACTGATAAAAAAATTACCTGTGCCGGAACTAAAAAAACAACAGTATTTAAACCTTGTAAAAGACGAACTGTCCGACCTTTCCGAAAGCCCGGACATGATTTACGATTATTCCTTTATACATTTTAAAGGAGAACCTCGTATAATGCTTGCCTGTGCAACAGGGAAAGAAAACTTGGAATCCTATATCAACGTTTTCAAAGATGCAGGCATTACACTGCGTACCGCAAGAGTGGGCTTGGAAACCATCATAGACTACGTGAGGGCCAAAAAAGAATTAATGCAAAAGACCTTTGTGTTAAATATTGTTGACGGCATCAGTATGCTTTCGGTTATTTTTGAAAAAGGGCATTACATATTTTCCACAAGAACACGCCTAATCGGCGAAAGCAGGGAAGAATATTTAACGTCCGTTATCCAGAATTTATCCTCTTTGTTGCAGTTCAACAAAGCTCAGAATTTTTCTCCCATAGAAGAAAGCTGTTATGTGGGCTTATCTGCCGAGGATATTAACACCCTGCATTTTCTTTCTGTTGACAACACGGTTCAAATCCATGACTTTGATATGTTTAAAACCATACGCAACGGTCAAATTGTTACAGATGCTTGCAGTTTTTCGTTTTTTGGGATTTTCAGCACAGCCAATTCTATAGACCTGCTGCAAAGTTATAAAAATGCTCAAAAGCCCTTAAAAGAATATAAGCCCTTTAGACCAACCAAGCTGATACCTTATATAGTATTATTGTTTTTGGCGGCAAGCTACGCAGTTGTGGCTTGGTTTACCTATCAGATTGAAAAGGATATTGAGGTCATAAACGACTATTTGTATGACCCTGCCGTAATTGCAAAAGTTGACGAAGCCGACGAGCTTGCAAGAATAAACACAATTTTGGAACAAGCTCATGTGCAAATCTCGGAAAAAGTCAACGAGTTGAATTTATATCCGGCTATATCGGCTAAAATTCTGACAGATATAACCCAAACCAACTCCGGCACCATACAAATAAATTCCTTCGAATTTAAGGCTGAAACCGCAACCATACAAATTACAGCCGTTGCTTCATCTCCGGAGGATTCTGCAAACTACGTTGAGAACCTTAAAAAAAGTGAATTAATCAACGACATTACCTACACCGGTTATAATTACGACAACAGCGGCAAGTTTAATTTTTCCTGTGAATTATTATTAAACAGCAATGCTTAGAGGAGAAATATTATGACACTGAGTAAACGTGAGCGGTTTCTCATATGGTTTTTGGTGTATTTAATTGTGATTTCCGCCTATACCTTCTTTTTCTTTTTGCCCGGCTTGTCTAATTTAAGCGATAAGGATATGGAAAGAACGGATTTGGAAACACAGAAGTTTATATATGAAGATAAAATCGAGAGCATTCCTACCTTACAGTCAAGCTATAAAGACTTGATGGCTAGGCATGAATTAAATAAAAACCTGCTGATTGACAGGCTTACAAACGAGGAATTAGACAGGTTGTTAACCGGCATGAGCCTTCAAGCCGGCTTGGTGCCTACCTCTCTTAGCATGACAGCCATAAACAGAGAAGTAACCGACGAAAACGAAATTCAAGACCTGCTTTTCGATACAACCGCATCTCTCAAGGCAACAGGTGATTACACACGCCTTTTAAACCTAATAGAAACGGTACGCAATACTTCTTATTTAAGAATAAAATCCGTGGGATACTTATTCGGAAAGGATTATATACCCACCTTCGGTTACGGTAACGAACCCCAAACCATAAATATAACCTTCGATATTTTTATGAAGGACTTAGGCAATCTGAACTTGACCAAAACCACCGAAACACCCCAAGAACTTGAAATTCCCCAATAAAATCTTTAGGTGGCACCCTGTACTCACGAAATAACGCCTAAACATAAGAATTTGGCACAAAAAAAGCAACCCTCGGGGTTGCTTATAATTTTGTATTTTTATAGGTAACAAACTCGAATTTTAAGCCGGATTTTTCATCGGTAAAAATAGGGCTTTGCTCGGTAACGGCATAATCCGCCCGGTCAAACTCCGGGAAAAAAGTATCCGCATCGAAAGATTTTTTTACCCAAGTAATGTATAAATATTTACAAAAAGGCAAGGCTTTTTTATATATGTCCGCTCCGCCTATTACAAAAACTTCCTCGGGGATGCCGGCATAAGCCTGAACCGTATCTTCAAAAGAGCGGCTGATTTCAACCTCCGGGTGAGTAAATTCCGGGTTGGTTGTTAAAACGATGTGTTTTCGCTTAGGCAACACTTTCGGTAGGGATTGAAAGGTTTTTCTGCCCATTATTATGGTTTTGCCCAGGGTTTTTTCTTTGAAAAACTCCAAGTCTTTGGGTATATGCCAGATTAAATCGTTGTCTTTTCCTATGGCGTTGTTTTCCGCAACAGCTACTATTAAAGAAAGCATTAAACAGACACCTCCATGTGGATAGCCTCATGACAGCGGTAATCCGAAAATTGTATATGCTCGGGAGTGAAGTCATAGAAATTTTTAATGTCGGGGTCAATTTGAATTGAAGGTGCAGGATAGGCTTGGTCTTTGCGGGCAATTTGCTTCTTTAAAGCGTCCGCATGATTAACGTAAATATGGGCGTTGTTGATTACGTGGGTAAGCCGCCCGGGTTTTAATCCTGACACCTGTGCCAACAGGTGTACCAAAACTGCATACTGAGTGGTGTTAAAAGGCACTCCCAAACCAAAGTCACCGCTGCGTTGAACCAACATACAGTTCAAAAGGCCGTCGGTAACATCCCACATGGTTAAAAAGCAGCAAGGGTGCAAGGCTCCGGTTTCCAGATAGGGAACCTGCCACAAATCTATAATCATGCGTCTGTCCTGGGGATTGTTCTTTAATGAATCAAGAAGCCTGTCCATTTGTTTTGTAGCTTTGACCACGTAACCGTAAGCCGTACCTATGGTATTGTCGGGCATAGCCCATTCATCCCATATATGTACGTTGTCGTTGTGCAAAATACCAAGGTCACTGCTTTGGTGTTTGTAAATCCACAGCAATTCTTTAACGGCGGACTTCCAAAACACCTTTTTGGTAGTCAACATGGGAAATTCCTCTTGCAAATCAAAGCTCATAATTTGATGAGGCAATTTGTAGGCATCAGTACCGGTTCTGTTTTTATCAAGATATCCGTTTTTTATAATATTTTCAGCGATATTTAAGTATTGAATGTCGTATATGCTCATGAGTTTCACCGCTTTTTTAGGTAATTAATCCGTAACCGCTTTTCATATAAATAAAAAAAGTCAAGCACTATGGCTTGCTAAACAAAAGGCGGTTTTTCGGTCTTGTTCGGAAATACCCCGTAAAGATATGTAAAATTACTTCTTTTTGTATCTCTCCGGGCAGCTACTGTATGCAATATTTATATTATTTATTAATTCACAGGAAATACTTGAAAAATTAATTAAAAACGTTATAAAAAGTGAGTTTTACGAGAAAACGCCTTGACAAGTATTTGTCCGTTTGATATAATATTTGCCATATCGTCAAATGTACG
>CAYMOU010000015.1:0-32843 GCA_964392115.1 uncultured Defluviitaleaceae bacterium | reverse complement strand
CGTGGAATAACCATTTTGTCTAAAAATACCGCTGTGTTTTATAAAGACACCAAAATTAACATTATAGATACCCCGGGCCATGCTGATTTTGGCGGCGAGGTTGAGCGTGTATTAAAAATGGTAAACGGTGTTGTGCTGGTAGTAGATGCCTTTGAAGGCCCTATGCCTCAAACCAAATTTGTATTAAAAAATGCACTTAGCCTGGATTTACCGGTAGTAGTGTGCATTAACAAGGTGGACAGGCCCGACGCCAGACCAAACGAAGTTATAGACGAAGTACTGGAACTGTTTATAGAGCTTGACGCTTCCGACGAGCAGTTGGATTCGACCTTTGTTTACGCTTCCGCTAAAAAAGGTATAGCCTTTGTTGAATTGGATGAAGAAGGCGTAGACATGGCACCGCTGTTCGATGCCATTCTTGAGAACATAAAGGCACCCCAAGGCGACCCCGAAGCAGATGTACAAGTGCTTATTACCACAATCGACTATAACGAATATATCGGCCGTATAGGCATAGGTAAAGTGGAAAACGGTACACTTCGTGTAAATGACGAGGTAGCAATAGTAAACGCAAACGAGCCCGATAAGTTACGTAAAGTTAAAATAAGTAAGCTATACGAGTTTGAAGGGCTTGAACGTGTAGAGGTAAAAGAATCAACAATCGGTGCAATCGTTGCCATTGCCGGTGTTAACGAAATTTTCATAGGCGATACTTTATGCTCTACCGGCAACCCACAAGCACTGCCCTTTAATAAAATTTCAGAGCCCACAATTGCAATGAATTTTATTGTTAATGACAGCCCGTTTACCGGCCGTGAAGGCAAATTTGTAACAAGCAGACATTTACGTGGAAGGCTGTTTAAAGAGCTTAACACAGATGTTAGCTTGCGTGTAGAGGAAACCGACGCAGCAGACAGTTTTAAAGTTTCGGGACGTGGCGAGCTGCATCTTACTATATTAATCGAAACAATGCGCCGTGAAGGTTATGAATTCCAAGTATCTAAACCCGAGGTACTTTATAAGGAAATAGACGGTAAAAAATGCGAGCCAATGGAGATTGTTACCGTTGACGTACCGGAAGAATATGCAGGGGTTGTAATTGAGAAATTAGGCTCACGCAAAGGCGAAATGACATCTATGTCTGCCGGAAGCGGTGGTTCATGCCGATTAACCTTTTCTATTCCGTCAAGGGGTATAATAGGCTACCGTTCCGAATTTTTGACTGACACAAGAGGTACCGGCATTTTGAACGCTGTATTCGACGATTACAGACCTTTCAAAGGAGAAATCTCCTTGCGTTCTCAAGGTTCATTAATAGCCTTTGAATCAGGCGAATCCGTAGCGTACGGGCTTTACAACGCCCAAGAACGTGGCGAGTTATTTATAACTCCCGGGGTTAAAGTGTACGCCGGCATGGTAGTTGGACGAAACGCTCGTGAGGACGATATGGAGGTTAACGTTTGCAAAAGGAAACAATTAACCAATATGCGTTCCTCCGGGGCAGACGATGCCTTACGCTTAACACCGGCAACCATTTTAAGCTTAGAGCAATCTTTAGAGTTTATAACCGATGACGAATTGGTTGAAGTAACCCCTCAAAATTTGCGTATTCGTAAAAAAATACTTGACCCTACTTTGCGTAAAAGATCGGGTAAAAAATAATACGGCTTTTGCGGCAACAGCATTGAAAAGTGCTGAACCGGCACAGTTTTTTGAACTGTTTAAGCCTATCATCTGAATAACACACAAACCCCGTCGGTTATCCGGCGGGGTTTTGTTGCTCTTAGGATTCAAAAAGTCCAAAGAGTTTTATAGTCAAATGAACAAGGAATAGTAACAAAAGCTATTCTTCGTAAACGGTTCGCTCATGTGTTTTTCAAGGAAAACCACCGGTCGCTCACCACTGCGAATAGACGCTTTTGTTACTCTTTAACTAGCATTTGACTATAACTGTATTTACTTTATTCTCTACAAGTCAAATTTCTGATATATCTGTATCCCTTTTCTATATAGGGTTGATTTATATTCATCGGGAATACGGTCATCTGTTACAACGGTTGTAATTTGGAACAGGTCGTCCACCTTTAACAACCCTGCCTTGCCAAACAGATTTCCCTCTGCAACAATAATAACCTCTCCGGCTGTTTGCTTTAGCTGTTCGTAAATCAGCTTGTCTTCGCTATCGTTTACGGTGACGCCGGCTTCAAAATCCAGACCCTGTACGTGCAAGAAAGCTTTGGTTACGTTTAAGCCGATAAAGGGCAGACCAATGCTGCTACGCATAATCATCTTGTTGTAGTCCACCTGTCCGCCGGTTAACAGCACCTTGCTTTTGCGATCTCCGTTCATTACCGAAACAATATCCAGATAGTTGGTGATTACTACCACGTCGTTCTTTTCACGTAGGCTTTTGGCCATTACCAAATTACTTGGGCATTTGCCCAGAAACACCACGTCATAGTCCTCAACTATATCCGCACAAATTTTGCCCAGTGCTGTATACCGCTCCGATACATCGGGTATGGCACCGAAATGACCGGTGTGTTCCGTATCCAAGGCCGCAGTCTCGGTATAGTCCATTTGCAAAACCGCACCTCCGTGGGTGCGTCTTAAAAAGCCGTTTTTCTCCAGCTTTTCAAAATCTCTGCGAATGGTGATTTCCGATACATCAAGCTGTTCGCTAAGGTCCATAACACTCACTGATTTTTGAGCCAGCAATATCTGCTTGATTTTCTGAAGTCTTTCTATCTGGAACAACTACAACAATCCCTTTCCAAAATTAGTTTGTAAACAAAACAACCTGTCTTCGGTATTACCACCGCATTTCCTTCGTATCCTCAGAAAACAAATTTTGGGTTCTGCCCCAAACCTTGTGACTTTTGAAAAGTAGACAAAACAAGCAAATAGTATAACAGGAGTTGTTTCTGACCGGTGGATAACCACCCACACTACGTCCGTACATTTTCATCCACTGTTATTTTATCACAAACACCGTAAAATGCAAATAAACATGAAAAATTCCGGTAAAATACGATAAGGCAGCCGGAATGGGCTGCCTGTTTCTTTGTTTATCAATATGTATCGATTATTTTGTGTAATTGTCCGGAGCGCCCATGATGATGGTTTTGTTGTCGGATTTAACTTCGATTTTGCCGAAGCCTTTGATTTCCATGCCGTTGGTGAGGGCTTTGCCTTCTAACAATTCTTTTGCAACGCCTACTGTAAGATAACCCAGAGATTTAGGATTCCACAGAACACCTACGTCAAGTGCGCCGTCGGTTAAGAATTCTTGGCAGTCTTCTTTTACAGCGGTTCCTACTACAGCAATGCTGTCTTGAAGCCCTTTTTCACGGATAGCTTGTGCGCTGCCCAAAGGTACGGGAGTGGAGTAACCAAGGATACCTTTAATGTTGGGATAGGTTTTTACAAGGTCAAGAGTTTTGGAATAAGCCTCCTGTTGTTTTTCGTCGGTGGGGATTTTTTCGGCTACAAGCTTTAAGTTGGGGTATTTGGTTTTAGCGTATTCCAAGCCGTAGTCTATCCAAGTGTTTAAGTTTGCGGCAGCAAGACCGCCGGTGATGATGGCGTATTCAGCGGAATCTGTGCCCATTTTTTCTACCAATAAGTCAAAGAGATTTTCGCCCAATACTTTGTCATCAATTTGATGAACGGAAGCATCCACTACGCTGATGTCTACCGGTGTATCCCAGTCGATTACAACAATGCCTGCTTGTTTTGCTTTTTGCAGAGCGGGAATAACTGCATTGGGGTCGTTGGGAGCAACACAGATAGCGTCAACGCCTTGGTTGATTAAGTCTTCAATCATTTTAACCTGTTCTGCTGCGTCTGCTTTGGTAGGGCCTGTGTAGATTACTTCTACGCCCATGTCTTTTCCTGCTTGCATTGCGCCTTCGCCGGTTTGGGTAAAGTAAGGTATACCTACCAGTTTGGGCATTACTGCGATTTTAAAGGTCTTGCCGCCTTCCGGTTGAGAAGTGGTATTGTTTTGCGCTGTGTGTTGTGCCGGTTCGGCCGGTGAACATGCCGCCAACGCTGCTGTCATAAGTAAAGCCAATAATAATGCAACAAATTTCTTCATAAAAAACCTCCTGCCAAATTTATTTGATCCCTAAAAGGGTATCAATCCATAATTTTAAGCACGTTTGGCAATGCGTTTGCTGTCACCCAATTTTTTGCTGATAAACCTAATTGCCAGTACACCTATTAAAATTCCGCCTATGATAATGTCTATTATGTAACGGTTTAACCCGAAAAGATTCAACCCGGTGGATACAACCTGAATAATTGCCACCGCAATAACTGTGCCTGCAACCGTACCGTGTCCGCCGTTAATGTCCGTACCGCCAAGCACTACCGCCGCAACGCTTTGCAGCATATATGAAGAACCATAGTCCACCTTAGCCGAATTGTAACGGGAGATTAAGACAAGCCCTGCTATACCTGCCATTACACCGGAAAACACATAAACTTTCAGCAGGGTTTTTTTGGTGTCTATGCCTGAAAAACGGGTTGCGGTTTCGTTGGAGCCGGTCATATAGACCTTTACGCCCCAGTTGCTGCGTTCCAGAAGTATGTAACTTGCAGCAATTGCCGCCGCATATATAAGCAGGGGTATAGGAATTCCAAATACACTGCCGTTGCCAAGTTCCATATATGCCAAAGGAAAACCGGAGATAGAGCCGCCTTTAGTCAGGTTAAGCCCTATGCCCTCGAACAAGGTCATAGTTCCAAGGGTAACCAACATGGCGGATACACCTACATAAGCAATAACCGCACCGTTAAGCAGACCGGTAATAACCGCCACCGCCAAACAGACCAATATAGCAAGAATAATTGCCAAAGTGGGGTTGCTTTTTCCCAGTTCGCTTGAAAGCACAAATGCACCTGCAATACTGCTTAGTGCCGCTATATTTGTGATAGAAAGGTTAATACCGCCTGTAAGGATGGCTGCCATCATACCCAGTGCAAGCAGCCCGAATTCGGGAATTTGAAATGCCATGGTACTCATGTTGTTTGCCGTAAAAAACTTGCCGGGCGAAAGCATACCCATTAGCAGAAACACACCAACCAGTATTATGGCAAGGGTTAGTTCGTTGGGATACTTTCTCCAAAATTTTTTTATGCTGTCCATCGATCATCACCCCTATTCTTCCACATCTACACGCACAAGCTTGTTTTGCTCACGTTTGCGGTTTATAACGTCAACAGATACTGCAAAAACAATAATCAAACCCATAGCGATTTTTTGCCAAAAAGTGGGGACTTTCGCAAGCACCAACCCGTTCTTTAAGATTGCCATGAGAGCAACCCCCAGAAATGTTCCGAATACCGTGCCTGTACCGCCCATGGTAGATGCACCGCCTATAACAACCGCTGAAATTACGCTTAATTCCATGCCGCTAAAGGTGTTGGGGTCTACCTGCTGAACTATAGAAGTATGTACAACTGCCGCAAGGCCTGTCATAGCGCCGCAGAACATATACAATAACATTTGAATTTTAGAAATATTGTATCCTACACGCATAGCGGAGGATTGACTGCCGCCTACCGCATAAATTCCTCTTCCAAACAGGGTATAACGAAGAGTAATCCACGTGACCACCCCGGCAGCTATCAGAAATATAATCTGCACCGGCAGTTCAAACAGTTTAAAGCTACCGAATTCCTTAAACCACTGCGGCAGATTGGTAATCCAGTCGCCGTTGGTGTAGAGCAGTACACCGCCCAAAATAATACTCATTGTTCCAAGGGTTGCCACAATTGGCGGTATCTTGAATTGAGAGATAATGATACCGTTTATCAATCCCACGGCGGCACCCACCGCCACGCAAATTAACAGCACCAAAAACAGATTACCCTCAAAGATTACCATAAATTTTCCGGCAATAACCGCACACAGTGCAACAGTGGAGGATACCGAAAGGTCTATGCCTCCGCTTATAAGCACCGGCAGCATACCCAGTGCCATAATTCCTATAACAACATTTCCTTTGGCTACGTCTATTAAGTTATCCGGCCGTAAAAACACATCGCTGATTACGGAAAGAAGAGCGGATATAAGCACAACGACCAAGAAAATGCCGAATTCTTTCTTTTTTAATAAGCTTTTCATAAGACTCTCCTTATGACAGAATTTTTTGTCCACCGCCACTGATGACCGCTTTGTCCATAATCATTTCCTGTGTTATGCCGTCGTTAATAAACTCGCCCGAAATTCTTCCTTTTCGCATAACCAAAATTCTATCGCTTACGGACATTACCTCCGGAAGCTCGGAGGAGATAACAATAATGCTTATGCCCTCTGCCGCAAGCTTACGCAAAATATTGTGGATTTCCGCCTTTGCGCCTATATCTACGCCGTTGGTTGGCTCGTCTACAATTAATATTTTGGCATTGGTGGCTATCCATTTGGCCAGTACCACCTTTTGTTGGTTACCGCCGGAAAGCTGCATGGCAAGCAAAGAGGAATCTCTGGGACGCACATCCAGCATATTTATTAATTCTTCTACCTTTGCACGTTGTTTTGTAGAGTCAACCAAGCCCCATCGGTTGGTGTATTCCTGCAACAAGGGCAGTGTAATATTCTGCTCTATGGATTTATCCAATACCAAACCTTGGGTTTGTCTGCTTTCGGGCACATATGCAATACCTGCTTGCAAGGCTTCCCAAGGGCTCGAAGGATTTATTTTTTTGCCCTCTATTTCGATTACGCCCGAATCTGCGCTATGTATACCAAACAAGGTTTGCACCAGCTCGCTACGGCCTGCACCCACCAGACCGGTAACGCCCAGAACCTCGCCTTTATGTAGGTCAAAGCTTATATCTTTGTAATTGCCCTTTTTAGACAAATTTTTTACGCTGAGTATTACCTCGGCTTTTTGGGACAAGTTTGCGTAGCTTTTTATCTCTACCTTTCTGCCTACCATTAGGGCAATTAATCCGTCACGGTCAATTTCGTCCTTATTACAGGTGGATACATATTGACCGTCCCTAAATACGGTAAATCTGTCGCTTATACGGAATAATTCATCAATTTTATGGCTGACAAACATAATTGCTATATTCTTTGCTTTTAGCTTTTCTATGATTGTAAATAAGGTTTCGACCTCTGTTTTGGATAATGCGGAGGTTGGCTCATCCATAATAATCATCTTGGCGTCCTGTGCTACAGCGCCGGCTATTGCTACCATCTGTTGCTTTGCGATAGACAGGTTTTCCAATATTTCAGCCGGGTTTATTTCTGCACCCACCGTTGCCAAAGCCTGTGCCGCTTTGGTATTTATCTCTTTCCAATTTAACAGCGGCTTGCCCTGTTCTATCATTTGGTTTATTACTATATTTTCCGCTACGGTCAAATTACCGAACAAACTGAAATCTTGATAGATAACCGATATGCCCTGCCGAATGGCATCCATTACGCCCCGTATTTTGGTCTCTTTACCGTTTATGTTAATAAGGCTTCCTTCATCCGGCTGATGCACGCCCGACATTACCTTGATTAATGTGGACTTTCCTGCGCCGTTTTCGCCTACAAGCGCATGCACCTCTCCGGGGTAGATATCAAAGTGTACATCTTTCAGGGCTTTAACTCCGGGAAAGGTCTTGCTTACATGGTCCAGCTCTAAAAACGGATGTCTCACTGTATCACCTCCAAGTTACTGATATGTTCGTTTTGTTTTGTATGTGTTCATTCTATAACCCGCTTACGGATTTGTCAATAAATAATTTAAAATACTGTCGACTATAGTAACTTATTGCAGAGTAATGCGTTTATTTATTAGCGATTTGACGGTTAAATCGGAAATATTATATATAATTTTATTAAGACGGTGAATACTAAAGAACTGTATGTTTTTCATACAACACACCGGTTAAGGCGGGAATAGCTTTTCAACCATTCAAATATGAACATTATAAATATGTTAAATGTCCGGTAAAGCCCGTAAAACAATTGACAAACTTCCGCCGGTTAAGTAATATTTCAAATAAACAGCTCGTCAGCCGGCTTGATGAAGTAAGTTTAAAGTACCCCCGGTGATTGTTAAAACTATTTTTGCTAACTTCAGGGAGGAAAGATAATGAAAGCTTTAGTTAAATATGCTCACGGTAAGGGAAATGTTGAACTTAGAGAAGTAGCTGTACCACAAATCGGAGATAACGATATTCTAATCGAAGTGAAAGCAGCAGGCGTATGTGGCAGTGATATTGCTTTTGAAGAAGGACGTCACGCTGGCGGACTTAACCCTCCTGTAATTTTAGGTCACGAATTTGCCGGGGTTATTCACGCTGTAGGTAAAAACGTAACCGACCGAAAGGTGGGCGACAGGGTTGTTTCCGACAATACCGGCACATTATGCGGCAGGTGCTATGCCTGTTCCACCGGTGATTTTTTGTCCTGTCCTTCACGCCTTGGTTTAGGCTACGGAATGGACGGCGGCTTTACGAAATATTGTAGAATTCCGGGCGAAACCTTGGCGATTTTCCCGAATTCGCTTATTACAATCCCGGATAAAATGAGTTTTGAAGAAGCAGCAATACTTGACCCGGCTTGTAATGCATATATGGCTGTGGTTCAAGAGGCAAAACTTATGCCGGGAGATTACATAGCCGTATTCGGCGTGGGTGCCTTGGGCCAGTTTTCCATACAAGCGGCAAGAGCGGCAGGAGCGGCAAAAATTATAGCCATAGGGCTTAGTTCCGATGAACAGCGTTTCAAATTGGCAAGGGAACACGGTGCTACACATATAGTTGTTGCAGATAAGGTAGACCCTGTTGCCGAAGTAAAGAAAATTACCAATGGCGAGGGTGTTTCCGTCGTATGTGATTGTGCCGGGTTGGTTGTAGTCCTAAAACAAGCCATGGGAATGGTTCGCAAAAAGGGCACTATAGTTAAAATAGGCTACGACGAAAGACCCATAGATTTTTCACTGAACGAAATTATTGACAACGCTATAACATTAAAAGGCCACTTTGGATACGATTATATTTCTTGGCGGAATGTTATTAATCTTTGGGAAGCCGGTAAATTTACTTTAAATACGGCGATTACCCACAAAATGCAACTGTCCCAATGGCAAGAAGCCTTTGACTTACTGAAAAAACGAGAGGCAATCAAAATAATTTTATATCCCGAGAGCTGACAAACTAAAATCCCGACAAAGTCAATTAAGCGACTTTGCCGGGATTTTGTGTTTTATAGGGTTACCTTATCCTTATAATAATTCCAAATTTAATCAAGGGTAAAAATTTGCAAATTATCCTTGAATCTTTGTCTAAATTACAAACTTTTATCTACTGTTTTAACCGGAATCAGTATTAGCCGTAATAATTTCGAACCATGTTTACTTAACTGATTCCTAATCCTGCGCTTGCAAAGCCGGTAACGGCAGATACAATTTCTGTGTTTGTGCTTGTTAGATAATATACCAACAAATAACGATTATCAGCAATTACGGGTATGGAAAGACCGTGTAATGCATTTGATACTACAGTGCCTACAGTTACAATTCCGGTAAGCGGAGGCAGTGTTAACAAAGTACCCGGCACCGGTGTAAATATGTTGCTTCCGGCAGGGGCTGTATATAGCTCAACGTTTATTGTATTTGTGCCTACAAGGGTAACAGCGGCGGTTACGCTGAACATTGCGGAAAGGTCTGTTATTGTACCTGCTCTGGGCTCAACAAATGCCATATCCAATAAACCCGGTGCAGATAAATCTATGGCGCCTGATAACGGAATCAATCCGGGAGAAGAATTACCGAATGCTATAAAGGCCGGTGTTCCTGCGGCACCGTTAATAAGGGATGTTAAGACAACGGGGTCACCCGAGGCAAAGGGGATTATTGCGCCGGCACCTGCTATGCCTGCGGCGCCGGTTGCACCTGTTGCTCCTGTTGCTCCCGTTGCTCCTGTTGCTCCTGTTGCTCCGGTATCACCGGTTGCACCTGTTGCTCCCGTTGCTCCTGTTGCACCTGTTGCGCCGGTTGCACCTGTTGCTCCCGTTGCACCGGTTGCACCTGTTGCGCCTGTTGCACCTGTTGCACCTGTTGCACCTGTTGAACCTGTTGCTCCTGTTGCTCCGGTAGACCCGGTTGCGCCTGTGGCACCGGTTGCCCCTATGGCGCCGGTTGCGCCCGTTGCACCGGTAGCGCCTGTAGCGCCGGCAGCCCCGATTGCACCTGTGGGGCCTATAGCACCTGCCGGACCGGTTACACCCGCCGGCCCTGTGGGGCCTGCTATTCCTGCTGTACCTGCCGGTCCTGTTGGGCCTGTTGGGCCTGCCGGACCGGTTGTTCCCGTACCTGCCGGGCCTGTGGGGCCTGTTGGGCCGGTTGTTCCTATGCCTGCCGGGCCTGTGGGGCCTGTTGGGCCGGTTGTTCCTGCGCCTGCCGGGCCTGTGGGGCCTGTTGGGCCGGTTGTTCCTGTACCGGCAGGGCCTGTTGGGCCGGTAGAGCCTGTTGCTCCCGTGGGGCCGGTGGGACCTATAGGGCCTGTTGCTCCTCTGGGACCGGTGGGGCCGGTTGGACCCCGATTACAGCGGCAACTATCAAAGCTTTTATAGTCATCCTCGTAATAACGATCATATCTTTTCATACTTTTACTCCTTTATGATTAATATTTAAGTGGCCGAATTATTTTAATCAACACCCGTTTTGCACCGGTTTCTTGACGAAAGGCCTGTAAATATACAGTAAATTGCACAAAAGGCAGTAACGAAAATCTATACTCCGTAAACGGTTCGTTTCCTGTGTTTTAATAAAACACCAACGCTCACCATTGCCAATGTACGATTTTTGTTGCTTTAATAAACGCAATTCACTTTTTTCGGGAATTGATATTTCCTTTGTTGTTTTTAATAAATACATATTACTTTATCTGTAGTTATGTATGGAGGTTCTTATTAAGATTTAAAGGGCTTTGTCTTTGGGAAATATCAACTTTACACCGGTTCAATATTTAGCTAAGAATTTGCAACTTATCCTTGAATCGTTGGCTAAATTGCAAAAGTAACCGCTGTTTTAAGGAAAACCGGTGTTACATATGAAAAAACTTTAGTTATCGTTATAAATAGATATATGTTCTTTTTTATTGACGTGTTAAGTAAATTCCACATAAGGCAGTAACAAAAATCTATTCTCCATAAACGGTTCGTTTCCTGTGTTTTGAAAAAACACAAACACCAACACTCACCATTCCGAATGTACGATTTTGTTACTTTAATAAACGCAATTCACTTCGATTATATTCTTCTGTTATCCGTCTGCTGTTAACAAACCGGTTTATTACGTCATTCGGTTTAATTTTTATTTGTCAATCACTCCATCCTTGCAAACTAAGAAAATACCGACTTGTCTCTATACGCAATATATGAAGATTTGTATCTTTTTGTGATTTGTTTACCTCAGTATATGAATTGCAAGTAAATTCTTTAGGAATTACATATGATTTTCGGCATTACCCCTTTCAAGACCAAGGAGAGCTTATGTTGCCTTATCCCGTACAGGCGTGCCGGCTTGTATCTTGTTTATATAAACCCCCAAATGTGAACAGATGTTAATTTGCAGTCATATATTGTAATAGTTTTTAACTTCAATATACGAATATTGCAGTTTTAGATGTTACCAAAAAATAAATGGGGTGATTTTATGAGTGACTTGACATTAGACTCATCGGGTCCTTTACAGCAGGATCAACCGGGCCCTACAGGCCCCACAGGACCAACAGGTGCAACAGGTGCAACAGGTGCAACAGGAACTACAGGCGCTACAGGTGCAACCGGTGCAACAGGAGCAACGGGAGCTACAGGAACCACAGGCTCCAGAGGAACCACCGGTTCCACAGGAGCAACCGGGGATATAGGCCCAACAGGCGGCGTTGGCCCAACCGGTGCAGTGGGAGCAGCAGGAGCCACAGGAGCTACCGGTTCAACAGGTGTGACAGGAGCAACCGGTGTAACCGGCGCAACAGGATCATCCGGGGCAACCGGCCCGGCCGGCCCAACGGGAGACACAGGCCCCACAGGATCTAAAGGTTCTACAGGTGCATCCGGAGTCACAGGAGCCACCGGAGCCACAGGTGCAACCGGGGCTACAGGTGCTACAGGCACTACAGGTGCGGCGGGAACAACCGCAACATTACAAAATGCTTTATTTACAGTCAGTTCAACTACAATTCCCAGCGGTAGCTCTATAAGCTACACACCGGCGTTTATACACGGTACCGATATTGCTCAAAGCTCAGCTACATCAATTTCACTTGCGTCCGGACACATTTACTCCGTTTCGTATCTTCTTTTGTGTACCTCCGCAATCAGTTCATTTATTCAGGTTACGCCCAATGAAAACGGCTCGCCGCAAATTGATTTTACCGCAAGGGCCGTTACAGGTACTCTGAATGCAACCACCGGCGTTTCCGGCACCTTCCTTGCCGATACAACCGGCGGCGCAATTACTCTTACATTTGTATACACAGGCGGGGCAACGGCAACATCACCTTCGGGTAATGTCACCATATACGAAATTCAATAGTAAATGTTTAGGATTTATTTGACGGCTTTATCCGGACTCTTATCTATCCCGGGAATGGACATTATATGGAGGGAATAGGGATGGCTACTTTAAGCGTATGTATGATAGTCAAAAATGAGCAGGAAGTATTGGGCAGATGTTTAAATTGTATAAAAAACGTAGCAGATGAAATTGTTATTGTAGACACAGGATCATCCGATGATACAAAAAGTATTGCAAAACTTTATACAGATAATATTTATGACTTTACCTGGATTGATAACTTTGCTGCCGCAAGGAACTTTTCTTTTTCAAAAGCTACTATGGATTATGTAATGTGGCTGGATGCGGATGATGTAATTGAAGAAGAAGACCAAACCAAATTAAAAGAGCTTTTAAAAGACCCGGATGAAAATACAGATATATTTATGCTGAAATATAACGTGGCTTTTGACAAAAACGGTGACCCAACCGTAAGTTATTACAGGGAAAGAATATTTAAGAGAAGCAATAATTACAAGTGGACGGGAGAAATACACGAGGTAATAACACCCGAGGGAACTGTTGTGTATGAAGACATAATAATTTGCCACAGAAAAATAAAGACCGGTGACCCCAAGAGAAACCTGAATATTTTTAAACGTATGCTTTCGGAGGGTAAAACCCTTGATGCCAGGCTGCATTTTTACTATGCAAGAGAACTTAGCTACAACGGCTATACTGAGGAAGCCATTCAAGAGTTTAACAACTTTTTAACCGGCGGCAAGGGATGGATAGAAAATAACATAAGCGCCGGGGCCGATCTTGCAACCTGTTATAAAAAATTGGGAAATGACTACATGGAAATCATGTCGCTCTTCAGAAGCTTTCTTTATGACTTGCCCAGGGCAGAAATCTGCTGTGATATAGGAAAATACTTTCTTGACAGAGGCAAATACGAAATAGCAGCATTTTGGTATAAGCTGGCGGCAGATAAAAAATACGACGAAAAAACCGGAGGCTTTCATTTCCCTGATTGTTATGGATATATACCGAATATACAATTATGCGTTTGTTATGACAGAATGGGAGATTATGAAAAAGCAGCTTATCATAACGATATAGCCGCTACTTATAAACCCGACAACGAAAGCATTCAATACAACAAAAAATACTTCGAAAATATTCTGAACGGTAAGCAAGAGCCAAAGTAGTTTATGAATAAGTCGGTGCTGATTTTTAAATTGCACCGGCTTATTTAACGTGAATTGGACGGAGTTGAATAATTTGCGAAGCAAATTAAATTCCGTAAGGATTTTCACAATATGAGTGTGTTTCAAAAATAGTTGTGAACATTTTAAATCCATTGTACAGCCAATATATTCAATACCCGGTAATACAAGGAATGTGCTGCTTTTTTTACTTTTCCTGTAAATTATAGACATCTTTTATTAATATCCGCTTATGCAAACTATAAGTATATTTCTGTCGAATTTTACATATTACGCCAAGATTCGTTGAAATTATTTTTTTCCTATCGAATAAAATCATTAATTGAGAATATTCGGTAACAAATTTCATTTTACATCATAAAATAAATTGTACAGGCTTGTATTTGCTTTAAAAATCAACATTTTAAAGTACTGCAAGTAAACTAATGACTATCGTACTACAGCTAGGGAACCGGTTAACATTAATGATTACAAAACGTAGTATGAAGGTAATCAGAAGGAAGAATCGAAAAATAATCGGAATTTATTAGATTGTTACAGTTCAACCTAAAAGATTTGTAATCAGTTAACTGCTATCAAACACAATAAATTAAGGAGTGTTTTTAATGAGTAACAATTCCTTGCAAGTATCACTCACCGGCGGCACATCGGTTGCGCCGGGAGCAAATGTAGATTTTAATAATATTATTTTTACTAACGGTAACATAAGCTATAACGCCGGTACCGGCGTAATAACCTTTAACGTTCCGGGTGAATATGCTTTCACTTGGTGGGTTGCTACACAAACTTCAACTTCTTCCACCGGAATTAACTTTGCCATAACTTCATCACAGGGTGACTTCATACAGGGTGATTCTCCCATCGTAACAGGAGAAGTTACCGGTGTTGCCCTTATCAACGTTTTGACTGCGGGAACTACCGCTCAATTGGTTAATGCAACAGCAGATACCATTGTTTATTCGTCTATTGTTCCGGTGCAAGCCAGCCTTATGGTATTCCAAAATGACCTTGGACCCACAGGCCCTACAGGCCCCACAGGTGCGGCAGGCACATTAGGCTCTACCGGTCCTACCGGTGCAATCGGTGAAACAGGCCCTACAGGTGCAACAGGCGCTACCGGCGCTACAGGCGCAACAGGCGCTACAGGCGCAACCGGTACAACAGGCGCAACAGGTACAACCGGCGCAACCGGTACAACCGGCGCTACAGGTGCAACCGGCGCAACCGGCGCTACAGGCGCTACAGGCAGAACCGGCGCTACAGGCGCAACCGGTGCTACCGGCGCAAGAGGTGCAACAGGCACAACCGGCGCCACAGGCGCTACCGGCGTAACAGGAACAACCGGCGCTACAGGTGCAACCGGTACAACCGGCGCAACCGGTGCCACAGGAACAACAGGTGTAACCGGTGCTACCGGTGCTACCGGCGCCGCAGGTGCTGTAGGCGCTACAGGTGCCACAGGCCCTATCGGCCCCACAGGCCCCATAGGCGCAACCGGTACAACAGGTGCAACCGGCGCCACCGGCGCTGTAGGTGCTATCGGCCCCACAGGTGCAACCGGTGTAACAGGCTCTACAGGTGCAGCCGGAACAACCGGCGGAACCGGCCCTACCGGCGCAACAGGCGCTACCGGTGCTGCAGGCTTGGCCGGAGCAACAGGCCCCACAGGTGATACAGGCGCACCCGGACCGGCATTTAACTCTTTCTTAAATGCATTTAAAACAACAGATCAACCGGCTATTCCTGTTGGCGGTCTTATAACTTTGGATAGTGCCAATATAACCGGCCCCGATCTTGCTTTCGACGGAACAAGTTTGTTTACAATTCTTACAACCGGCACTTATGTAGTCGAGTGGAAATTCTCTGTTACACCTACAGACGGAACCACCGCACTGGAAGTAGATATGAACCTCTTCCCGGGCGCTATCTTCGTTGATGGTATTGCTGTAACCTCCACAATCGATATGCTTGTTGGTACTGTAACAGTTTTCGCCGCAACAGCCGGAGACACATTTGGTTTTATCAACGGTTCCGACGGACCTGTAGATATTCTTACAACCGCCGCTCCCGGACCTATCGGTACTGTTTCCGTATTTAGAATTGCTTAATGACATATTAAGTTTAACACGGTATAGAAACAAAAAAAGCATAAACCGGTCTGTATATTAAACAGATACGAAAATGCTTGGTAATAGTAAAACAAAAAGGGACTGAACTCAATTACAGGGTTCAGTCCTTTATTTATTTTTATCATTTCCATCACCGGACGATTATTCTTGCCATAACTCGTATTATTTTGTGGATTAAATTAGGGCTTGTTCCCGGTAATAGACCGGCAGGAATTTTAAGCTTGATTTTTCGCCATTCTAGGAAGAAGCGACTCCGCATAACAGAAGACTTATAGTCAAATGCTAATTAAAGAGTAACAAAAGCGTCTATTCTCAGTGGTGAGCGACCGGGGGTTTTCCTTGAAAAACACATGAGCGAACCGTTTACGAAGAATAGCTTTTGTTACTATACCTTGTTCATTTGACTATATTCAAGGAGCTTATGACAAAGAATGGAGGAAAATCAGCCAAAAAGAATGATTTTAGCTTAGTGTGTACAGGCCCCAATGCATAGAAAAAAGCGGTTTCCCGCTTCTATCTTTACGCCTTTGCCCAACGCTTGAATGTTGGGAAACACTGTTTCATTTGTGCAATAGCCTCTTCCTTTGTTATTTCCATACCCCATTCGTCAATATGTTCGGCACAGATGGCTATCATTTCATCCATGGTAATATCGGCTGTAAATTGGCCGTCTTTAAAACAGTAGCTACAGTAATCGGCGTTTTTGCCACCGTCTTTTTCGGTACCGTAATGGTCTTCTTGTTCTAAGGGCATACCGCAGCTTTGGCAAATAATCATATCACTCATTTTCGGAACTCCTCTCTAATTGGTTTAATCAAGTTTTGGTAAAACATATGACGTTTTCAAAATACAGATTAATTGGATTTTACGGGAATGGAAACCTTGGTCAACAGTTCCGCTTCGGGTACGGAACAAGGGTCGTTTAAATAAAAATCGTAATGAGCATCGGCAATTTCAAGCTTGTTTTGCTCAATCCAATCGTAGACGGCTTTGTAGGGCACATCAAGCTGCGAATAAGAGCCTTTAAATAAACAGGTTACGGCTTTTCTTTCGGGAATAATTCTTGATTTGAATTGGTCTGTTTCCGGCAAAGGCTTTGTTACCGGAAAACCCATTTCAACATCAAGGTTTTCCATATCATGGTTGTAATATGCTCCGAAGGGTGGTCCGGCAGGCTCTGCTCCCATTTCTGCAATGTAGGCTTGAATTTTGGTATAATTTTCGTCAAATGCCTTAGGCAGATTTTCCATAGATGTGGTTACCCTAACAGAAATTACTTGCAGGGCAGGTTCGTTTTCTGATTGTACGTTTATATTCATAAGCACCTCCGTTTTTTAACAGTTTACCGGGGTTCAATGACAACAGTATGTCATATTAAAAATAAATATTTATTTCGGTATACTTATATTGATTTTTGCTTCAGAAGAATGTATACTGTCTCGAACAAACGATTTTTTGCACATTACAGTAAATCTACTTTAAATCGAATACACGATTTAATATTCGGCTTTTTTGGAAACTGGGATTTCATGACTAATTCCAAATGGAATTAGTATGAGGGAGAAAACCTTTTTTCCGTATGAAAAAAAGTTTTCTCCCTCAAGGTTTTGTCTTTTTTTAGTAGAACTACTATACAGTAGGTTTAAAGGAGAGTATATGAAAGTTAACGAAATTATCGAATATTGCTTAAATAATTTAGAGGGTACGGTTTTGGTAGAAAGTTGGGGTGAAAAAGGGATTTTTTATAACCCGGGACTTAAACTGAAACGTGGCGTATACATTCTTACCGTTAAAGAGAAAGACGGAGAAAACGACAAAGCATCAAACTTAAACAGAGAAAATGTGTTCAGAGTTAATATGGGAATCAGGAAAAATACCTTTAAAGATATTTTCGGAGTAGTTCCAAAACGTCCTCCGGCCGGCGGAGTGGTAGACATGGATTTTGACTTTACCCAAGCGGATAAAATCATTCCTCATCCTGTATATGCTTGGATGGGTTGGATAAGCGTAATTAATCCCTCAAAGCAGACTTTCGAGGATTTGAAGAAATATATTAATGAGGCTTATGAGTATTCTTGCGAAAAATTCAGGAAAAAGAAGCTGTAAACCGCATAAAAAAGAGGCAAATTAAAATTAAGAATTTGCCTCTTTTCTATGCGTATTTATTTAATCAGATAATCCTTCTTAATAAAAGAACAAGGTTTGATAATCTTTTTCGGGAAAATTAATCTCCGAAAATAGCCTCATAAGTTCTGTTACATCGAACCAAAGCAAGGCGACCGGTTATTTTATCGCTTGCGGCATAGAGGTTATCTCCGCTTGTTTCCATTACGCCTGAATTTACACAAATTTCAACCATTTGGTCTTTGTTTTCTATAGGTTCGGCAACGTTGGGGTCTGCTATAGAGCAGATTTTGTAGATGATAACAGCGGCTTCTTCTTGGGTAAGGTTGCCGTTAGGGTTGAATTTTCCGCTTGGTGCGTCCATTACGCCCAGTTTTACCATAAGGAATTGGTCATAATCGTCTGTTCCGCAGTCTTTAACTACATTTTCTTCATAATCCGGTTCGGGTGCGCCTTCTTCCCATACCGTCCAATAAAGATTTGCCATGAGTTTTGCAAATTGTCCTCTTGTTATGGCTGAATTAATGTTTGCAAGAGGAGCAATAAATCCGTTGGACAAGGCACTTTTTACGTCTTGTTTTGACCAGTCGCCGGGTAAGGCGGATTCGTCATCCAACACCTTAAATTTAAAGTCTTGGGTTGCCGAAACTCCCCGGGAGTTCTTAGCGGTCAAGGTGAAGGTATGCTCGCCGGGTGCCAATTCGTAGGGATAAATCCAAAGTAGACTCCCGGTGGTGTAGGTTTTGCCTTTATATGTCCATTCTGCTTGCTCATCCTCAAACAACCAACCGTCCTGCATATCGTAAATGTCTGCATCAAGTTTAATTTCATCGGTTAATTTGAATTCGGGCACCTTGTCTTGCTTGGTAATGATTTCCGGAGCCTTGTATTGTACCGAGAAATAATCACTTGGGCTTTCGACGGTATTTACACCGTCAGAGGCAAAAATGTAGAAATACCCTTCTTTACTGCCGGGCAGTTTGTCAAAGTCTACGGTATAGCTTGTTTCGGTAATGTTGCTTGCTATATTGTGGTAGTCTTCGTCTGAGGAGCAATACCAAAGTTCGTAGTACAACTTATCGTTGTCCGAGTCGCTACCTTTCCAAGAAACGGTGGCTTTGCCCTTATACTCCATAGCTACGTCCACAAAGGATACCATGGGCTTTCCGGCGGTTACACTTTGGGCATAGATAGCTTTATCGCCCTGCATAATTTTAATTACGGAAGCGTTTTGGTGATATTTCAAAGTGGCATTTATAGGAGTATAGTTGTTTTTCTTGGGCGGATTGCTTTGGGTGTAGAAGGATATGTTTAAGTATTGTTGAGACAGTTTTTTACCGGAGGAATCTTCCATAATTACGGAATAAGAGCCTTTTACAGCCTTGTCAATGTTGGAAGAATCAGTTTCGTAAGTAAACCAAGGGCTTGGGTTAAAACGACCGTCCTCATAAATAATGCCGGAAATATCTATGGCTTGAACCAAAGCCGGTTCGGCGGATTTTTGAGTTACGGCTGTTTTTTGTGCGGCGGCTTTTTCGGCCGGGTTAAATTTAAAAAGTTCGTCACAAGAAGGACACAAAATGAAAACATTGTTTTCGGTTAAGGTGTTCTCGGTTTGGCATTCTTCGCAGACAAATTGTTCGGGAATGTTATTAATATCAAAAGCCGTAAAGCCGTCGCAACTTTCACATTGACCATAGGGTTCAATTTCGGAGAATTTAACTGTGGCAAAACAACTTGTACAGGACACACCTCCACCGCTACCGGCGCCGGATTGCTCAGCATCCTCCGGCATTCCCATATCACCGGAGCCCGGAACGTATGCCTTATGTAATTGGTTCCAAATATCCGAGGTAATCCAGTAGTGTTCAAGGTAGTCACTTCCGCTACCCATGAAACTGCCGATATTAGATAACATGACGCCCTGATTGACATTCATAGGCACTTGGTCATCCGCTATCAAGGAGCCGGTGTTTGGGTTGCCTGCATCGTTTGCCGAAACTACAGCTTTCTTCATACCCACAGTCATAGTTCCTCTGTCGTTCCAATCGGAACCTTCCATACCGTAGGGTGGCGCATTTACAGCGTTGTTAATGGTTCCTCCGGGGTATTCGTCACCTACAAGGTAACAGTGTGCAATTTCGTGAGCCACTGTAGGTTGCATATCTCCGTCACTTTCGGTAATGATATTTGCCGGTTTACCGTATGTATAGCCTTGGGTAGTACCTTCGGCACCTTGGCGATTACGCACAAAGCCCAAAATCAGCTCGTAATCGTTATTGGGAGTTTGCAGTTTAGATAGGGCTTCCCAAACGTTAAAACAACCTTCGTCGGTGGTAAGGTCATATTTATTGTCGGAAAGGTCCAATTCATTGCCCAAAACATAGTCTATACCGTCTGTTGCCAAAGGGAAGGTATCTCTTGTAAAGGTAATTGCTGTTTGCCACTCTCCTTCGCAAGCCACAACGTTTCCGCCGTAGTTTGCAAGAACAGGTACCGCCAAAACTCTGATTTTACGGGCTTCATTAAAGCTGACGGTGCGAGTGCCTGTGCTTTCGTTATAAACCAAATCAAAGGAATATGCACCGGGTTCCCAATTGTTTACGTCTGAAATATTTCTGGGTGCGAAAAACGCATATTGGGATGCCCCGTTGTTAAGCGGAAGAAGCTGTGCAACTTCCTCTCCGTTTTTCTTTATGTCCAGATAAACGGAGCCGTCCTGTTCGATTTCCACTTCCGAGCCGAATACACCTCTGATAATGGTATTTTTACCGGCAACGTATCTGTTCATATCGTAGAGTTCGCCGGTATCGGTATCCAAGCCTCTTGCCATAACCTGGATAACCTCCACATTTGTGATAAAACCATCGTTAGATTCAAATGATGTGGTCATCTCGTAAAATTCGGGTTTGTCTTCAACATTTTCATCATTCGGTACATTTTCCGCAACAGAAGCCGAAGGTAAGGGTGAAGGTGTTGTTGATGTGGGCTGAGAAGCCGGTCCACAGCCTGCCAAAATAATTATGGGAATCAAAAGCATTGCAATTAAAGCGTTGATTTTTGTAGACAAAATCATCTCTCCTTTTCTTTGATAAGAGATTTGTTTCCTTGCAAAAATCAAAAATGAATATGAAAAGTCACCTTAAATTATAACATATAAATTTACGATAACTAATTTTCAGGCTATAATTTTTTATTATATTTAAACACACCTGAATAAAAACGAATTATGTTATCTTATCAAACGGTTGTCGTATAACATTCCGCAGTATCCGAAAAAGTTGGTTAATATGTGGGATAGGGTGATAATACCCAGCGATTTTGTCTTGTAGCAAGTCAGCCCGTACAGTATGCCTGTAATTGCCGCACCTGCCAGCAAAATAAAATCTCCGCCTTTGTATTCTATACCCTTTGAAAAAGTTAAGGCTACGTGCCATGCCGTAAACATTATAGTTGGATATAAAAAGGCGAAAACAAATCGCCCGAAGGCCTTGTTATAGGTTCCTCTCCAAAATAATTCTTCAACCGTGCCGTTAACTATAGCTATAGGAACAGCCGTCAAGACGGTTACAATACCGGCTTTGCCTATAATGGGAACAAATGAAACCATAGCCGTAACAACAGCAGGAAGAAAGGCTAAAAAAGTATAGATTTTATGCTTAGAGAAATTGAGAGTATACATTTCTTTCAGCTTTCTTGTACCTTTAAAAATAACAACTGCCGGTATTACGCAGAATAACCAATAAGCCAAATTGGAAACCACAAAACCGGTTGCTTTTCCAAGCTGCTCTGTTAGCATAGGAAACAACAAAAGCATGGTAGCAACAATAAAAATGGGGTAAATCAATAAAAATTTTTGCTTTATATTCAAAGAAATTCACCTGAGCTTTTAAATACTTAAATTTAATTTACCTGTTATCTTAATCTTTGCTTAATTATCTATTCCATACGTGGGATTTAAAAATAGCTGTTGACTTTACCCTTACCGGAACAAAGATTAAAAAAAGAAGCCTTGTCTAAGGCTTCTTTTTTAATGTGTAGAAATAATTGTATTATATAAGCTTTATGTTATACTTTTGAATAGAAAAATTTTTTATAAGGGAGAACACATATGCTTTGTAAATCGGGCTTGGATATTACAATCAGAACGGAAACTCCGGAAGATTATCCGGAAGTATATAATGTGGTACATACTGCTTTTTCCGCAATAAATGATTTTGAGGTTGCCGATTACTTAAACAATGTTCGCAAGAAAGATACATTTATCCCCGGGCTATCTTTCGTGGCAACCTTGCAGAACCATAAAATTATAGGACAAATAACCTTATATAAAACAAATATTACAACTACAAAGGGCTTGGTTACACAACTTGTTTTGTCGCCCATTTCTGTTTTACCGGAGTATCAGAATATGGGGATTGCAGGATTAATGATAGAATACGCCTGTGAACAAGCAAAACAAATGGGTTACAAAGCTGTGTTTCTGCAAGGAGACCCGAATTTTTACAGTAAGTTCCATTTCGTTCCGACTTATCTTTACGAAATTTATCATGAAGATGATAAGGACCGGAATGCTGAATATTGTATGGTAAGATTACTTGAGGAAAATGCTCTGTTTGGAATTACCGGCACTACCAATTATTTATAGCAAGATTAAAAGCCGGCGGTGCCTTTTAGCCACCTGCCGGCCTTATTTTTATGCCTTTATACTAACTCCATATTTATCTACTGTTTTAAATTGAATTAGTATTAATTATCTGTAAACAATTACTATTTGTCTTGTGGAATTAAGCCAATCAACTTGGCAGCCTAAATTTTCCGCTGCAAAACGAATGGGCACCATAGTACGGGAATTTATAACGGTAGGTGCTACGTCTATAGCCTTTGAGGATCCGTTAACAGTAATGTTTTTGTTGTTAAGGGTCATTACTACGGATTGCGAATTATAATCTAAAGTAATTTTCCTTGTGTAGTCATTCCAACCCACTGTGCCGTTCATTGCTTCTACGATGGCTCGTATGGGCACCATTGTGCGGCTGTTTAATATAAGAGGCGTTGTACCACGGCCGGGGTCTATTTCTTCCCTTACGCCGTTAACGCTCATATATGGGTCGTCTAGGGTCATTAAAATAAATTTCTTGCGTGAGGAAGTATCAGAAGCGTTACCACCCAGAATTTCGCTTCCGGTGGTAACTTTAATTTTGGAAGAAGCCGGGCCTAGTTTTTCCGGCAAGCCGTCAAAGGGTTTTGCTTCCGCAAGCACTTGTCTTACTGTGTAATAATAGGTTTCGTTGGCGTCTACGTTAACGTCCACAAATTCATTGCTTGTGATATAAAAATCCGTAATCGAAATGCCGTCATCCCTTGAGTTATCGGAACGGTAAAGCCTGTAGCCCACGCCGCCGGATAAGCGATTCCATTTTAATTTAACACCAACTTGAATGGCTTCCAAATCAAAGCCGCCCGGGTTTGATCCCTCTTGTGACGGTGTGGGTGTCGGTGTAGGCGAAGGTGTGGGCTTTGGAGTAGCGGATGGCTTTGGTGTAGATGTAGGAATATTGGCGGTACCGCCGCTAAGCATCAACTCGGCAAAGCCTATATATGTGTAAAATCCATTAATATTTGCTGATGTTTCAAGGACTTCAAACTTCAAATTACTGATGCCCGAAACATTAAGAGTAAATTTTTGTGGCAACTGATCGGCGGAAATTTCCATTGATTTCAATAAGGAATTATCGCCGTATATATTAACCGTTGTTCCCACCGAATAATTTTTGGGAACACCCACTATGCCCGTTAATGTTTTATACTTACCTTCAATATTATAGGAAGCACTTCCGTTAACTGCGTAAAAGTCCAAAACGAAAGAGTTTTTATAATCTTTGCCGCCCATCGAAAACGATTTATCACCGCTAGTGGGATAATCCTTGAAACTGTCGCTTTTGTTAAAGGGTTGGTAGTTATCTACCAATCCAATTCCGGAGCCGCTGTATGAATCGGTTGTATCCTCATCGTAATAAGAACCGGTATCCGGGGCAGATGCAGAGCCGCCGGAAAGCTCCAATTCGGCAAAGCCTATATATGTATAAAATCCATTGATGTTTGCTGATGTTTCCAGTACTTCAAATTTCAAATTACTGATTGCCGAAACATTTAATGAAAACTTTTGCGGAAGTTGATCCGGAGACACCTCCATTGATTTAAGTAGGGAATTATCCCCGTAAATATTAACGGTAGTTCCCACGGAATAATTTTGCGGAACGCCTACTATGCCGGTAAAGGTATTATACAGGCCTTCAATGTTATAGGAGGCTGAACTGTCAGTTGCGTAAAAATCCAGGGCGAAAGCATTTTGATACTTTTTACCGCCCATAGATAATGAATTTTCGCCACCGGTGGCAAACTCTTTAAAACTAGAGCTTTTATTAAAAGGTTTGTAAGTATCTACCAGATTTGTTGTTGCCGCATATACTACCCGAGTGCCTATCATAAGGCCGGACATCATTACTATCATCAGAAAAAAAGCAATAAATTTCTTCTTCATAAAATCCTCCTTAATATTTTAATTTAGACTTAACCGGTACCTAACCAAAACTTACCGGTTTGTTCCGGTCATCTTTCAAATAAAACCTCCCTTTCTATTGAACATCGCCGGATACGTTACCATAATCAAGCAAATAACAGAGAGTGTCAATCAATTTGGCTATACCCTGCCTTTTAGTGACAACACAAATCAAGAGTAACATAATTACAACGGCTATCATATGGACTGAATTAAGATTCATATGGAGAAAATTACGATTCATATGGAGAAAATTACGATTCATATGGATTATCTCAAAATGCGAATATACAATTATTCCGATTCTTATAACCGTGGACTATTTACTTTCCACCAGTGAAACCCAGAAATCCATTAAGTCGTTTTTATTTTCATAAGTATATATATTATCTAAGTAAATCAGATTGGTTTCATTAAGAGATACATCGCTCTCTCCCTTTACATCCGCACGGGTTGGCCATGAACCGGCCTGAATATAAGGTTTATAACCCTCGCCCTGTCCGTCGGCTTCACCGAATATCCAGCGGATAAACAACTTGGCGGAGTTTACATTTTTCGCTCCGGCGGCAAGCATTATACTGTTTTGTGAAACAGCACCCGAGAACGGTGTTAAATCAGCTGCCACAGCCATGGTATATCCCACGTTGCGCAGCCTTAGCTTGCTGGAAATCATAATGCCTACTGCCTGTTCATTTAATCCCGGGGCACCTACACTCTCGGCAACTTCGTCGCTTGAGTTGGTCAGTGTTAACCCGTTTAAATATAGTTTTCGTATGAATGTTTTCCCGGCGCCCTCTCCCTGAAGGGTTTCTATTTCTTTTCCGTATCCGGCCTTGTAGGCTTCCTCAAACAACCTTTCGTTTTGCACTATCATACTTAAAAAGCCAAAGGTTGTTTCGCTTCTGGTAGGGTTAGGCATCATGATTTTGCCCTTCCACTTTTCTTCGGTAAGCTCCCACCAATTACTGATAGGTGGCTTTTCATATGCGCTGTCGTTATAAGCAAACATAACCGCTTCATACATAAGCGGCAGCAGTTTTTCCTTACCTCTAACAAGCTTATCCTCCAAAAAGCCCGGTGCATACCGAAATACATAACCTTGAGCCAAAAGCTCATTTTCCATTTCGGCACCGGCCGAGCACAGTATAATGTCGCAGTCATACCGGCCCGAATCTACCGTGTCTCTAAGCATATCTATAGTCTCGTTAGAGCGTATATCATGCACCTTAACTACCAGCCCGGGATACTGCTTTTCGAAGGATTTTGCCACATCCACCATTCTTGTAGAGCTGGAGTAAATGGTAAGGTTACCCTCGTTCAGTGCTTTTTCGTATAAATTCTCAATGCTGTCATCTGCATCTAACGCAGCATTTTTTGACCATTCTTCAACCGGCCTATTTTCCGGCTGACTTTCACAGCCTGAAAATAAGACAAGGATTACAAATAAAAAAAACAGTTTTTTCATTTGTCGGTCACCTCAATCACTGTTTTCAAGGGTATCGTAAACTTCCTGAACATCATTGATAAATTTATCAAGCCCTATGGATTCATAACCTTCCAAATAATAATTCCAAATTCTATCGTCAAAGGGGTCTGTTTTTCCTGTAATAAAATCAATTAACCGGCCATTGGTGTAAGCGTCGATTTCATTTCGAAGTGCCTGTTTTTCTACAGCTTCGTCTCCGGAAAACATAATAAAAATCATATGCCGGTCCGGGCGGTACATTTCATAAATACGATATGCTCTGGCGTTTACATAGGCATGGTCGGCATCGGAACCGCTCCAAGTTACGCTGTTTATGTACTTGGGGTATGTATAAAAAGGGCCGGCCTTGCATAAATGCTTGTTTTGCATTTTATCATTCAGTAGGTTTTTCACCTTAATTATGGCCGGTTTTCCGTATGCATCTATATCGGTAGCGGCTGCGTCGTCCCAATCCACACCCTTTTCACCGTACCATGAAATTAAAAAAGCTTCTTCGCTCATCATTAAATCCAACAGTTTAAATGCGGCTTCCGGGTTCTTACAATTAGAGGTTATTACCCCGCCGATTTTCGGCAGAGGTGTCTTAATTGTAGAGCGCCTTATTCCGTCCGGCCCGGACAGCGGCGGCAGGTGTATGAAATTGCTCATTATTTCCGGTGAACTTTGAAGCAATATATCGGTAATGCTGTTAGATGTAAAACCACCCAAAAGATTAGCCGGGTTATTGGCAAGTTCCGAAAGCTGTTTCTTATCCAGCTTAAATTGTAATGGGTGCAACAGCCTTTCTTCGTACAGCTTATTTAAATACTGCATGGCCTCTCGCCACTGTGGGGTAAGCGGTGCAAAGCGAACCTTTCCGTTTTCTACAAATGTTCGTGAATTGTCCGGGTCGTTATATATAAAAGAATTGATTATAAAGTTATAACTTTCAAAACCGGGGTTGTCCGTAGACCCTGCCAGCGGAATTTCATCTTTCAGACCATTCTTGTTTGGGTCATTATTTTTAAAGGCAAGCAAAACATCGTAAAGTTCTTGGGTAGACTGAGGGATGGTAAGCTTGAGCTTTTTTAACCAATTTATGTTAATCCAGTAGACCTGTGCTGTTTGAGAGGTATCCGAAATATCAAGCGCCGGTACATAATACAAAATACCGTCTTTGGAGCTGATAGCCGTTTTCAAATCGTAAGGCTCGAATGATTTGATTATTTGCCCAAAATTCGTGTCTTCCGAGGCAAAGGAATTTAATGGGATAATATAACCCTTTTCGCCGTATTCCTGCATAAGGGTGTGATTAGCCAAAAAGTCACTGTTTTGATTAAATGACAGAAATATATCCGTCCTTACATTTTCCGAGGCAATGATTTTCTCCAAATACTCTGCCGAATAGGTTTCGGGGATAAAATTTATTTGTAGATTCAGGCCGGTTTTTTCTTCAAGCCACATTTTATAGTAGTTAGTATCAATATTACGGATAAATGAGCTGTCCGGCATAGCAATAATCAAAGTTTCCCTTGGGTCTTGTTTTTTTTCGGATAAGTTCACCATAACCAAAACGGATATAATCATACCCATAAACGTTGTACAGATTAATAAGGATTTTTTGATATGCTCACCCCACCTCATCAATTATAAAAACTATACCATAACTATATTATTATTTTCAATTAAATCGGAATATTGTCCATATGAATCTTAACCCTATCCATATAGTTTTCATAATACATAAAAAATTGTGCTTTGGTACAGTTCACAAGAGTTTCTCTATTTATGTTAACATTATGATAGGGTATTGAATCGGGTATTTTAATGTATCTAAAGTGAGGTGACCATTCAAAGCAGAAAATCCCTATAAATTAAACAGAACATTCTGACATTTATCATTGACAGAATGACAGTTTATTTTCTTCATGCCATTTCCTTATGAATTAATCCATGATATAATCATAATAAGAAATACAAACCCATGTTACTAACCGAATATTGCTTTTTTCAAGGATTAATAAAGAATTAACCATAGATTTTGTTACGCCACGGAAACAATTTTTTTCATCTGTTTTTAAAGGAATAAGTATATTCTGACAGAAAAAGGCCGGTGAAACATTTGTGCATACAACAGCCCTTATTTGAGTTAATCCACGGGACTAAACATTTCGGAGAAACAGTGGTGTTGGACGACATCAGCCTTACGCTGGAACGAGGAAAGGCATATTGCTTGATAGGCTATAACGGCCCGGGCAAAAATATGCAGGCAAAACTGGTGAGCGGAGAACAGACACTTGACAGCGGAACTCTGCGGTTTGAAGGAAAAACCTATGAGGAGTGGAATACCGTGCTTGCGGTATCTCTGGGTGTTGTGATGATAAGCGAATATTCCGGCCTGTTTCCCGGTGAAACGCTGTATCAAAATATGCAGCACAGCTTATCCGGCAGCCGCAGATTTTCGCTGTTTACTCAACGCAAGCGGCTAATTAACGAAATTACAGCCTTTGCAAACCGGTACGGATTGAATATGCAGCCCAATGACTTAGTTGGTGAAATGAATAATCCCGACCGTGTTTTGTTTGAATTTTTGCGTGCAAAACTGTTGGGTGTAAAGCTACTGGTTGTGGATGAAATCGATACGGCTCTGGGCAAACGTCATAAAGAGGTTATAAAGGATATTTTGTCCGACTTTAAAGCACAGGGCGTAAGCATACTCTATATTTCCCATAAGCTGGATATGGTTTTGTCCCTTGCAGACTACATAGGATTTATTCGCTATAACAAACTGATTCCGTTTGAACTCAGCAGCAACTTTTCGGAAAAAGAAATTGCCGAAATAATATTTGAAAATTCAGCGGAAAGAACCCCAAAGCTACACAGCCGCAAGGGCGAAGAATTGTTTTCTCTGAGACACCGAGATAAGCCTGATGAATTTTGCATCTCTGTACACGAGGGTGAAATTGTAGGTGTGGTAGGCTCCGGGTTAAGGGACAGCAACCGGTTTTACCGAATGTTGTTTGGCGGAGAGACAGAAATAACCATAGGTAAAAGAAAAATTAAAAAGCTAAAACCCCAGTCTGCATTAGAAAACGGTATTATATATCTGTCTTCAGCGTCTCTACACGAATGGGTTTTTACAGGCGGCTCGGTATGTCGGAATATGCTGCCCTTTAACGTGGTTAAACGGGAACGCAGTAAACTGCAGCAGGACATAATCTGCCAGCGGTATATTAATATTCTTAATATTAAGGCTACTCCGTCTTCGCCTATTGAGTCACTTAGTGAAGGCGACCTTAGGAAGGTATTTTTGGCAAGAAGCATATTGTCCAAGGTGGAAGTGTTTATTTTTGAAAACCTAACCGACAGCATAGACTGTATTTCGAAAATAGACATATACAACATTATTAACGAGCTGAAAACCCGGGGTAAGGGCATACTGTTTTTATGCAGCGACATCAAAGAAGTTATAGGAATCAGCGATTCTATTATTGCAATCAAAGACGGGAAGATTACCGGCAGCTTTAAGAACCATAGGTTGAATGTTCAAAAGCTTAAAGAATGCTTGGAACAAGAAGGACTTGAGTGCAATGTAATGCAAGAGACATAAAAAGCAACCGCCGATTTGGTATTCCCTACCAAACCGGCGGTTGCTTTTTATATTTTATGATTTCTATGATTTCGAAAACTAATTAATATACCGACAGGCAGAATTGTAAACACTAATCCGTAAGATACCGATTAAAATTATAATAAAAAATTTTAAATAACTATTGACAAATAAATTGTATTACTGTACTATTGTATTAATCTATTAATACAATAGTACAAAGGAGGTGTAATTTTGGATTGGACCTTGAAATCAGAAAGGCCTATATTCAAGCAACTGATGGAGCAGATTCAAATGCAGATTGTTGCAGGAATATATTTGCCCGGTGACAAATTGCCGTCGGTCAGAGACTTAGCGGCAAATGCGGCGGTTAATCCAAACACCATGCAAAGGGCTTTAGCCGAATTGGAGCAAAGCGGATTAATTTATTCCCAAAGAACAAGCGGACGGTTTATTACGGAGGATAAAACCATGATTGATCAGGCCAGGGATAGCATAGCCAAGGAATATACCAAAGAATTTTTAGATAACATGAAAAATATCGGGTACGGAAAAAATGACGTTATCAGTATAATCGAGCAGACGGACGAGGAGGAACAAAATGAGCATTCTTCTGGAATGTAAGGACTTGAACAAAAGTTACGGCAAAAAACAGGCCTTAAAAAATATAAATCTTCAAATAGGAGAGGGAAAAATAGTAGGTCTTTTGGGGCCAAACGGCAGCGGTAAAACCACCCTTATAAAACTTGCCAACGGTTTGTTAAGACCTAGCTCCGGTTCCTTTCTTATAGACGGTAAAGCACCGGGAATCGAGACAAAAAAAATCGTTTCCTACCTGCCGGAGAGAACATATTTAAGCAACTGGATGAAGGTATCCGATATTATCAATTTCTTTAACGACTTTTATTCGGATTTTGACAAGGCAAAAGCTAACGAAATGTTAACCAGGCTTAGCATTAATCCCAAAGACAGCCTAAAATCCATGTCCAAGGGTACAAAGGAAAAGGTTCAACTTATTTTGGTTATGAGCCGACAAGCCAAGCTATATCTCCTTGACGAACCCATAGGCGGGGTAGACCCGGCAGCAAGAGATTTGATACTAAACACCATAATCTCCAACTATTCCGAGGACTCAACCGTTATTATCTGTACTCATCTTATTTCGGATATTGAGAAGGTGTTGGATGAAGTTCTGTTTTTGTCTAAGGGTGAAGTAGTCATGCAGACCACTGTAGACGACATCAGGCAAAACGAAGGCAAATCCGTAGACAGTCTTTTCAGGGAGGTTTTCAAATGTTAACAAAGTTGCTTAAATATGAATTTAAGGCTACATCAAGGCTGTTTTTGCCAATTTTTGCCGGTGTATTTTTGCTTGCGTTGATAAATAAATTATTTTACCTATTTAAAGATAACCCGTTTTTCGGGGTTTCCTATAATATACTTATGACGGTTTTTGTTGCATTATTGGTTTTTATGTACGGCTTGACCGTATTTATGATGATACAGCGTTTTTACAAAAACCTGCTATGCGATGAAGGGTATCTGATGAACACCCTGCCGGTTAAAGCTAGCAGTCATATACTGTCTAAGATGATAGTATCGGTGGTTTGGGCATTTGCTTCTGTTGCGGTTATGGTGCTTGCCTTGTTCATACTTTCCTACAATACTTTTATGATGGATAGAATAATGCACTTCTTGCTTAATTTATCTGCAAGAGACTTCTGGTTAATAGTGGAAATAAAATTGTTTGTTATTATTTCAACTGTTTGTACCACGCTTATTATTTATGCAGCCCTTTGCTTGGGTCAGCTTTTCAACAAACACAGAATTGCGGCATCTTTCGGGGCATATATCGGCATAGCTTTGTTACTGCAAGTTGTGTTTACCTCTATTGAAAAAATAGGACTGTTTCGTGCTTTGGCTTTTACAATTTTGAAAAACAAAACAATAGCGCCAAATTTAATTACAGGTGTTCTGATTGCAATATGCTTAATTTGCGCAACCGCAGCGTTTTTTACCACAAATTATCTGCTTAAAAACAAACTCAACCTAGAATAGAACGGAGAATTTATATGAAAAGATTTCTTTTGGCATCCATATCCATGTTAATTTCCATCACCTGTTCGGGTTGTTTTTATAACATGGATACCTTAGAAGGAAACAAAAAAATTACAAGCATTTCTAAGGAATTAGCAGCATCAGGATACAGCTTGGTTATAAGAGACATTAACTTTGGATTTAGCGGAGATAACAAGTCCAAAAAAATAATCATTGACGAAAGCTTTGGTAATTTTGTAACTCTTACCACCGATAAAAACCTACTTGAAACCATTAATATAGATGTAGACAATTCAGCCAAAACCATTACCGTCTCCGGTGATAACGATAAATTTTATATGACAGATAACTTTACCCTAAATGTAGGCTCAGTAATAGAAGACGTCACCCTGGACGGAGAATTATCAGTAGACATTAATCAACCCAACGCCACAAACTTCAACGCCAGATTCAGCGGAGCTTTTGAAGGTGCATTCAGCTTTGGTAAATTGGATAACTTCTCGTTGGATATATCCGGGGCTAGTGATATAAAAATCAAGGGCGAAAGCAATACCTGTAACATTGAAATTTCAGGGGCCTCCGATATAGACGCCTCCGAATTTAAAACAGTAGAAACCGACGTGGAAATCTCCGGCGCTGCAAACGCAAAAGTTTATGCTACAGAAAAGTTAAATGCGGAAATAAGCGGAGTGGGTGAAATTTTATACTACGGCAATCCCTCAATCGTCAACAAAGATGTCGCCGGTTTGGGCTCTATTGAATCTGCAACCAACGAGAAAGAATAAAAAAATTTAGCCCTTGTGGGATAAATCATTATAAAAAGCAGAAAAACACCGTGGTTAACTGCCTCGGTGTTTTTGAAAATTATTTTTATTTAGGAATCACCGTATATTTTCGACATATAAGCCTATAATATTTTAACATAACTTTTTAACCCAATCTTAACTAAAAACAACCCAAAGAATTTTAACCGGTATAATCCCAAAACACTTAATATTCAGGCTTTTACCACTGACCGTATTGTCCCGGGAAACTTGACAATACCTAAACTTGTGTTATGATATAATAAATCGAAAAGGAGGGTTTTTCATGATAAGTAATATACGTGTCAGAAAACATTATCGTGCTGCACAACGTGAAATAGAACAATCGGAAAA